>SXPV01000011.1 GCA_005793215.1 Actinomycetota bacterium
AGCTCTAACGAACCAAGGGTGCCTGGTGTTCGAGGCCTACCGAAAAGCCAACATTGCGCGTGGAGTTGGCGGACCACAGAATGTCGAGATGACCGTGGAGCTGGAGGAGTTACTCGAAGACCTTGGCTTGCAGCACCGAATGGAGATCGTCATCGGTCGCGAAGTGGAGCGTGAGATCACCGAGGGCAAGTATCACAACGGTCTCAGTGCCACTACTCAGCTACTCGCACACCGAAGTTAGAACCACTCCGCATGCAGCGATAACCTGCGAGCCATGTCGCGTCGCATGAAACGTGTTGGGGTGTTCGTGTTGTCGATCGTCGTGGTGCTCGTTGGCGGTCCGTGGGTGTACATCAACCTCATTCGTGAGCCGGCACCAGAGAGTTTCCTGGATGAAGTCAGCACCAGCACCGTTGCGGCGAGCGACACCACAGTTGACACAGCCCAGGATTCAAGCACCTCTACCATCTCCATCGACGATCCAAGCGGAACTTGGCGAGTCACCAATGAATCTCAGGTGGGTTATCGAGTTGACGAAGTGCTGTTCGGACAAAACGTCACCGCTGTGGGCCGCACCAATGCAGTGACTGGTTCGTTGCTGATCGAAGGTGACGAAGTCGCTTCCGGTGAGTTCGTAGTGGACATGACTACCATCAAGAGTGACGAACCAAAACGCGATGCTCAGTTCGAGAGCCGCATCATGGATGTCATCAACCATCCAACTGCAACATTCGTGCTCACATCACCAATCTCGCTCTCTGCCGACTCGACTACTGCGCGTACGTCAAACACTGCAGTGGGCGAACTCACACTGCGCGGGACTACCAAACCCGTCTCAATCTCCGTATTCGGCGAAGCGCGCAATGGACGCATCGTGGTAACTGGCGAACTTACGGTGACATTCAGCGAGTGGGAGATACCCAACCCTTCGATCCCAGGAATTTCTACCGAAGACTTCGGGATACTCGAATTTCAATTGGTGCTCGAGCGATAAGTCATGCTGACGGTGTACGGCGTCACGCTGATCCTGCCAAAACCCAAGGATGGATCAGCCGAGGTTGGAGCCAGGGAAACCGTCGGTCACCTCATTGAGCCGTGGCTCGAACGCACCTGGCCCGAGAGCAAACGTACCAACACCACGCAGGTGACGGCTCGAGGCAGCGTCACCGAGAAGGTGTTTCGGATTGATATCTCCGAACAACACCCCACTGACGACGCCCGGCAGGTAACTCTGGTGTCGCTCTTCAACAATCTGCGCGGGGATGTCATCATCGACATTCGTCGTGAAGTGCGTCCGACTGGTCCGCTCATCCTGCCCCGCACCAGAAGCGAACGACCACCGGTTGCACTCACGTCGCTGGTTGCCGACATCACCAGAGAGTTCCGTATCCGTGATGCCCAACAACTCATCTCCGGTAATCCGATTCGGGCAACGAGCAGCAACGACGGCGCAGCAATCGCGGCACTCATCGAGGCACCATCCCGACGGCTACCGCTCGTCGTTGAATGCACCAGCACCAAGGGTGCCGGGGTGATGACCACCACCGATACTGCCCGAGTACTTACTGGAATAGCCCACGTGTGTCACCTCGCCACCGCCGAATCCGAGCAGGGTTTCAACGACTATTACGGCAACCGCAAGGCAAGTTCGAGCTGGGTCCTCGTCGCATGGCCACGTGCGGCACGTGGAATTGCCACCACGGAGTATCCACAACGCGACGACGAACGCCTCGTCGATGAACTCATTGCGGCAGCCGTCGGCGCACTTCCATTGCTGCCACGTCCAACGGCTCGACCACAAACCACACCAAACGTGCCGATTCAACAAGTTGTTGCGAACACCACATCACCCGAAGTCGGCGACCTGCGCCGAAAGAACCAGGATCTCGAGCAGCAACTCAGCGAAGTTCGGGATGAAAACGACAGCCTGATCGAAAATCTCACCACCACCGAGCATCTCAGCGCAAAGATGGCCGAGGATCGCGATCGCTACCGTGACCAACTCACGGCGTTGCTCACACTGCGGGACGACGCCAAACAATGGAACAACACCTCTCAGGTGCTGTTGATGGCGAAACAGTCGTTCACGATGCTGGACTTTCACCCGGAAGTGGAATCGCGGCTCGGCAAGGCCCAGTATTCGCCTGCCACCAATCAGCGCATCTTTGGCAGCCTGCTCGAGCTCAACAACCTCGCGGCTCGCTTGCGTCGGGGGGATATCGAGCCGCATCTCTTCAATACGTATTGCTCGGAGAAATTCAACTTCGCACCCTCAGTGAGCGACAACGCAATCAACAAGTTCGGTCAGGACTACACCATCGTGTGGAATGGATCTCCCGTACAACTTGGTCCGCATATTCGTTGCAATGAAGCACGGGTCTACTTCTACATGGACGTGAAGCAGCGCCGTATCGTCATCGGCCACGTTGGGGAACACTTGCGCGATAAGTCCACCAACTAGGTGCGACGCGTCAGTCGACGCCACGCTCCTTGCGCAACGGCGGATGATAAGAAGGGCAACACCAGTCGATACACCACCCCTGGAACGACCACCACACGACCTCGTCGTAATGATCGCTCTGCCGCCTGCACCACATCATCGGCGGACAACCACATCCAATTCGGCACTCTGTGGGTGAGGTGCTCCAACCCGGCACGACGATGGAGATCCGTTCGCACGTATCCCGGGCACACCGCAACAACTCGTACACCTTTGTCGCGCACCTCCA
>SXPV01000078.1 GCA_005793215.1 Actinomycetota bacterium
AGGTCGGCTTCAATGTCCTGCAACACATCGCGCGCGTTCAGCACGAAGCCCCGCCAGGCTCGAAGTTCCACGGGGTCCAGCCAACGAGTCACGAAAGCGCCCCGCCCAACCCACAACTGGGTCGCCTCAGCTGTTGGACAAGATAGTTGCGCACGCAACTACTTTACAGTATGATTCGGGTGCTCGATGATTCGAGCACTCACACAAGGAGAAATCACATGGATATCGTCATGATCATCGGACGAGTGCTCTTCGCACTCATCTTCGTATCGAGTGGTATCAACCACTTCACCAAGACCCAGGCGATGACTGGCTACGCACAGTTCAAGACGGTTCCCGCTGCCAAGGCATCGGTGTTGCTCTCGGGCCTGCTCTTGCTGCTCGGCGGCGTCTCGGTTGTGCTCGGCGTCTACACAGACCTCGGCGCATTGGTGCTGGCCGTCTTGCTTCTCGCCATGGCGCTGAAGATGCACGATTTCTGGACCCAGTCGGATCCGCAAGCCAAGCAGACCGAGACCATTGCGTTCTTCAAGAACGTGTCGATGGCCGGCGCTGCCCTCTTCCTCTTTGCGTTGGTTGCTAACGGTGGCGATTTCGGCCCCGTGGTGAGCGACGATCTGCTCAGTCTCTGGGCTAAATAGTCGAAGGATCGCGCGAGTCGACGATGTCATTTCCTGTCGTCGACTCGCTGCGGTCAATCGAATTCGGAACACCCGGCGAGAGTCGCGCTCGCCTCGTTGACTTCATCATCAACGGCAACAAACGCGCCACTGCGGGCCTCCTCCACGACTACACCAAGGAAGGCGAACCCGTCGAGCATGTCGGTGAGTGTCTTTCGATGGTCGATAACGACGGCAAACACGTAGCGACGTTGCACGTCACTCGAGTGGAAGTCACCCGGTTCGCCGACGTCCCAGACGAGTTTGCACTTGCCGAGGCCGAGGGCGACCTGAACGCCGCCGACTTTCGTACCAGCCACCTGGAGTACTGGACCCGCGCCGGCGAGGAAATCGCCGACGACACCCGGGTAGTGCAGGTGTATTTCGATCTCCTCTCCCACCGCCTGCGGGAACTCCAACCAAACGATGCCGAGTGGATCCATCGCGCATGTCAGGACACCGACATTCAACGTTGGACCACGGTTCCGCGCCCCTACACACGGGAACATGCGGAGTCGTTCGTCGTCGACCACGGCGGTGAGCTTGCCGCGTACGCAATCGTCACTGCGCTCACCAATGAACCGGTCGGCGTGGCAGGGCTGCACCACGTTCGAGATGGCGTTGCATCGGTTGGCTATTGGGTCGCGCCGTGGGGCCGCGGACACCGAGCAGCGGCAAACGCACTACGAGTGCTCCGAACTCTCATCCATCGAAATACCGAAGCCCATACGGTGCGAGCATTGATCGCCGAAACCAACGTGTCTTCACGACGTACTGCTGAGCGGGCGGGTTTCACGATGGCAGGACCGGATTCCGACACGTGCCCCGACGGCACGAACCAGGTCGTTGCGTTGCGCTACGAGTCTGCGGCGCGCTAGCGCCATCGGCAAGCCGCACCAGAACCGTGTTGTGGCGCTGACTACGACGTGATGCCGTCGATCATTCGATTGGCAACACCGCGCACGAGTGTGCGCCGATCACTCACCTTGCCGATCTTGTGCTCGAGTGGCCCATCAATGAGCAGCGTCGCGAGTCCGTGCGCTACCGACCACATTGCGGTTGCCTGCACACGGATTTCGTCGATCGATGCCGAGGAGCCGAGAATTTCGCCGACTGCGAACAGCAACGTATCGAATGCTTCATCAGCAGCACGCTGGGTTTCAGGTGACTCATCCATCTGACACAAGTCGGAGCGGAACATGACGCGAAAGTATCCCTTGTTCGTGAGTGCAAAGTCGACGTAGCGCTCACACATTCGCACGGCGAGATTCGAGTCTTCGTCGCGACGAGCCGGCGAACTCATGACTTCCGTGAACTTCTGGAATCCTTCTCGTGCAATCTCGGTGAAGATGGCGCTTCGGTCGCCGAAGTGGTGGTACGGCGCCTGATGACTCACGCCCGCATCAGAAGCAATCTGACGAAATGACAATCCGTCGGGGCCCGAATCGGCGATGTACCTCACTGCGGCCTTGATGACTCTGTCACGAAGGGTCTGCGCCATTGCTCTTGGTGCCACGACTTGACACTATCAAGTATTCCGACTAGACAGTGTCTACATGACCACCGACATCAGTACCACCCACCCCGACGCCAAGGTGCATGCGCGCCGCTGGTGGATTCTTGCGATCCTCAGCCTCTCGGTGTTCCTCGTTGTGGTGGACAACCTCATCATCAACGTGGCAATCCCCACGCTCGCGCGAGAACTCGAGGCCACTACCAGCGGTTTGCAGTGGATAGTCGATTCGTACGCGCTGGTATTTGCCGGCTTGCTGCTGGCCTGCGGTGGTCTCGGCGATCGCTTCGGCCGCAAACTCGTGATGCAGATCGGCATGGTGCTCTTCGGCATTTTTTCGGCGTGGGCGGCATTCACCGACACCACCGAGCAGCTCATCATCGGTCGAGGTCTGATGGGTGTCGGTGCTGCACTCGTCTTCCCCAGCACATTGGCAATTCTCATCGACGTGTTTCGCAACCCTGTCGAACGCGCAAAGGCCATCGGCGTGTGGTCGGCGGTGTCCGGTGCAGCCGTGGCATTCGGACCCGTCACCGGGGGTCTCTTGCTTGAACACTTCTGGTGGGGCTCGGTGTTCCTCATCAATATTCCGATCGTCACCATCGCCCTGCTGTTGCAGTGGGTGTTCATTCCGGAATCCAAGGACCCCAACGCAGTTCGACTCGACATCCCGGGCTTCCTCCTCTCCATCGCGTTCGTCTCGCTGCTCGTGTACACGATCATCGAAGGACCTCACCGTGGCTGGACGAGCACCGAGTCGATTGCCGAGATTATTGGCACGGCACTGTTGGTTGCCGCCTTCGTCTGGAGAGAACGAAACACCGAGCACCCCCTGCTCGATGTTGGGGTGTTTCGTGACATGCGGGTAACCGCGGCAACGTCGGCAATCGCAATCGCCTTCTTTTCGTTGTTCGGGTTCACCTTCCTCGTCACGCAGTACTTCCAGTTCGTACGCGGCTACGACCCACTCGAGTCGGGTCTGCGCACGTTGCCATTCGCGGTCGGCGCCGGCATCACTGCTCCGATTGCTGCTCGGCTCTCGTTGCGATACGGACCGAAACGAATCGTGCCGATTGGTCTGTTGTTCATGGGCATTGCGCAGATCTGGGCAGGAACGTTCGAGATCGACTCGCTGTACTTCGGTCCGGTCGTTGCAAGCATGGTGTTGATGGCTTGCGGGCTCTCGCTCGTCACCAGCCCGGCATCGGAATCGGTGATGGGATCCCTCCCGCGCGATATGGCCGGTGTCGGATCAGCAATCAACGACACCAGTCGCGAAGTGGGTGGCACACTCGGTGTTGCCATCATCGGCAGCATCTTTGCCACCACCTACGGCCCCAAGATCGTCGACCTGCTCTCCCCCTTCTCGCTGCCCGAAGCAGCAGTGTCGGCGGCCGAAGAGTCCGTTGGTGCTGCGTTTGCAGTGTCTGAGCAGGTCGGCGACCCAACTGTGTCGAGTGCGATTCGTGAGGCCGCTGGTCTTTCGTTCCTCGACGGGTTCCAAGTTGCCTGTACCACGGTGGGCATCGTGGCGATTCTCGGATCGCTGCTCGCACTGCGATTCCTTCCAGCACGTGTGGGGCAAGGCGTCAGCACGGAGTCGCCGGCATGACTCGCCACGTGGTGCTCGGGGGAGGTCCGGTTGCCCGAGCAATCGTCGCCGCACTCACTCACCGCGGTATCGACGCAGATGTCGTCACCCGCAGCGGTACGGAGATTCCTGGTGCACGAACAGTCACCGCGAATGTGCTCGACACCGAGCACCTGAAATCGATCGTCTTGGGCTCCGACGCCGTGTATCAAGCGTCGCAGCCCGAATATCACCGTTGGCCTGAGGAGTTCCCCGCACACCAAGACAGCGTCGTTCGTGCCGTGCGCGGCACCGACGCAGTGCTTGTTGCGGTGGAGAACCTCTACGGCTATGGTCCCGTTGCCGGACCGCTCACCGAGTCACTTCCACCCGTTGCCACCACTCGCAAAGGCAGGACTCGCGCCGACTTGTGGCGCGCACTCGAGGCCGACTACAAAGCTGGACGACTGAAGGCGACCGCAGGTCGTGCGTCGGACTTCTTCGGGCCGCACGTTTCAGGCTCGGCAGTTGGTGATCGTTTCTTCGGGCCACTCCTTCAGGGAAAGAAGGCCGAACTGTTCGGCAACCCCGATGCATTGCACTCCTACACCTACGTGGTCGACTTCGGAGAAGCACTCGTGCGTCTCGCGCTCGACGGTCGCTCGCTCGGTCGCGCTTGGCACGTACCCAACGCTCCCGCCGTGAGTACGCGGCAATTCCTCGACATGGCTGCTTCGATCGCTGGGGTTGAGGCAAGGTACGTGAAGCGCAGTCGATTCCAACTTCGCTTGGCGGGACTCTTCATTCCGCCCGCCAAAGAATCGATTGAGATGCTCTACGAATTCGAAGAAGACTTCGTCGTCGATCACTCGGCGTATGCAGCGGTGTTCGGTAACCACTCCACTTCGTTGCATGATTCGCTCGCCGCGACCATCGTATGGTGGCGCAGCAATCCGTTGATCTAGTACTTCGGCACTGGAGCACCGACGTCCCACAGGTGATGCACCGGGTCGTGCAGCAGATACTGGGCGATGGTTCGCACGGTAAACACCGAGCCGTCGCTGCGGAACCCGCGACGCTGCCACTGGTCGGCTTGCACGGAGTCGAAGCGGTCAGCGAGGATCTCGGCGGCACCTGACAGCTCGCTGGCCACGACACTCGATGGCTGGCCCGCGTAGTCGTCGTCGATCGCCGTTTTGTCCTGGTCCCAGTTATCGAACTGCGGGTCGACCTGCTCGATCATCATCGCCAGCCGGCGGTCGAAGATGCGGAATACGTCGCGTACATGGCACCCGTACTCGAGCGGCGACCAGGTGGTCGCGTTTGGTCGCTGCGACACATCGGCACGGTCCAATACAGCGGTCCAGCGCGCTGCAAGGTCGCGCACCACCGCACCGGTGTTTGCCACGTCGAACGTGCCGGCAGCGAACCCGCAGTCGGGGCACGCACGCTCGAGCACCCATGTCCAGTTCTTGTCGTCGGGAGTGATCACGTTACGCACCGACCCTTCGTGGTCGGGCGACGAGTTCCCCACTGCAAATCGAAGAGGGCTTAAATGAATATGTAGCGGCTGGGGCGACAGATCTACGAATCATGATTGCGTCAAACGATGATGAAACTAATCAGCGCACCAAGGAGGCGCTCGCAGATGCTCTCGCCTAACCGCGCTTCAGGTCGGTGACTACGCCACCGGCGACACGCACAATGTCCGCTGGTGCCGCACCGAAGTTGTCGTTCCACGTTCCTGCAGCAGCCCACACCTCGTCGTACTGCAAAAGATCCGGATCGACGAACACACGCAGTTGAGTTGTGTGTCCAAAGGGGGGCACGCCACCGATGGGGAACCCCGTCGCCTCCCGTACTGCGTCTGCGTTGACTCGCGAACACTTCACGCCACCAGCTGCTGCTGCCAGCTTTTTTTCATCCAACTGATTTGCGCCACTCACGTATGCCATCACGATCTCACCATCAACCGAAAAGACCAGACTTTTTACGATCTGTCCGACCAAAACCCCAATGGCATTGGCGGCGTCTTGTGCGGTCTTTGTCCCTTCGGGGAAGCGTCGCGTGGTGATCTCCAATCCCAATGCGCGAGCAGCCTCCACCACTCGCACAACGTTGGGATGCAGGTCACTCATTATCGGGCGCGTTTGCGGAGCCAGCCAGGGAGAAAAAGAGGACTCCAAGCAGGGAGCACATTCCTGCCGCCAAGTACGAGGCCCGATATCCCCCGGCATTGTCATACAGCCAACCGAGGAGGATCGGGCCCACCGCGGTTCCAGTAAACGAGATCAAACCGTGCCGAGCCACGATGCGTGGATAGTCAAGCACCCCAAATCGCTGCGCAAACAACAACGACTGCATCATGAGCATGTTGCCGACCGTAGAACCAAAGAGGGCTATGCCGAGAAGAAGTCCGAGCCGATTGTTTGAAACTGCAATGATTGCCAACGAAACACCTTGACCGGCAGTTACTGCCACCGTGAAGCGAGTCATGTCGATACGGGACACCACCCTGCTGCCGGCGAATCGAGCGAGAATAGAAAACAACGACAACACCACGGTGCCCAACATGGCCGTGGAACGATCGGTGCGTTCTTCCACCAACTTGACGAGTTGTTGCACACCACCAACCTGCGCACCGAAGGCAAAGACGAACGCAGCGGTGACTGCAATGAAGAACCTGCTTCGCACCGCCTCGGCAAGCGGAGTGCCGGCCACAACGGGTTGCTCGCCTGGTGCCACTCGAGCGCCATCGGGCAACCAGCCGTAGAGATGGGGAAATGGCCGTAGAAACAACAGAGTTACGGGCACCGTGCCGACGAACCAGATGAATGCGAGCCACGGCGACCCGTTGCGAATGCCTTGCTCATCGAGAATCCACTTAATAAGTGGTGTCACCACGATGCCGCCGACGGACAATCCCGTCGACGCAATCGCGATCGCACTCGCACGCTTGGCATGAAACCATCGGGTTACCACCGTGGTGACTGGTCCGACTCCCGACGCCGACCACCCCAACGCATACGTTGCATACACCACGAACAGCTGCCATCGTTGGTCGACGAATCGCATGCAATAGAGCGAGCCCGAACCCACGATTGCGCCGGCAATGATCATGATGCGCACATCTCGCTTGGCGATGAACTTGGCAATCGATAACCCCGAAATGCCACCAACGAGGAAGAAGAACGTCGTTGCCAACGAAATCGACGACACCGACCAGCCCAGTTCGCGACTGAACGCCTGCAAGTAGACGGCGAGACCGTAGAAACCCACGCCGGAAGAGAACATCAGCAGGGTAAAGGCAGCCACCAACACCCAACGACCGGGAAACTTCTCGGTGCTGGCAAACACGCCGCGAGTGGTGGAAGAGGTGGTCATGGGTGGGCGTTGTGCGCGCCCTCTATGAGAGCACTTCGTTGATGCACCGAGCGAGTCGGAGGTCGCGCTCGGTAATGACACCACCGGCATCGTGCGTGCGCAGCGAGATGTTCACCACGTTCCAGCTGTTTGACCAATCGGGGTGATGGTCATGTTCTTCAGCAATCTCCGCAACCCGAGTCATGAATGCGAAGGCTGCGGCAAAATCGGCAAAGGCCAGGCGACGGTGGAGTGCTCCATTGACCCGGTCCCAGCCGTTTGGGATCGGGCTGGCGGTGTTACTCACCCACGCGAGCGTAGGTCAGTTCAACGGGGCGTGGCAGGCAACTCGGCTTGCGCTGTACGACACCAACTCGGGGCGGTCGCTCACGCACTTTGCGGCAACATCGGAAGGCAACGTTGCACGAATCTGACAGCGCGTGTGGAAACGACAGCCCGACGGCGGATTCGCCGGGCTCGGCAAGTCACCCTGCAGGATGATGCGTTTGCGAACTCGCTCCACCTTCGGGTCTGGAATCGGCACAGCCGAGAGCAAGGCCTGCGTGTACGGATGTTGCGGTCGGGCGAACACCTCGTCGACCGGGCCCGACTCCACGATGCCACCTAAGTACATCACGGCGATGTCGTCGGCAACGTGCTGCACCACGGCGAGGTCGTGCGACACGAACAGGTAGGACAACTTGAGTTTCTCTTGCAACTCGGCGAGCAGGTTCAACACTCCTGCGCGAACACTCACGTCGAGCGCTGACACCGGTTCATCGAGTGCAATCACCTTCGGATTGAGCGCAAGTGCTCGGGCAATTGCAATGCGCTGTCGCTGGCCGCCCGAAAACTCGGCGGGATACCTGCTGGCGTGGTCACGCTGCAACCCGACGAGTTCGAGCAACTCCATCACGCGCTGGTTCTGCTCGGCCTTCGGCATACCGAAGTTGTCGAGGGGTTCGGCAATTGCATCACCGATCGGCAGTCGCGGGTCGAGCGATGCAAACGGGTCCTGAAACACGATTTGTAGGTCCTTGCGCATATCCAGACGTTGTTTCTTGGAGAGCCCCGCCACGTTGCGACCCAGCACGGTGATGGTGCCGGCTTCTGGTGCCACCATGTTCAGAATTTCCAACAACGTGGTGGTCTTGCCGCAGCCGGATTCGCCCACCAACGCAAGGCTTCGGCCTTCGTGCAGCGTGAGATCAACGCCATCCACCGCAAACACCGAGCCCACCCGACGGCGCAGCACGGAACCCTTCATCAAGGGGAAGGTCTTTTTTAGGCTGCGAACTTCAAGGGCCACGGCGTTGCTGGTTGTTGCCGCTGCTGAATACACCGGACCGTCGATGAAGAGTTTCCCGCTCGCCTGCAGGGTTGAGATTTCCGACTGACGCACACAGGCAGTCATGCGAGTTGGCGACAAGGGGGTAAGTACGGGAATGGCAGTATCGCATTGGGGTGCCGCGGCCGGGCAACGCGGCGCAAATGCACACCCAGGTGGCAGTGCTACTGGTGACGGCGGGGCACCATCAATCGACGTCAGTCGGCTCGAGCCGACCGCATCGACGCGCGGAATCGAGCGAAGTAGACCGATGGTGTACGGCATCGCAGGCGATGCGTAAACATCATCGACATTGCCGATTTCCACCACTTTTCCGGCGTACATGATTGCGACACGGTCAGCCAGACCAGCAACCACGCCAAGGTCGTGCGTGACGAGCACTACGGCAGCACCCGTCATATCGCGGGCGGTCTTGAGTACGTCGAGAATCTGTGCCTGCACGGTGA
>SXPV01000079.1 GCA_005793215.1 Actinomycetota bacterium
ACGCAACCATCCCACCGACGAACGACCTCGTACGAAACACGTTGCAACGAATACCACGAGGTACGCATTACCGAAGTGCCACCAATAGTCGCCGTAACCGTAGGTGAGGTTGTAGAGCAACATTGCCATCGCGAGCGACACGAAGATGAACGCCGTTCGCGACCACTGCCATGCCCATACGAGCGCCCCGATGCACAGCGCACCTGCGAGCACGTTGTCGAAACGTTGCAGCCACGCCCAGTCGTAGTCGAGAGGAATGAACGATTTCGTCAGCGCTCGGCCGAAGCCCTTGTACCGTCCGACACCGAACTGGTTGTCGGCGGTTGGATACGTGAGATACGCCGACCAGGCGAACCATCCACCACATAGCACGAGCGAACCACACCATTCGATGCGACGAGAGACGGTCCATTGTCTCCATGCCGGTAACTCCGGGAGCCACACGGCAACGACGAGTGCCGCCGCCATAGCCAGCGAAAATGCATTCACCCACGCGAGCGCGCACAACACCAACGCCAGACGAACGCCGGGCCCCCGGCGCTCATGCACGGCGGTCGCCGCCACCAGCACCAAGAACGACAACACATAGTCACGCGAGTGCACCAGGTATCCGCCGGTGAAGAGGAATCCAAAGAGCACCACTGCCTTCATCTGCCACACCAGTGCGCTGCGCCGCAGCCACCACCACGCAACGAGCGAACCAATCACCAGTGCGACGAGTTGCATCATTCGCGGGTTGGTGATCACCTGCGCAAGCGGCCAGAGCAACAACTGCCAACCAGGCGGCCGACCTTCGAGTCGCGTATTTGGCAGCAGGTCAAGTGGGTTCTGGCTGGCCATTGCAATCGACCACGCCTGCAACTCGTCGCGCCATGGCTCGTGATTCCAGATGAGCACCGCAACAATCGCCGTGTGCAGTATCCACGTGAGTGAGTCCGCAACGGACAAACCAAGTCGAGTGTTGATCCCCGATGATTGCCCAGGCCGAGTGTGCATCGCAACCGATGTGCCCGGTTGGAACCTCACTGTTGAGTGCGCTTAACGACTGCTTCCGATTCGCGGGCGGCGGCACGGAAGATTCCTTTGCTCATCAGCGAAAGTTCCTGCTTGCGGCGCAACTCGTACAGTTCGGCGCGACGCGCATGCACTGCAGCATCGTCGGGTGCGGCCCAGCCGGCAAAGTCGGCGAGATGACACGCCAACCGCATGTCACCGTCTTCGGCGAGCCCCTTTGCACGGGCCATCAACACATCGGCGCCGCCGGCCAACGATGCGATCTCTGCACCGAGCACGGCATCGGGAGATGGCTTCAATCGTGACGCGGCACCGTCCCACCATCCGCCGTACATGCGCCAGATGCCTCGCACCACGAACTCGGGCTCGTCGTACAGCGGTCGCAGATATGGCTTGGCCAACACTGCATCGGGAACCTTCACGGTGTGCACGATGGTGTCGAGCGTTGCGCCGTCGTTCATCATGTGAATCACCTGGGTAACGAGCGATTCCAACGCAGTTGCGATGTCGCCAAGCACCATCGCGATGCGCTCCTTGCCCACGATCGGCAAACCGTGCGCGGGCAGCAACAACTCCGGTCCCATCGCCACCATTCGTCGCAGCGCGCGAGCCCACTCCGCGGCGTATCGCTGCACCTTCTGCGGGTTGCCCGCATTCGGAAAGTTCCAAATGATGAAGTCGCCCGTCACGATCCATTTCTTCTCGGGGAACCACGCCCACAGGTGGTCGTCGGTTTCGCCACGGTCGTGGTACATGTCCACGGCAAGATTGCCGACGGTCATCGAGAGTGACTCGCGAAATGTCGTGTCGGGTGCGAGTGCACTCTCGGGCAAGAAGCGTTCGAACTTTGGGCCGGGTCTGCCCGCTGCGCCAATCGGCGAAGTTCCGCTTGGTCGGGGCCCGGCGGGCGGTGCGAGTTCGCCGGTACCGATACCCAATCCGTGATCGGCGCGGATTCCGCCGAACTGACGGCGGTTGATCAGGTTGTTGAAGTCCGACATGTCGTTGTATCGCTCGAAGCGGGGGAGCACTGCCTCGTGGCTCACCACGACGGGTCGTTTCGTGCCACGTGCCTGTGTGTCTGAAAGGAAGGCACCACTGCCACCCACATGGTCCAAGTGACCGTGCGTGTACACCAAGTGGGAGATCGGCGCCGACGACCACGTGCGGATCGCCTCCACCACCTTGGCGCCGCTCTGAACACCCGATGCGTCGAAGCACATGAGCCCATCACCGGTGTTCACCGTGACGCAGTGGCTGAAGCCCTCGACGATGGCTACGTTGTCGGTGAGTTCCCAGATGTCGCCATCAACTCGATTGAGTCGTTCGTCGACGACGCCGGAATCGATAACGCGGGTGCTGAGCTCTATTGGATGGGTGGCCACACGCCAAAACTACTTCGGCAGGCCGAGGACGCGCTCGCCGAGGATGTTGCGCATCACGTTCGACGTGCCGCCCATGATTGTGTACGCCGGTGCATAGGCGAGGCCCTGGCTCACGTCGTCCCACAACGTTGCGTACGGGCCGAACACCTGCGACACGAAATCGGCCACGCGCGCCTCGTGTTCGGTGCAGAAGCACTTGGTGGCAGCCGAGAAGCCGGCTGGCGCCTGTCGCAATACCTCGCGAATCACGAGGATTCGCCCGAGCGTGTAGCCGATCTCGATGTCGGCGATGGCTTGGCGAATCAACGGGTTCGAAGTGTCGGCACGCTCTCGCGCCATCAAGTACAACGCGCGGTTGGACACCAGGCGATCGATGCCGCCGCGTTCGTGTTCCAACTGTCGCATGGTTTGTTTGAACGCACCACCCTCGGCGCCCACCAGGTTTTCGATCGGCACGCGTACGTCGGTGTAGAACACTTCGCAGAAGTGGCGGTTGGTGGTCATGTCGGTAATCGGCCGCACCTCGATGCCGGGAGTATCCATCGGCACGATGATTTCGCTGATGCCCGCGTGCGGCGGGCCTTCCTTGCTGGTGCGACAAATCAGGTAACAGAAATCCGCGAGCTCACCGAAACTGGTCCAGATCTTCTGCCCGTTGATCACCCAGTGGTTGCCGTCGCGCACCGCGGAGGTGGTCAACGACGCCAGGTCGCTGCCAGCGTTCGGCTCGCTCATGCCGATGCACCATGTGGTGTCACCGCGCAACATGTCGGGCAGGAACTGTGCGCGCTGG
>SXPV01000012.1 GCA_005793215.1 Actinomycetota bacterium
GAGGTATCCCCAATCTTCCATGGCCGCCGGCTAGTTTTTCCTTTACCTAAGCTCTCAATTGTTGCACTCTGAGTTAACTGATGGTAGAAATAAAAGTCCTAATTGCTGTTCCGACGTACAACGAGTGCGAAAACATCTTGCAGTTGTGCAAACGAATCACACAGGTTCTACCGAATAGTGACATCGTCGTGCTCGATGATAGTTCGCCTGATGGAACCGCCGAGATAGTCCGAGAGATTGCAAGATCAAACCCAAGAGTTCGTCTTTTTTCGCGAAATCAGAAGTTGGGAATTGGTTCAGCACACAAGGAGGCGTTCCGGCAGGCTATCGCGTGCAATGCTGATGTCCTCGTGACTCTGGATGCAGATCTTACACACGACCCAGAGGACATCCCGAAACTTCTCGATGCGCTAAAAGTAGCGGACGTAGTCGTAGGTTCTCGATTTATGAGAGGCGGTGGTCTGCAGGATTGGACGCCGATTCGGCGCACCTTAACACATCTTGGACACATTGCAACAAAATATCTGCTTCGAGTTCCGTTTGATGCCACCGGCGCACTTCGCGCATACCGGATGACTGATTTAGCGGTCAAACTACCCGAAGCACCGTTGCACAACGGATACCCTTTCCTTTATCAAAGTTTGACTTGGTTCGTCCGCCACGACTCATCAGTGGCTGAGGTACCAATCGTTTTGACAGCACGGGCTTACGGATCATCGAAAATGCAGACCCGAGATGTTCTATTAGGACTCCTGGGCTTGTTCAAATTCGCCTTAATGCATCGCAAGTCCTTTCGCAGATATCGAGTTTCAAGGATTGGGGGCAAACAATGACAATCTCAAGCAATGACTGGGACGCATACTGGAGTCAGCAGGGGTCAGTTACCAAGACATACGGAAGAATCGCAAACTTCTACCGACGATGGATTATTCCACGGAGCCTCAAACAAACTCTAAGGAAAACCGTGGCCCCAGGGTCAACTTTGCTCCATGCTGGCTCCGGGGGTGGAGAAATTGATGTTCACTTGATTGAACGATGGAATCTCGTTGCAATTGATTTCTCAAGAAGAGCCGTTGAAGAACATCGGAATAGACACATCAATGTGAGGCAGAGTGACCTCATCAGTCAAGCTGATTTATTCTCGCTTCCCTATCAGGACGAAACTTTTGATGGAGTTTTCAATCTTGGCGTTATGGAGCACTTTACCGACCAGCAGATTGCCGCAGCGCTCCGTGAGATGCGGCGAGTCACCAAGCAGGGAGGAGTACTCATATTGTATTGGCCACCAATTTGGGGGCTGTCGGTGCTGGCTCTCAAGATTGCTAAATCCATTCTGCAGTTGGAGAGACGACGAGGTATCGCTCTCCATCCGCCTGAGATAAACCTCATGCGCTCGCGCCACCAGTGTTCCAAGTGGATGATAGACGCAGGCCTACAACTTGAGCGCTTTTCTTTTGGAATCGGAGACCTTTTCACGCATCAAATTATCGTAGCTCGAAGGATGAAATGACAAACAAATCAAATTGCCCAGTTTGCTTAGGCGTCGATTCGTTTGAACGATATCCGGATGAACTTCATGGTTTGTCGCCAACTGTCGATTACAAATTCACACCCACCACACGACTTACGTATGAAATAGTTGAATGTTCAGATTGCGGTCATCAATACGTTTCTTCTGCCCCGCAAGTTGAGATCCTGTACACCGAAAACGAGGATGAGACATACCTCGCAGCTCAGCAACAACGAGAGAAGTCTGCCGAAGCGTGGCTTCAAATAGTTACATCGGCTGCGCCACCAAGTAGCGCACGGACTTTGTTGGACATCGGCTGTGCGACAGGAATATTCTTAGACAAGGCTTCTCGGTTTTATGTCGTCTGTGGAGTTGAATTGTCTGAATGGGCTTCCAAAATCGCATCTAGACAACATGAGGTATGGCGGCAACCAGTCTCCCAACAAACCACGACCAGAAGATTTGATATTGTAACCATGTGGGGTGTAATCGAGCACCTCTCTAATCCACGGGACGAGATCAATGCAATTTCGGAGTTGACAAATGTCGACGGATTGCTCTTCATCTATACTGGAGATCGCGCCGCTTTCTTACCTCGCCTTCTCAAGAAGAAGTGGTGGTGGTATCAAGGAATGCATATTCAGTATTTCTCCAAATCGGGATTGCGACAACTCTTGGAAACGTCGGGATTTGAGGTTGTAGGAACGCGTAATCTGCCAATCTTCTTCTCACTTCGTTCTCTAGCCCAGTCAATGAATCGATACGCTTTGCTCAAGCCATTCGTCTGGATCCTGAGCAAGCGTCCATTTTCAAGACTTACAATACGATTGACTCTCTCGGGTGAGATGTTGATGATTGCCCGCAAGGTTGGATAGTCGGATTCACAGCAATGTACTTCAGGAGCACAAAATTGCTCAGCGACGCCACTGAAGAACGCTGAAAGCACCAATTCCAGCCAAGTCGCACAGCGCCTCAGCTTCACGCACTCGACTGCGCATCGTCATTGTGGCAACCGTCGGCGAGCTTGCAGCACGCTCCCATGCAACTCGACCCTCCTCCACCAACCCATCGATACCAAACTCGCGCAAGAACTCTGCCTGCGAGGTGAGCGAAGTTGGCGGCAGGAGTTGATCAACGGCTACTTCCACGGTGATGTCCTGTTGGCCGACGCTCTGCAGATAGTGCACTCCCCGCTCGTGCCCCGAGTAGGTGCGCAGCCACTCGCGCCACGGCCGGCTCGCCATCTCGGTTGAGGTAGTGCAGTAGTCAAACACCACAAGCCGACCCGCCTGAATTAATGACAGCGCATCACCGACCCATCGCGTCGCAGCATCGTGAACTGCTACGCGTGACCCATGAGCTGCGACTGCGGGAAGGCATGCAGGAACATCCGAGATGGTCACCAGTCGCTCCACGAATCGCTCGCCATCGTCTGCAACGAATGCCTCTCGCCAACCACCATCAAACACGAACAGGCGAAAGGGCAGATTATCGAGCAATTCATTGGCGATGATGACACCGACGAATGGCTCCGGAGGCATGCCTGAACGGGACTCCACGCCCGCAGGATGCAACGCTCGCTGCGCTGGCGAAACCTCCACTGCCACGTATCGCATCGCCGATGAGCAATGGGGATTTGCAGCCAACACCGATCGGCTCAACGTCCCTGGACCCGCCCCGGCATCCACCACGGTGAACGGATCCGGGCGACCAAGTTCTTCCCACCACGCATCCAACGCTCGCGCAATCACCATCCCAAAGAGCGGCCCAACTTCGGGTGAGGTCAGGAAGTCGCCACGCCGACCGGCGCGGCCTGCTGTGCTGTAGAAGCCGTGCTCTCCGTAGAGCGTGATCTCGATGAACTTGTCAAAGCGCAGAAGTCCGCCGTCGGCGTCAATGGCGCGACGCACGTCGTCGGAGGCTGCGTGGACGTGGTGGCCAGATGCCACGTGCTACTCGTCAGCCGCCGAAGGCGCCGACGAGATCGGCCATATCGCCGAAGTTCAGCACCACACCAGGCAGGATGCCAAGAACAAGCGTGGCAATAGCGGTGATGCCGAGCGCAATCTGCAATGACGATGGGGTGACGATCGGAGTGTTGTCGCCATGCGGCACCGGTCGCATCCACACTTCGCGCATCACATTTCCGTAGTAGCCAAAGGCGATCACCGAGTTGACGGCCCCAATGACTGCGAGTGCATACGCCCACGGTGTGGCATCGGTAAGCAGCGCTTGAAATGCGGCAAACTTGCCGATCCAGCCACCCAGTGGCGGTATGCCTGCGAGCGATGCCAGAAATATGGTGAGCAACACACCGAGTGCCGGCGCATACGAGAACAATCCGCCCAACGATGCAATGTCACCGCTGCGAGTCTTGCGCGACACCGCAAGAATGACGCCGAACATTCCCAAGTTAGTTGCCGCGTACACCACGAGGTACACCACCACTGCGCGCAACGCAGCTTCTCCTGCTGCCCCTCCGGCAACGGCGAGTGGCATCAGCACGAAGCCACCTTGGCTCACCGACGAATAAGCGATCATGCGAACAAGATTGGTTTGTCGCAACGCAAATACGTTGCCGATGGTCATCGTGAGAGCAGAGAGTACCCAGATGAAGGGTTGCCACACATCGCGACCTTCCGGAAAAGCCGTGAGCACGAGTACGACCAGTGCAATGAATCCAGCAGCCTTACTTGCCACCGACAAGAATGCGGTGACCGGAGTTGGTGCGCCTTCGTAGGTATCGGGTGCCCAGGTGTGGAACGGCACCGCAGAAACCTTGAAAGCAAAACCAACCACCACGAATACCACCGCCAGCGCTTGTACCGCAGCAAATTCACCGTCAAGATCGATCGACTTGCTGATGTCCACCAAGAGCGTGGAGTCGGCCACCCCGTACAACAACGACATTCCATACAGCATCACTGCCGATGCAAACACACCCAGCAGGAAGTATTTGACGCCGGCTTCGTTGCTCCTCAAGTCGCGCTTGCGCCAGGCAGCCAGCATGTACGCCGGGATTGACAAGAACTCAAGCGCAACAAATATCGATACCAAGTCGCGCGACGACGCCATCATCACCATGCCCAACAAGCTGGTGAGGAGCAGGAACCAATACTCGCCACGCCAGTAATCGCCCTCCTCCACATGCGACGACGACAACAGCACGATCACATATCCCGCCAGGAGGAACAGACCCTTCATCACCAGGCTGAACTCATCCACCACGTAACGACCATCAAAGATTGAACGCACTGAATTGTCGTGCAACGCAAGGGTGAGTACCGGCAGTGTGGCGCCGAGCAAGGAGAAACCGGTGAGAACCGAGAGCAACCACTTGTTGCGCTCACTGGTGAAAAGATCCACCAACAACACTGCCGTGAGCCCGACTGCCAGCACGATCTCGGGCGCAAGCGCGTGATAGTCGATGACTGGTGCCGTCCAGGCGGCAGCAGAAAGCGCAAGCAGTGTCACGAATCAGCCTCCGAACGCGCGCAGCGTTTCCTGTACGGCCGGGTCGATGATGCTGAACAACAGATTTGGTGCCACACCGAATGCCACGATGGCAATCAACAGCGGCATCCAGGCCACCCACTCGTAGGTGTTCACGTCGTGCACATCGTGATGGTCGTGTCCCTTTGGTGTACCGAACGCAGTGCGTTGATACAGCCACAACAAATATGCGGCGGCAAACACGGTGCCAAGTGCCGCAATCACCATGTACGTGCGGAACACCGTGACATTCAGGCCGTCGGCCGGGTTGTAGGCAGAAAGAATCGCAGGGAACTCGCCCCAGAAACCGGCGAGACCAGGCAAGCCGAGTGAGGCCATCGAGCACAAGCCCAAGATCCAGCCCAATTGTGGTGCCTGCGTGAGCATGCCACCCAACTTGGAGATCTCCAGCGTGTGGTAGCGCTCCTTCACGCTGCCAGCGATGAAGAACAGCATTCCGGTGATCAAGCCGTGTGCCACCATGCCGAACACCGCGGCGTTCACGCCGAAGGGAGTGAGCGTTGAAATGCCGAGCATCACGAATCCCATGTGCGCAACGGACGAGAACGCAATGAGTCGTTTCATGTCGGTTTGTGCCAAGCAACCCAGTGCTCCGTAGATAATGCCGATGACGGCCAAACCACCAATCCATGGCGCCCATTCGATTGCGGCGTCGGGCAGGGTTGGAATGGCAATTCGAACGAAACCGTAGGTGCCGAGCTTCAGCAGGATTGCCGCAAGAATCACGGACCCTTGGGTTGGCGCCTGGGTGTGTGCGTCGGGCAACCAGGTATGGAATGGGAACATCGGCACCTTCACTGCAAATCCGATGAACATGCCGGCAAAAATCCATACCTGCACGTTCTTGGCGATGCCAGCACCGTTCTCGACCAGATACGGAATCGCAAAACTCTCCGCTCCGGTTTTGAAGAAGATGGCGAGGAACGCCACCAACATGAGAGCGGATCCGAACATGGTGTACAGGAAGAACTTGAGCGATGCATACTGGCGCTGTTCGCCACCCCACACACCGATCATGAAGTACATCGGTAGCAACACCAATTCGAAGAACACGAAGAACAGGATGAGGTCTTGTGCGATGAAGGTTCCCGCCATGCCCGTTTGCAAAATCAGCATGAGCACGAAGAACGCCTTGGGGTTCCCGGGTGACGGAATGTGATCGAGACTGTAAATGACCACGAGCAACGTCACCACCATGCTGAGGAGATACAACGGCAGGCTGATGCCGTCCACGCCAATGAAGTACGTACTCTTAATGACGGGAATCCAATCGGTTTGTGCCACGAATTGCATCGATCCGGCTTGATCGAAGTCGAAGTTCACGAGCGTGAATACACCAACAAGTACCGTGGCAATCGAGGTGAGTAGTGCCACCATCTTGATGGCAGCTTCGTTTGCCTTAGGTGTGATCAGCAGCACGAGCACTCCGAGCATCGGCAAGAACGTGCCGACACTCAGTACCCAGTTGTTGTCGCGGATCATCTGCATGGTGTTATCTCCCGTTTCGTATTCAGGTGTTGAGTATGACAAAGACGAGCGCCGCTACTGCAGCGGTTGCAAACAGCAACGCGCCGTAGTGACCCACTCGTCCTGATTGGATTGGTTGCACCGTGGTGCCTGCAGCCTTCGTGACGTCGGCCGATGCATTGACAGCCCCGTCGACGAGACGCTGGTCAATATCGCGGTACACCACTTGGGCAACGACGCGCGATACGCGCGCCACACCATGCAAGATGCCATCCAGCACCTGCTGATTGAACCAATAGGCGCCACGCGCAAGTGGTCCAACGATGAAACTCACCACGCCGCGCTCATAGAGATGATCGAGGTAGTACTTGTTGATCAAGAGTTGATATCCAGAGCGAGCAACGGCGTTACGTTGAGTAAGCCCGACCAATCGCGGGTCGCGACGACCGTAAAGTGCTGCACTCACTACCCAGCTGACTGCAATCCCGGCAAACACGATCGCCAGCGACAACAGAGCCTTTGACCACTTGAATTTGGCGTGGTTGAGCTGCGGGGCGTAGCACACTCCATCCTTTGGTGTTTCCTTGCCGCACGGCGACTCGCCATAGCCCGACTCTGCGGCTGGCACCACGAATGCTTCGCCAGGGCCGCCAGAGTACGACTCCTCCACCACTGCTGCGCGCGGCTCCGTCCACTTCTTCATGTACTCCCACGATTCACCAAAGGGCGTGGCATTGAACAAGCCGGAGAAAATTGCGAGCACCGCCAAGATGGCAAGTGGTGCGGTAATCAGGATTCCTGATTCGTGCGGGCCTGCATGCGCGTCGTGTGAATCCTGTGCGTCGTGGCTGTCGTGCACAGCATGTGCGTCGTGTGCATCGTGGCCGTCGTGCGCAGGGTGCGTGCCGTGGCTGCTCTCGCCGTGCTCTCCCGCTGATGCTCCGCGCGGCTCGCCAAAGAACGTGAGATATGTCGCTCGGGTCATGTATGCAGCAGTGAGGAACGCGCCACCCAAGCCCACCACCATGAAGAACGTGTAGCCATTCCCACCAACGTTGTCGATGATCTCATCTTTGGAGAAGAACCCGGAGAAGGGGAACACTCCGCACAATGCAAGCGTGGACACTGTCCATGCCGCGAACGTAATCGGCATGTGCTTACGCAGGCCTCCCATGTCCTTTTTCATGTCGAAGGAATGATGCGACGCACTGTGGCTGATTGATCCTGCCGATAAGAACAAGCACGCCTTGAAGAATGCGTGGGTGAAGATGTGAAACACTGCTGGCAGCCATGCACCGGCACCCAAACCCAGCATCATGTATCCCAGTTGGCTCACCGTGCTGTAGGCGAGCACGCGCTTGATGTCGGTTTGGACGAATGCCAACGCCGCCGCAATCACGATGGTGATCGCCGCGATGATCATGATGATGTTCGATGACGGCCCGAGGATGTCCAGCCCGGTGAAGAACACCGGATACAAACGGGCAACGAGGAACACGCCAGCCACCACCATCGTGGACGAGTGCAAGAGCGAGCTCACTGGAGTGGGGCCGGCCATCGCATCCGGCAACCATGTGTGCAGTGGGAATTGACCGCTCTTTCCGATTGCCGCGATAAATAGGGCAATTGCTGCAACAAGAATCACCGTGGAATTCGGCTCACCCGACAATGCCCATGCTGACAAGCCCCGAATGGAAAAACCCGACAAGCCAAGGTTGGTAGTGGTCCACTCGTTGGCGGCGAAGAAGAGAATGCTGATGCCCACGAGCAAGCCGACGTCACCCGTTCGCACCGTGAAGAACGCCTTCAAGGCAGCACGGCTGTTCGCGCCATCCTCCCACCAGTGGCCGATGAGCATGAACGAACACAGACCCATGATTTCCCAACCGAGGAGGAACAAGATCATGTCTTCGGCAATCACCATCGCCAACATGCCGGCAGAGAACAGGGTCAGAGCGGCGAAGAAATGCGTGTAGCGGCGATCACCCCGCAGGTACTCGAGTGAATAGACCTGCACCAGCGTGGAGATGAATGCCACGACGAACAGGACCACCACCGTGAGACCATCCACATGCTGGCCAATGGTGAATTCCATTCCACCGGACTGCCACCACGTCCAGGTTCGAATCACCGGCGAGACGAACTGCTCTTCTCCAGCACCGCCAACTCGCTGAATCCACTGCCATGCGGCACCACTCGCCAACACCAAACTGGCGAGCATGGAGAGCACTCCGACTTCGCTCCCCTTCTTTGGCAACCGCTTGCCGAACAGGATGATGAGCGCAAAACCGATGGTCGGGATCACCGGCGCAAGCCATGCGTTTTGCAAGAACCAGCCGTCACGCAATGGTGACAACACCTCGGAGGCCGCGAACATCCTCATCCTCGCATCTCGCTGAGTTCATCCAAACCAATGCTGCGACGGTTGCGGTAGATGAGGAGCACCATCGCCAAACCCACACCAACCTCGGCGGCGGCCACTGCGATGATGTACAACGCAAAGGTGTGACCATCAGCCGAACCATTGCGCAGGGCAAATGCCAGCAGGTTGATGTTCACCGAGTTGAGGATGAGCTCAATCGACATGAGCACCAGGACGGCATTCTTCCGAGCGATGACGCCGTACACACCGATGCAAAACAGGATTGCTCCGAGCAGCAGGAACTGACTCGTCAACATATCGGTGCCTTCACTGCATCGTTCATCTGGGCTAGTCCTTGCGGGCCAACACGATGGCCCCGATGATCGCACCGAGCAAGACGAACGAGAGTGCCCAGAAAGGCAGGAGATAGGGACCAACAATCTGATCGGAAATCTCCTGTACTCCGATGACGCGAGGCTCATCAGGCAACTGTTCGTCGCCGAACGATGACACGACTGCAATTGTCATCGCGGCGAACAGCACACCGGCCACGGGTATCCCGAGTCGCCAATAGTTGTTGTTGAGATCACGCTCGGCACCGATGCGTGCACGCGTGAGCATGGTTCCGAAGAGGAACAGCACCATCACCGCACCGATGTACACCAAGACCTGTGTGATGGCCACGAATTCCGCTGCGAGCAGGATGTACTGGGCCGCCGCACCACTCAGGACCACCACCAACCACAAAGCAGCATGCACCACGTTGCTGGTAGTTACCACGCGCAGCGCGCCAACGATCATGACCAACGCAATGACGGCAAACCCGATGTTCTGGGCGACGAGCAGATCGGCTGCAAACATCTACTACTTCTTCTTTTTTTCTGCGCCGGCTTCGAGTTCCGGGGCTTCGGGCACCGTCTCCATCCATTCACCGAGCTTGGCTTTGTCATGCAACAAGTCGGCGATTCTTGGCTCGGAGTATTCGTACTCGGGAGTCCAGAACAGGGCATCGAACGGACACACTTCCACGCAAATGCCGCAGTACATGCAGAGCGCATAGTCGATGTCGAAACGATCCAACATGTTCACCTTGCGAGGCTTGCCGCCTTCGCGACGCGGTGGCGCAAGCTCTTTGTGGCCTTCGATGTAAATGCACCAGTCGGGGCACGAACGCGCGCACAACATGCATGATGTGCAGTTGCCTTCATGCAGCGCGATCACTCCACGTGCGCGAGTTGGCGGGGATTCCTTCTCGTGCGGATACTGCACGGTGTTTGCGCCCTTCGTCACCGTTTCAAAGAGCGTGCCGAGCGTTACCCCGAGACCCTTCACCAAACCAGGAACTTTTGCCATTACATCACCACCTTGAAAATAGACGTGAGTGCGATGTTGGCGAGCGATACGGGAATGAGGACCTTCCACGCAAACCGTTGCAATTGGTCTTCGCGGAATCGTGGATAGCTGAAACGCACCCACATGATGATGAAAGCAACCAGCATCATCTTGGTGATCATGATGATGGGTCCGACGATGTTCATCCAATTGGCCACCGAATCAACGTCGGTCCAACCAAACCACGCAAATGGAACTCCCCAGCCACCCAAGAACAACACTGAGGCGATCAGCGAGAACACGCCGGCAGTGGCAAATTCGCCGATGAAGAAGATGAGGAATCGGAAGCCCGAGTACTCGGTCATGTATCCCGATACCAATTCACTCTCGGCGATCGGCATGTCGAAGGGTGCTTGCGTGAGTTCGGCCTGAATGGCAATCATGAACACCACAAAACCGACGAATTGCGTGATCACGTACGGATTTCCCAGCCCACTGAAGCCGAACATGGAGCCTGAGTTTTGGGCAATCACAATCTGTTGCAGATTCATGGTGCCGGCCTGGATGATCACTCCGATGACTGCCAATACCATCGGCAACTCGTATGCGATCAACTGACCAGCTGCGCGCAGACCGCCGAGAAGTGAGTACTTGTTGGCGCTGGACCACCCCGCCATGAGGATTCCAAGCACCGACAGTGACGACACGGCGAGTGCGTAGAAGATGCCAACTTCAAAGTCGGTGAACCATGCATCTGGACCGAATGGCACGACTGCAATCAAGAGGAACGTACTCAACAACACCACGATGGGTGCCATCTTGAAGATTCTCGCGTCGGCTCGTTCCGGGACGATGTCTTCCTTCTGGAGCCACTTTCCGACTTCGGCTACCAGCTGCAGGGAGCCGTACGGGCCGGCTTCCATCGGACCAAGTCGGCTCTGCATGAACGACATCATCTTGAACAAGAACACGTACACGATGGTTCCTGCCGGCAGCAAGACGGCAACAATGCCGCCGAGTACCCGCAGCAACGATTGTCCCCAGTACGGCACTTCGACTGCGAGCATCGACATCATCGGTCGATATCTCCGAGAATGAAGTACAGCGACGCCAAGATCGTGATGATGTCGGGCACGTACACACCTCGCAGTGCCCACGGGGCCACCGAGATGTTGTTGAAGCTGGCAGAGCGAATCTTCACGCGGAATGGTCCGAGTTCGCCTCGAGACACCACGTAGTAGCCCATCTCGCCGAGTGGGTTCTCCGTGGAGACCCACGCCTCACCCTCGGGCACCTTGATGATCTTGGGAACTTTGGCCATGATCGGACCGCTCGGAATGGTGTCGAGCAGCTGGTCCACGATGCGCGTCGACTCACGGGTCTCCTGCAGTCGCACCCAGCAGCGCGCGAAGCTGTCGCCATCGGGGTGGGTCCACACCTTCCAGTCGGCCTTGTTCCATGCCATCGGCAACGGATGATCGCGACGCAAGTCCCAGTCGACTCCGCTCGCTCGTAGATTCGCGCCGGACAAACCGTACTGCAGGGCGATATCGCGCGGGATCACGCCAATGCCTCGTGTGCGCGACTGGAAGATCTCATTGCCGAACAACAAATCCTCGATCTGGTCACAGAAGTTGCGCAACTTCTTCATCACCGCTTTGGTTTCTGCAATCCAACCCTTCGGCAAGTCGTCCTTCAATCCGCCGATGCGGTCGAAGTTGGGGTGGAATCGCCCGCCCGTTGCACCTTCGATGAGGTTGAGCACGTACTCGCGGTCACGAAATGCAAAGAACACCGGCGTAATGGCGCCCATTTGCACGCCGAGGTCACCCAGAAACAGCGACACGTTCGCAATGCGCGAGAGTTCGAAAAGAATCGTGCGGATGTGTTGAGCGCGCGGTGGTGCTTCAACTTCCATCAACTTCTCTGCTGCCAGAATGAACGGCACCTCGTTGGCAAAACTCCCCAGCCAGTCGATGCGGTTCACGAGCGAGGTGACTTGCGGATAGGTACGAACTTCGGCGAGCTTTTCGTATCCGCGATGCATGTACCCACACGACGGCTCTGCCCACACCAC
The DNA here is from genome assembly GCA_005793215.1 of Actinomycetota bacterium. Classification (GTDB taxonomy): domain Bacteria; phylum Actinomycetota; class Acidimicrobiia; order Acidimicrobiales; family Ilumatobacteraceae; genus F1-60-MAGs027. Next base: position 12,262 of record SXPV01000012.1, read on the forward strand.
TTGTTCGCCATCGAGTCGTGCGATGATGCGTAGCGTGCCGTGTGTCGCCGGATGTTGCGGTCCAATGTTGAGGGTCATTCCCTCGGTTTCCAACTCCACGTTGAGTCGAGCATCGGCAGCCTGACTGGCGATGTACGCGAGTCGTTGACGATCACCCAAGACTCGGTCGGTAAGACTCATTACTCGTCACCACCTTCGTCACCATCGCCGCCTGGCAACGGTTCCACATCGACGATGCCGGGCCATGGCTTCACCATGCGAGCCAGCAGCGGGAAATCCTTTCGCAACGGGAACCCTTCGAAATCCATCGGCAGGTACATGTTGCGCAAGTCGGGGTGGCCGTCAAAGCCGATACCGAACATTTCGTGAGTTTCGCGCTCGTGCCAGTTGGCGCCGGCGTACACGTCGTGAATCGACTCGATGGCGAGCGAATCGTCAGGAACATCCACCTTGATGATCACGCTCACGTGCGTGACCGGATTCGTGACTCGAGCGAACACTTGCATCCGAGTTGCCCCGCCGGCGTAGCCCTGTCGAATGGTGGTGTCGCGCTCTGGAGGTGGTTCGGTGGGATCGTCTTCGCCCCGACCATAGGGGGATGGCATCCAGTCGATTGCCGACAAGAAGCAGAAGTAGTGGAAGCCGAGGGTGTCGCGCAGCGTTCGCATCGACGATTTCCATGCGTCGGTGCGAACACGCAACCAAAGATCGTCCTTATGAAAGGAGTCGACAAGTCGATCACCGAGTGTGGCTTTCACTTCGGCAACAGAGGTGATGCGCGGTTGTGTCTCGGATGTGGTGCTCATGAGTGAAGATCAGCTGCCAACGACAACTGGCTTTCCTTTCCGTTCTGCGGCGGCACTCGCATCGAGCGACCGCGTGCCTTCGCCTCGCCAGCGGGCTCCCATATCTTCGTTCTTGATGCGCTCCTGCAGGAGCACGATGCCTTCAAGCAACGCTTCGGGTCTTGGCGGACAACCTGGTACATAGACATCCACCGGAATGATTTGGTCGACACCCTTGGTGACCGAGTACGAATCCCAGTACGGCCCACCACAGTTGGCGCAACTGCCCATGCTGATCACATACTTCGGCTCGGGCATCTGTTCGTACAGACGTTTGATCGCGGGAGCCATCTTGTCGGTGACGGTTCCAGAAATCACCACGAGGTCGGCTTGACGTGGACTTGCCGGCAATGGAATAACCCCAAGTCGCATTACGTCGTAGCGCGGCGAGCCGAATGCTGCACCCATCTCGATTGCGCAACATGCAAGACCCCATTGGTACACCCACATGCTGTACGAGCGCCCCAAGTTGAACAACGCCGACAACGGGCGAGGCATACGACCGCGTTCCACTAGACCCATCGCAACACTCCCTTGCGCCACGCGTACACCAGACCGAGCAACAAGACGAACACGAACACACCCATCTCCACCAAACCAAAGGTGCCGTAGCGCTCGAGCTGCGTGGCCCATGGGAAGATGAACACGGCTTCGACGTCGAACACCACGAACAACAACGCAAAGATGTAGTAGCGCACCTGGCTCTGCGACCAACCTTCACCAACGGGGTCGACACCGCTTTCATAGGTGAGGAGTTTCTCGTGACCCGGTCGTGACGGGCGCACCAGCGACGACACCCACAGCAGCAGCCCCGCCAGTGCCACCGCAGCAATACCGAACCAGCCAACGGTCAGGTACGAACGCAGAAAATCCGACACGCCAGACATACCCACAGACATCGGGAAAAAACTACTACGCGGCTACTTCGCCGAGAAACCAGTCGACCAGCCGAGTAGTGGCAGGTGCCCTGGCAGCCACCTGATCTATGGACATTTCACAAAGGTGCTTGGCGTAGTGTGGGAATTGGTCAAGACAGTTCAGGCTGCGCGACCCGACTTATCACAATAAGACACCTTTTGACCGTGCACACTTCTTTCCACAACCAAGTGCTCTCCCGCTCGGAAGTTCCAGAACTATTGCTGCTTGCTGGGGTGTTGGCACCAGCATTTGCCTACCTTGATGTTCCTCTATGGAATGCACTGTTGTTCAGTCTGGCGGTGATATCCCAGGCGGCATTCGGAACGGTGATTCTGACGCGAATCTTTAAAGGGGTTCCTGCGTCGCTGTTGTTGCTGCTCGGTCCTGGCCTGATTCTGGGCGGGGCGCTTTCGTTTGCACTGTTCCAAATTGTTGCTCGGGGAGTTCTCGGGCTTGTCGTCGTGGTCATGGTGGGGTTCGCCTCGGTGGTGTACTTGCTTCGCGCACCGAACTGGCAACCCCTCGGATCTGAACGCTTATGGATTCTTGGACAGGTAGTCGGACTAGCGGCACTGGCATTGACGTGGGAGTTTCCTGAACTGCTGCCAGTTGCTATTGCCTTCTTTGTCCTTGGCTTTGTCACCGGAGACATGTTCACCACACCACGATGGGTTAAGCAGGTAGCAGCAGCCGTCGCTGCTGTCGCAATCATCACACCACTGTTCTTCCGGCAGGAGTATTGGTGGATGGTTACCGATGACTATCAATTTTTTGAGGTGCTGTCGCAACATCTTACCCACTCTGGACCATTCGCAGATTGGGGGGTTACCAACTTCAGTAGGTACCACTGGCTGTCATACGGATGGGCGGGGCTTCTCAATGAATTCGGTGGCCGACCAGAAACCTTCACCACCCTCACCCGAGTAATGCCGTTGGTCTACTCGGTCACACTGACCGGATCATTGGTGCACATGGCTGGGTACTTGAACAGAACTAGCAACTGGAATCTGAGTCTCGTGCCAGTGTGGACAATTCTGGCAATCAATCGTCTCGACTGGTCAGGCACTTCAACTGCGGGGGTGTTCGCAGTGGTAGCAGCCACTGCTGCAGTGATTCTCCTAGCCCTCGGCACAACTCAAAGTTTTGGGCGAAGAGTCCTTCTATATATGTTGTTTGGCATAGGTACTGTCTTTACGAAACTGCCTAGTCTTTTTACTGTAGTAATAATTATTCTTTGTGCAGAAACTTTTGTGCTTACTCGACAGTTTGCAACACGTCCTCGAATTCTTGTTCTGCTGTTTGGTGGTGCCGTCGCATCGTTCGGTATCATCCCATTGATCTGGCTTGCAAGCAAAGTTATTGATGGCTTTGCTTTTGCCGATGTAAACCCTGGGCTCGGAAAGATTGCAGCGTACGGACCGGGATTTGCATATCTTCTGGTCTCGCTACAGCGTCTCTGGTTAATAGTGCCAATTGTTGCCATGGTTGTTCTGGTGCTCTCTTCAGGAAAAAGAGCACCCTGCAAACGCCCGATCAACCTCTATTTATTGGGCTTGGCTCCGATCGCATTGTTGGGTGTGCTGATGGACGTCATCATGACGGGTAACGCCAACACCTATGAGTACTTCAGCGGACCGATGTACTTCGTCACCTCACTCATCCTGATGGGCATCGTTGCACCTGACTCAGCCGTTCTACTACCAGCAAGAAATCTGCGACTGTTTTGCTTGCTTGTAACTTGCGTAGTGACTTTGGGATTCTTGTGGGTTCGGCTTGGCCTAGCAGAAAAAATATGGCATCTTGCCCAATCACAACTTGGGCAGGATACATCTATCCCTCAGTTTCTTTCCACCGATAGCCGAATCAGCGCTGCTGCCGTCACCATAGTCATCCTGAGCGCCACTACGAGAAGCAAGTGGTACTCTCCCCGACTCGTATTGGGATCGCTACTAGTGTCTCTTTCAATTCTGACTCTCTACGGATACTGGAATAGTGCGGTAAGCGAGCTTCAACGCGAGCGGGAACCATCCGAAATTGCAACAAGCCTGGGCCAACTAGACAATCAATTAGTTGGTCGTTGGCTTCGATCCAACACCTTGCCAACTGACCTGATTGCTACCAACGAGTTATTCGACTCCTCCACCGGGCAGCCACTCAGTGATTTTTCACTAGCCGCCTGGTCCAAGCGAGAGTTTTTAGTTTTGGGTCCTAGTTTTCTTGGTGATTATTCTCGGCTCAGATCCCAGCTTGACGTGTCCCAGCAATTCGGATACGCCCCATCGCAGACTGAAGCCGAGCAACTGCGTCAGTGGGGCGTCAAATGGTTCGTGGTTGACCGTTTGGATAGTTCATTCAATGACTGGGAAAATACTTGGGATGTCCATTACGCCAACGAACACTTTTTTGTCGTCAAGATATAAAAACTTTAAGCTACTTCGCCGAGAAACCAGTCGACCAGCCGAGTAGAGGCAGGTGCCCTAGCAGCCACCTGATCCACGGACATTTCACAAAGGTGCTTGGCGTCAATCCCGAGTCGTGACAGCTCGGTGGTTCCCGTGCCGGTGCTCCATCGGGTGATGATGTCCTGCGTCGCCTCGGGGTGGAACTGTGTGGCAAACACCCGCTTGCCCAACATGGCCTGAGGACCAACATCGTTGACTGCTACCGCCCGCAGACTCGACGGAACAGTAAAGACGTCATAGTGCCATTGCAGCCATGTGCCAGCGAGAAGGTCGGGATACGCGGTGCTCGATACGTCGTGCCACCCGACTTCTGGTGTCTGTGCACGTGTGACCGTTCCTCCCAGGGCGTGTGAGATGAGTTGAGCACCGTAACAAATTCCAAAAATTGGGACACCGCGCTGCATGGCGGTAGTAACCAAATCCACTTCCGCAGCAACCTCCTTTTCGTTGCCTTCCGAATACACCGACCATTCGGACCCGAGCAACAGTACGAGATCCACTCCGGCCAACGACTTCCATTCACGCGGATACTCGCGTTCATTTCGCTCAAGTCCGAAGCCAACCTCACTGAGCCGCGATCCAACCAAGCCTGGATCGGCATCACCGCGGTTGCCAACAATGAGTGCACGCACAGCGATACCGTAGTTGTTGCATGGGTCGCAGTGGCGCCGTCGAGATTTCCCTCGAACACGTACGCCATATCGCCGAGCGCGACCGCCGAATCGTCACCCACACCCCTGTCACCCCGTCGGCACACCTGAGCGAACGGTGTGGCGGCTCCGTCGTCTTGAAGGCCGAGAATCTCCAGCGCACGGGTGCATTCAAGATTCGCGGCGCGATGAACAAACTGTTCACCCTTGGTGACAGTGCACGCAAAGGAGTGGTTGCAGGTAGCGCAGGCAACCATGCGCAAGCCCTGGCTTTTGCTGCTCGACAATTTGGTGTGCCGTGCGAGATCTATGTTCCTGCCGGCGCATCACTCGCCAAGATTGCAGCGTGTCGCGGCTACGGGGCAACGGTGCACGAAGGAGGCGACAGCCTCGATAATGCAGTCACACTGGCCCAGGCACGAGCCCAAGAAACCGGCATGGTGTTCTGTCATCCGTACGACGACCCCGTAGTGGTCGCGGGCCAGGCAACACTCGGAGTCGAGCTCATCGACGACATTCCCGATCTCGCGCAGGTCATCGTGCCACTTGGTGGTGGTGGGCTGCTGGGTGGAGTTGCACTGACGGTAAAACAGTTCGACCCATCGATTCGAGTCATCGGCGTACAGATCTCTTCCTGCGCTCCGTACATCTACGGCAAGGCCCCACAGGGACCGGTTCCCACGTTGGCCGACGGAATTGCGGTGAAGGTACCCGGAGTTGTCACTGCCCCGTTGATCGAGAAGTGGGTGGATGACATCGTCGATGTTGATGAAGACAGCGTGGCCGACGCAATGATGCTGCTGCTCGAGCGATCAAAGTACTTCGTCGAGGGCGGCGGAGCAGTTGGCGTTTCGGCACTGCTCAACGGAAGGGTCACTCCCGCCGAGCGCGGCTCCACCTGCGTGGTGCTCTCCGGAGGCAACGCCGATCTTGGCCTTCTCACCGGCTTGGTACGTCGACACGAGACCAATCGTGGCCGCCGCTTGATCGTGTTTGCGCGCATCAGCGACCGCCCGGGTGGACTGGCCCGTCTGTTGACCCTGTTTGCCGAACACGGTGCAAACCTCATCGAGGTGGAACACGTTCGCGAGGGTGTCGATCTTCACGTGCGTGAAACCGGCGTGCAAGTGGTGCTCGAAGTTCGCGGTCGAGACCACGCAGAATCACTGATCGCCGGAGCCAAGGCCGATGGCTACGAAATCTCCGAAGTCACCGGACGCTAGACAACTCGTGGCTCCACGAATTCTGCTGCCTGGAAAGCTCACGTCGGGTGCCACCGGCGTTCGTGGTGACAGTTATTCCAATGGTCTCAAATATGCCCAAGCGATTGCTCGGGCTGGTGGTGTCACGATGACGGTGCCGCCACTTTCCGAGGCCATTCAGCATGTTGCCGATCTCGTGGGAGCCGCTGACGGTGTACTCATTCAAGGTGGTGGTGACATCGCACCGGAGCGATACGGGGAGTCCCGTCGTAGTGACACCGTCTACGGCATTGTCCACGAACACGACGAATTCGAGATTGCCGTTGCACGCGAAGCAGTGAAGCAGAACAAGCCGTTACTCGCCATCTGCCGCGGCCTGCAGGTGCTCAACGTGGCACTCGGCGGCACCCTGCACCAAGACCTCGGAGATGTACTCCCCGACCGTGAGAGCCATTGGAACACCTACCACCCGATTACGGTTACTGAGGGATCTCGCCTGGCAGCCGCACTTGGAACGTCGGCACCCGAACGTTCGCACTCGTTTCATCACCAAGCTTTGAAGCACGTTGCGAGTGACCTTGTCGTCGTTGCGCGCGCACCGGACGACGTCATCGAAGCGGTGGAACACGGAAGCTGCGACTTCGTGGTTGGCGTGCAGTGGCACCCCGAAGACGACGCCGAAACGACCGAGTGCCAACAACAACTCTTCGTCAACTTCATCTCGAGGTGCAACTCCCGCTAGCGGAATTCCCGTGAAGTTGTTGCTTCTGCTACAGGACTAGCGAGCGAAAGTCGTCAACGAGTCGCTGATATCCAAGAGCCACGTTGGCAGAACTCCCAGCATCAACGTGATAGCGACGGCACATGCAAGAGTGACGCGACTGGAAAGTGACAACACGGGTGATGCAGCCGGTGAAACTCCACCTGAAACCGGCTCCGACAGCCACATGCTCACCATGATGCGCAGGTACAAATACGCAGCGATTACCGCCGACACCATGGCGAGCACGGCCAACACATAACTCTCGGTGGAAACCGCCGCACGTATGACCCCGAACTTGGCGACGAATCCACTGGTCAGCGGCACGCCGGCCTGAGCCAACAGCAACACCGTGAAGCCCAGCGCAAACACGGGGTTGGTCTTGGCCACACCATTGAATGCATCAAGCGAGGTGAGTGTGTTACCCGATGATCCGTCAGCACCACCACCCGACACCACCGACACTGCAGCAAAGGACCCGATGGCCAGAACCGAATACAACACCACGTACACCAGTGCCGACGAGACACCATCATTCGCCGATGACGAGCCAACACGGCCGGCTGCTTCCAGACCCACCAACATGAAGCCCGCATGACTGATCGACGAATACGCCAACATGCGCTTCACGTCGCTTTGCACGATTGCCAGCACCGAACCGACCGCCAAGGTGAGCGCCGCAAGAGCAAACACTGCCGGTCGCCAGTCATCGGCACGTGTCGGGAATGCGACGACGAACAAACGCACCAGTGAAACGACGGCGGCCACCTTGCCCAACGATGCCATGAACCCGGTGACATGCGTGGGTGCGCCGTGATACACGTCGGGTGTCCAGGAGTGAAACGGCACGAGCGACACCTTGAATCCAAAGCCCACGAGCAGCAAGGCGACGCCCGCGAGCAGCATCGCATCATTGCGCGGCACACTGACCTCGCTCGCCAAGATGTTGGCAATACCCGTCATGCTGGTTTGTCCGGTGGTGCCGTACACCAGCGCGATGCCGTACAGCAGGAACGCCGAGGCAAATCCACCGAGGATGAAATACTTGAGCCCGGCTTCCTGGCTTGCTGCCCGACGACGATCACTCGCCGCCAAAACATACAGCGACAAACTCAACGTTTCGATTCCGAGGAACGACACCACGAGGTCGTTTGCGGTCACCATGATTGCCGCGCCAAGTGCCGCCGTGAGCAGCAACGCATAGTGCTCCAGCGAATCACTTGTGCTGCGGGAAGTGCCGTCAGCAACATTTGTGCGACCCGAAGCAGCATCCACGGTGGTCATGCTCGTGAACACCACCGCAAGACAAATGGCGATCAAGGCCAGCAACCCGAATCGGTCGTGAGCCAGCGTTCCTCGCACCAAGGTGCGAGGTGCTTCCTCAGAAAGATCGACGAACTGCAGAGCCGCGAGTACACCTGACACACCAGCGCTGGTCGCCGACACCAGCCCGTACCACCCGCGAGGCCACTGCGGGGTTAGTGAGCCAAGCAACAACACCAACGCACCTGCAACCAGCGCGATGTATGGCGAGAGTGCGAACCACTCAATCGTTGGTGGAACAAAATCGCTGGCTAGATCCATCGCTTACTTCCCTGCTTCTTCGTGAGATGGTTGCACGTACGTAGTGCGCGATTCCACATGTTCGATGAGAGCGTTCACGCTTGGCTCGATTCGCGACAACATCGGCTTGGGATACACACCGGTGAACACGATGATGGCAACGAACACGCTCAGGAGCAGGCCCTCGCGCAATCGCAGCTCTGCAAACCCGGAGTTGGCTTCGTCTGGCTCGCCATGGAACACGCGCTGGTACGCCCACAACAAATACAGTGCCGCCAAGACCACACCAACCGTTCCGATGATGACCCACCAGCGTGCGGTATCGAACGAACCGATCAGAATCAAGAACTCTCCGACGAATCCGTTGAGTCCCGGCAAACCGATGGATGACAGCATCACCACCATGAAGAATCCGGCGAACACCGGGGCCACGTGCTGCAAGCCGCGCAGATCGGCGATTTGACGCGTATGGCGACGTTCGTAGATCATTCCGACCAGCAAGAACAACGCACCGGTCGACACACCGTGGTTGACCATCTGCATGACACCACCGGTCACCGCCTGATCCGTCAGCGCAAAGGTTCCCAGGACGATGAAGCCGAGGTGCGCAACACTGGAGTACGCGACGAGGCGCTTCAAATCGGATTGCATGGTGGCGGCAATCGCGCCATACAAGATGCCGATGACCGCCAGGGTGTACGACACGGGACGCGCCCACACGCTGGCTTCGGGAAACAGGTACACACAGAAGCGCAACAATCCGTACGTACCCATCTTCAACAACACGCCGGCAAGAATCACCGAACCAGCCGTCGGCGCTTGGGTGTGTGCATCGGGTAACCACGTGTGCACGGGGAAGAGTGGCACCTTCACGGCGAAGGCAATGGCGAACGCAACGAACAGCCAGCGGCCTTGCGTTACCGAGAGCGCGCCACTTTCGGCCAACGCCACGAGATCAAAGGTGACTACACCGACTGCGTCACGCGACAACAATGCGGTCGCAACGATGCCGACCAGCATGAAAGCCGAACCCGCCATGGTGAAGAGGAAGAACTTGGTTGCGGCATACACGCGGTCGTCGTAACCCCAACCACCGATGAGGAAGTACATCGGCACCAGCACGATTTCAAAAAAGACGAAGAAGAGGAACAGGTCGAGGCTGACGAACGAGCCCATCACGCCGGCCTGCAGGATGAGCAGCCACGCAAAATACGGGCGCTCGTCGTGATGCGGATCAACTCCTGCGATCACCAGCGGGAAGAGCACACCTGTGAGCACCACCAGGAACAGGGAAATGCCGTCGAGGCCAAGATGCCACGAGATGCCCCACTGCTCGATCCACTCGTGCCGTGAAACAAACTGAAAGCCGGCGTCAGCGGAGTCGAACGCCTGCAACACCCACAAACTCAATGCGCCAGTGACCACGCTCGACGTGAGTGCAGCCAACTTCCCCCACTCCGCGCGCATACGACCAAGGAACAGAACTGCTACGGCGCCGATGAGTGGCACCAGTATCACAGCGGTGAGGATCGGAAAGTCCAGTGTGGAAGCACTCGAGGATGCGGCGATCATCACGCCAACCATCCCCGCCACACGAACCACGCCAACACCACCACGGTGCCCAGTGACAGAATCACCGCATAGGCGCGCACGAAACCCGATTGTGAGCGGCGCACTTGCGAACCCGTACCACGAGCCAACGCCCCCACACCGTTGACTGCCCCGTCAACGATTCGTGAATCAAACGTGGTGATACCGCGGAATGCTGCGGCGCCGGGGCCACCCACCAAACGGGCGACGGTGGCGTCGTACCACCATGCGTTCTCCAGCACCTTGGGCTCGAGTGCCGGCAATCGGCGCTTGGCGTAGACCGCTACCGACAGTGCAATACCCGTGAACGCCACCACGATTGCCGCCAGCAACAACACGTACTTATTGTCGTAGGCCCACGTGCCCTTGATGCTGCGCTCGGCTTCTTCGACGACCGGTTCGAGCCAGTGTTCGAGGAAGTGCAATTTCTTGCTGAATGGCAACTGCATCGCGCCACCAACAATCGACAGCACCGCCAACACCACGAGTGGAATCAACATCACCTTGGGGCTCTCGTGTGGTCGAAAATCACCGTGCGCACCATGCTCGTCTGCAGCATCGTTCCAACGTGCTTCACCAAAGAACAACATGATGACTTGTCGTGTCATGTAGTACGCCGTGAGCAGCGCAGTAATCATGCCCACTGCATAGAGCAGACGGTTGTCGGCGTACACATACAACAGAATCTCGTCCTTCGACCAGAAGCCCGCAAACGGTGGCACGCCGGCGATTGCCAGCCATCCAATGATGAAGGTAAAGGCGGTCACTGGCATCGCGATACGAAGAGCACCCATCTTGCGCATGTCTTGTTCGTGGTGCATGCCATGGATGACGGAGCCCGAACCAAGGAACAGCAACGCCTTGAAGAACGCATGCGTCACCATGTGGAAGATTGCCGCGACGTACGCACCGGAACCGATCGCAAGGAACATGAAGCCGAGTTGCGAAACCGTGGAATACGCAAGTACTCGCTTGATGTCGTGTTGGGCAACCGCAATCGATGCCGCGAACAGTGCAGTTGCTGCACCAACGACGGCGATGGTGTCAGGCACCCATCCGTACGACTCCGCGAGTACCGGACCGACTCGCGTCATCAGGAACACGCCGGCGGTCACCATCGTTGCGGCATGAATCAAGGCCGACACGGGAGTTGGACCCTCCATGGCATCGGGCAACCAAAAATACAGCGGAAGTTGCGCACTCTTGCCACACGCACCCACGAACAACAAGATGGCGATGGCGGAGATTGCCGTTTGCGAAATGGTGCCCTCGTGAGCGGCTTCGTTGATTGCCTTGTACGACACCGATCCCACCGCGGAGAAGGCAATGAACATCGCTGTCATTACTCCCCAGTCGCCGATTCTGTTGGTGACGAAGGCCTTCTTGCCTGCTACTGCAGCGCTGTTGCGCGTATGCCAGAACGAGATGAGGAAGTACGAGCATGCACCCACGCCTTCCCAGCCAAGGAAGGTGACCAACAAGTTTTCACCAAGCACCAGCATGAGCATGGAGAACACGAACAGATTGAGGTACAAAAAGAACTTCGAGAATTTCGGGTCACCGTGCATGTAGCCGATCGCGTACAGGTGGATGAGTGAACCAATTCCCGTAACAAACAGCGCCATCGTGATGCTGAGTGGATCGGCGAGGAGCGCAAAATCAATCTGTAGAGCACCAACGGGAATCCACTGGAACAGCGTCACTACATGGGAACGTTCCTCGGATGGCATGCCGAGCAGGTCGAAGTACACCGCAACCGTCACCAGGAACGAAGTTGTCGTTGCAAGCGTTGCCAACCAGCCGGATCGCGGCTCGCCGATGCGCGAGCCAAACGCCATGAGCACCACTCCTCCGACGAGCGGCAAGAAGGGCACCAACCAGACGAGATCGACCATTGCGTTAGCCCTTCAGCTCCGCCATGTCGTCAGCCGTCAGTGACGAGCGATTGCGCATGATTGCCACGATGATGCCGAGACCCACCACCACTTCTGCCGCTGCCACCACCAACACGAAGAACACGATGGTTTGGCCGTCGATGTCGGTGAGTTCTCGGGCCAAGGCAACGAACGAAAGATTCACGGCGTTCAGCATCAACTCGATGCACATGAACATGACCAGTGGATTTCGACGCACCATCACACCGACAGTTCCGATGACGAACAGCAGGGCCGCAACGATCAGATAGGAGAGCGTCGTTGGCTCGGGCATTACGCCTCAACTCCTGCGCGGCGTCGCGCCAGCAGCACGGTGCCCACGACTGCAACCACCAACAGCACCGATGTGAGTTCGAACGCCACCACGTAGTCGCCAAACACCGACCGTGCCAATTGTTGAATGTTGGCGTCCCCAGTTGCGCCGTTTGCTGCAGTGTCGAGACCTTCTGCACGCGTGATGAGCGCGTCAGCGCCACGTGAAACCGCAACCACCAAGAGACCAAGCAGCCCGAGACCCGCAACACCTGCCAACCATCGCTGGGCGATGAGCGGTTCGGTACCGAGATTTTCGGCCTTGTCGACGCCCAACAGCATGATGACGAAGAGGAACAGCACCACGATGGCTCCGGCGTACACGATGATCTGTACGGCAGCCAGGAAGTACGCCTCGAGTGCCACGAAGTGCACGGCAACTCCAAACAGCGTGAGCACAAGCGAGAGTGCAGCATGCACGGGATTGCTGCGTGTGACCACACCGAGCGCCCCGACGAGCATCATCGCACTCGCCAGAACGAAGACGACGAGCTCCATCAGTGATTCACGCTCGCATCGGGTTCGGGTTGCACATGAGCCGAGGTATCGGCCTGTGCTTGAGTGGCTTCCGCCGGTCGTACGCCATAGCCACGTTCGCCGGCCCACGACACCACGCCGACGAACGACGAGTCCCCCGCTGGCGCAGTTGCTCGCATCCAAGCTGAGGTGTGCTGATCCTCCCCTGGCCGCCAGTCTTCCCAAGGCAAGTGCCGAGGTGCACCATCGTCGCCGACGAGCAATTCGTTCTTGGTGTAGATGGCGTCCTTGCGATTGGTGAAGGAGAATTCGAACAACTTCGTTTCGGTGATGGCCTCAGTGGGACATGCTTCCACGCAGAGGTCGCAGTGGATGCAACGCAAGTAATTGATTTCGTAGATCCAACCAAAACGTTCGCCCGGCGAGGTGGGGTTGTCGGGATCGTTGTCGGCGCCACGCACGTGAATGCACTTGGCCGGGCACACTGCCGCACACAATTCGCAACCGATGCACTTTTCCATTCCGTCTTCGTAACGGTTGAGCACATGCCGGCCGTGCAAACGTTCCGGTTTATCGATCTTTTCGTCCATCGTCGCTGCGTTGCGCTTCTTGCGCTTGAACAAACGACCACCGGAGTACTGGGTGGTCACACGGTTCTTGCGACCGTGTTGACGAAACGTAACGAGAAAGCCGCCGAGATATCCCATCTAGAACTGAGCTCCTTCGCGTTCGCGAGTCTTGTTGCTGACGGTGAATGCAGCCTGCAGCAACGCGTAACACACACCGAGTGCAATCACCGCAGCGGCAGTGGTGGTGAACACGTTCCACCCTTCGTTGCGGGCCAAACGCTGCACGGCCAGCAACATGAACCATGCCAACGAACCGGGAATCAAAACCTTCCAGCCCAGGTCCATCAGTTGGTCGTAACGCAGTCGCGGCAACGTTGCACGGAACCAGACGTACACGTAGAGGAACACCAGCACCTTGCCGAGCAACCACACCGTGCCTTCCAACCCGTTCGGAATCAACGGAATGTCCAGAGTGACGCCCCCGTATGAAATTGGTTGCGGTCCACCGAAGAACAGCGTGACGATCATCGCCGACATGGTGACCGTGTTCATGAATTCCGCGAGATAAAACAACGCGAAGCGAATCGACGAGTACTCGGTGTTGAAACCTCCCACCAGTTCCTGCTCGGCTTCCACCAAGTCGAACGGCGGACGGTTGAGTTCGGCAGTCGCAGCGATAAGGAAGATGATGAATGGCACGATGCCGGTGGCAATGACGTTCCAGTCCGTCAAGGTCGACTGCCCCGCCACGATGCCGCTCGTCGACAACGTGCCCGAGATGAGAATCACCGACGCCAGCGACAATCCGAGGGCTGCTTCGTAGCTCACCATCTGCGCCGACGCACGCACCGAACCGAGCAACGGATACTTCGAACCACTCGACCAGCCCGCCAGCATGATTCCATACACGGCGATGGACGAAATGGCGAGCGCAAACAACACACCGATGTGTGGATCGGCGAGTTGCACGCGCGTTTCGACACCGAACCAGGTGACGATGCCGTCGTTGCCATCGCGATAGTCGCCTCCCAGCGGAATGATCGCGAACGACAAGAATGCCGGAACGAACGACAGGAACGGGGCGAGCGCAAACACGAACTTGTCGGAGCGGCGCGGCAGCAGGTCTTCCTTGAAGAACAACTTGATCCCGTCGGCCAGCGTTTGCAACAGCCCGAATGGACCGGCTTTGTTGGGTCCGATGCGATTTTGCATTCCGGCAATGACCTTGCGCTCAAACCACACCATGAGCATGGTGGCCACGAGTCCCACCACGAACACGACCAACACCTTCAGCACCACGATGAGGAGAGGCGTCCACAACACCTCGCTTTCCAACATCGGGTCGAGAGCGAACATCAAATCACCTCCACCACGACATCGGTTACCGGCACATCGTGGCGAATCAACTGGCGAATATCGCTGCCGTGTTGGTTGAACGGCACGAACACCACGCCGCGCGACACTGCGTCATCGACTTTCAGCGGCAAGACCACCGCTGATCCGTTGGCTGCCAGGCGAACATCCGCACCCTCGCGTGCACCCAGTCGTTGTGCATCGACCGAATTCATGTGCACAGCTGCTTCACGCGCGAGTGGCGCAAGCGACGGACTCTCGCTCGTGGAAACTGCACGGTCGTACATCACGCGCGCCACATGCAGGCGGAACTGGTGCGTCAATCGAGGTGCCGCAGAACGTGGTGCCGCGGTGATGCGAACCGGTGTCGGGTGTGCCACCACCACTCCCTCGCGACGAACGGCCTTTGCTTCTGCTGCGGGTACGAACGCCGCCACGGATGTGGTCATGGCATCGTGCAGCTCCCCAAAAGAGGAGATCCCCAAATCCCCTCCAAGTTCGAGTGCAAGCTCGGCGGCAATCATCCAGTCGGGTCGCGCAGTGCCGGCAGTGGTGATTTTTTGGGCAACGTCGCTGACACGACCTTCACAGTTGGTGGTGGTGCCAACCTTCTCACCGTAGGCCGAAGCCGGCAACAATACTTCGGCGTGTCGTGCCGACTCGGTGATGAAGGTGTCGACTGCAATCACGTGCTTCACCGAGGCGAACGCTCGTCGTACGAGATCTGCATCGGGTACATCGCTCACCGGGTCGGCACCAACCAGCACGAGGCACTCCACTTTTCCTGCGGCGGCAGCCGAAAGAATTGCGTTGGTATCGGCGTCCGGTCGTTGTGGCGTCATCCCGGCCGTGACTGCACCACGCACGTTGCCGCGGCGAACCACGGGCAACACTCGCGCCGTTGGCACCGCAGTCAGTACAGCACCGGTGGCGAGGAGGGTGAATTCGGGCGACTCGGCCAAGTTCCCCCGACCCATCACCACGGTGACGGCACCACGCGAGAGTTGTTCTGCAATTTCCGGTGTGGCCAGCAGTTCACCGACGATGCGAGGTTGGTCACCTGGATCATGACGCACCGACTTCCACGCGTACTTGCTCAAACCCGTCGCATACGGCGACACCTCGATGATTCGCGTGGTGCGCTTCTCCGCTGCATCGCGCAATCGTAGGTACAGCACCGGCAATTCTTCCTTCACGTCGGGCGCCAGCAAAATCACCGTTGGTGAAGCACACGTCTCGGCAATCGTTGCTTGCGGAAGTGCGAATACCTCGGCGGGTAATCCATCGCCCAACTGTGCATCACGTGCAGCGATGCCGAGGGTGTCGGCCAACTTCGCCCATGCGAATGCATCCTCATTGGTGCCCCGAGCCCCACCGATGATGCCGACGGCGTCCGGGCCTTTGTCGTTCAACACCGTGCGCAGGATTCGTCCAGCGGCATCGAGCGCGTTCGACCACGTTGTTTCGGCGAGTGCGCCATCCTTGCGCATCAATGGTGCATGCACACGGTTCTTGGAATTGACCGACTCGAAATTGAAGCGGCCACGGTCACACAGCCAACCCCAGTTGACGGACTCGATATCGACTCCCTGGTAGCGCACCAGTTCGTCACGACTACTTTGCACCACCGTTCGACAACCCACGCTGCAGGAGGTGCAGGTGCTCTCCACTTGTTCCAAGTCCCACGGACGTGCCTTGAATCGGTACGCACTCGCGGTGAGTGCTCCCACCGGGCAGATCTGCACCGTATTGCCCGAGAAGTACGAGCTGAACGGCTCATCAGGGAAGGTCATCACCTGGGTGTTGTTGCCTCGGCTGGTGAACGAAATCAACGGGTCACCAGCAACTTCGCCGGCAAAGCGCGTGCAACGATCACAGAGAATGCACCGTTCGCGATCCAAGAAGACCAAATCACTGATGGGTATCGGCTTTTCATAGTGGCGCTTTTCCTCCACGTAGCGACTCTCGCCGGGTCCATGGGAAAACGCCTGATCTTGCAGCGGGCATTCGCCACCCTTGTCACACACCGGACAATCCAGTGGATGATTTGCCAACAACAGCTCGAGTACACCTTCTTGTGCTCGCTTCGCTGGCTCGGACGTGGTCGATACCACTTGACCCTCGGCCACTGGCGTCATGCACGACACCACCAATGACTTGCCGCGCGGTCCATCCACCTCGACGATGCACTGTCGACACATGCCCACGGGCGACATGCGCGGGTGATAACAGAAGTGTGGCACGAATGAGCCGGACTGTTCGCATGCAGTGATGAGCAACTCGCCGGGCTTGGCTTCGACGGCGCGACCGTCCACCGTGAGGCTCACGGTGGTTTTTGGGGCGGCGGTATCAGTCATGATCGTTTACGCGTGGCTCGCAAGGTGGGTGGCAAAGGGCGACTCGACGCCGTCGATTGGGCGACCGTGCTCGATGTAGTGCTCGAATTCGTGACGGAAGCGGCGCACCGCCGAGGCAATGGGTGACACTGCCGAGGGTCCGAGCGGACAGATGGTGGTTTGACGTGGGGGCCACGCGATACCTGGACTGATGCTCTCGCTCACTTCGAACAACAAGTCGATGTCTTCGGGGCGACCGTGACCGTCCAATATTCGCTTCAACACGCGCTCCAACCACGTGGTGCCTTCACGGCACGGTGTGCACTTACCGCACGACTCACGAGCAAAGAATCGAACGATGCGCCAGCAGGCTGCGACCATGTCGGTGGTCTGGTCCATCGCCACGATTGCGCCAGAGCCGAGCATCGATCCGGCCTTGTCGACGGTCGGCTTGTCGAGGGCCATGTCCAGGTGTTCGGGGAAGAACCACATCGCCGATGCGCCGCCGGGGATGAACGCCTTGATCGATCCCCCGTTGCGAATGCCACCGCAATACTCCGGTGCTTCAAAGAGCATACGGAAGGTGGTGACGCCATTGGGCACTTCGAACACACCTGGCGTGTTCACGTGTCCGCTGACTGCAAACATGCGCATGCCAGTAGACGTCGGGGCACCGATCGCCTTGAAATCGCCGCCACCCCTGCCCACGATGTAGGGAACATTGGCGAGGGTTTCGACGTTGTTCACGATGGTGGGCTGCATGTACAGCCCCTTCACCGCAGGGAAGAACGGCGGCTTCAAACGCGGCATGCCACGCTCGCCCTCGAGACTCTCGATCAATGCGGTTTCCTCACCCACGATGTAGGCGCCAGCACCCCACGTGAGCGTGATGTCCACGGAGAAGTTGCTGCCACAGATGTTCTTGCCCACCATGTTGTTGGCGTACGCGTCATTCAATGCTTGAGCCAATCGCTCCTGTGCATGAGCCATCTCGCCACGAACGTAAAGGAAGGCTTGCGCCGCATTCAGCGCATAACACGCGATGACGATGCCTTCGATCAACTGGTGTGGGTCGCGCTCCATGAGCAGACGATCCTTGTAGGTGCCGGGTTCGCTCTCGTCACCGTTGATCACCAGATATCGCGGGTGGACCCCTGCTGGCAGGAAACCCCACTTGGTGCCGGCGGGAAAACCTGCACCACCACGACCCTGAATCTCTGCCGCCTTCACTTCGTCGTGTACTTGTTGCGGTGTCATGCTGCTTACGGCCTTGCGCAACGACGCATAGCCACCGGTGCGAACGTATCCGGCATAGGTATGCCCGTCGGCAACGTCGAAGCGCGACGTAATGATGCGTGGGCCTGTTGGAACGCTCATCGGGCATCCACCTGTGCTTGCTCTTGCACTCCCCGATTGCTCCACGCTTGCGTGGTGGTTTGTCGCACCGAGGCCAGCGTGCCGTGCGGTGGAACTTCGTCGGTCAACTTGCCGCTCTCCAGTTCGGTGATGAGTGCATCAAACGACTCCGGAGTCACCTTGTATCGGTATCGATAGTTCACCTGCAGCGCTGGCGCTTCGGTACAAGCCGCGATGCACTCCACATCTTCGATGGTGAACATGCCATCGTCGGTGGTGCCACCCGACTTGATACCGAGCCGCTCTTCGGCGTGGTGCAAAAGATTCCATGCTCCCACCAACTGGCAGGAAATGTTGGTGCAAATGTTGATGCAGTACTTGCCGACCGGATGGAACTTGAACATCTCGTAGAAGCTGGCGGTGCCGTACACCTCGGCTGGAGCGAGTTCCAAGAGTTCGGCGATGTGCACCATGGCATCTTGCGCGACGTACCCGTCTTGTTCCTGGGCAAGATGCAACAACGGAATGAGTGCGGACTTCTTGCGCGGAAACCTCCCGATGATTTCCCTTGCGGTAGCCACGCGTTCGTCAGTGAGGCGACTCATCGATCAACCTCTCCGAGGACGGGGTCGATCGAGGAAATGACGGCAACGGCGTCGGCAACCAGACCGCCTCGCATCATGTGCGGAAGGCACTGCACGTTCACGAAACTTGGTGCACGCACGTGCATGCGATACGGCACTGCCGACCCATCACTGGCGATGTAGCAACCGATCTCGCCGCGTGGTGACTCGATGGCCACGTACACCTCACCTTCGGGGACCTTGAAGCCCTCGGTGAAGATCTTGAAGTGGTGGATGAGTGCTTCCATCGACTCGTCGATGCGGCCGCGCGGTGGTGGAGTGACCTTCTTGTTCTGGATTCGATAGTCGCCCATCGGCATCTTGTCGAGCACTTGTCGAACGATCTTCATCGACTCGCGAATCTCCTGCAGTCGAATGGCGTATCGGTCGTATGCGTCACCGTGCGCACCAACCACAACATCGAATTCGACATCTCGGTACTTGAGATACGGCATGTCCTTGCGAAGGTCCCACGCAACGCCAGTGGACCGAAGGATCGGTCCGGTCGCAGCCAAAGCGATGGCTTCGCTCTGGGTGATGACACCGACTCCCTGCAAACGCTCGCGCCAAATTGGCTGACCGGTCATCAAGACTTCGTACTCCGCCAAGCGATCGGGCAACATGTCGAGGATGTGCAACACGTCGTCACGCCAACCTGCCGGCAAGTCGGCAGCCAATCCGCCGGGACGAATGAAGTTGTGGTTCATGCGCAGTCCGGTGACCTTCTGGAAGAAGCGCAACACTTCTTCGCGCTCGCGCCAGCCGTACAACATCATGGAGACCGCGCCGAGGTCCATGCCGTTGGTGGCCATGAACAACAAATGGCTACTCATGCGGTTGAGTTCCGACAGCAACATGCGCATCCATAGCGCACGTTCAGGAATGTCACCATCGATACCGAGCAGTTTCTCGGTGGCCATGGAGAACACCAACTCGTTGTTGAGCGGTGAGAGATAGTCCATGCGCGTCACATTGGTTCCGCCCTGCATATAGGTGAGTGACTCACCCGTTTTTTCCATGCCGGTGTGCAGGTATCCGATGACCGGCTTGCAACGCAACACCCTTTCGCCCTGCAACTCCAACATCAAACGCAGCACGCCGTGGGTGCTCGGATGTTGCGGCCCCATGTTGATGATCATCGACTGGTCTTCGCCGACGTCCGTGGCCACATCGGCAAGTGCCGCTGCAGCCGACTCGCTCATTCGCAGTACTGCACCTGCTTCGCGCATCAACTCCTTCTGCGAGATGTCAGCACGAGACCGGAGTTCTTGACCGCCTTCGCTGGTTGCGGCTCCGGCCGAGGTGATCGCCGTACTAGTCATGACGCGGCACCCTTGAACTGAACCGGAATGCGACCCTGTGAGTAGTCCTTGCGCAGTGGGTAACCATCCCAATCTTCCGGCATGAGAATGCGCGTGAGATCCGGATGACCGTCGAAGGAGATTCCGAACATGTCGAACACTTCGCGTTCCATGGCTTCGGTGCTGGGGTGAATGTCGAACAACGAGGGAACCGACCCCCCTTCCGCAACCTGCAGACGCACCCGCATCCGTTCATGCTTGGAGATCGATAGGAGATTCACCACTACTTCGAAGCGCTGCGCAGTTACATCACTCGGCACCGTTCGACTGGGTTGCAACAAGTAATCCACCGCGGTGAGGTCCACACACATCGTGAAGCCCTCTGCGTACAACTGTTGAATGACGGAGATGTAGTCGGACGACGTCACGAACGTCACCGACTGTCCGCGCGAATCGGTCACGGCTTATCGTCGCTCCAGCGTCACCGGCGTGGTGATGCCGGCAGGAATCTCTTGAATGTGCACGTTGGCGCCGGCACCCGTTGCGGCACGACGATTCATGATCTCGCCGTCTTCAATCAGTTGATGCAGGGTTTCAATCGCATGAATGAGCGTCTCGGGTGTTGGCGGACAACCCGGCGCATACACATCCACCGGCACCACTTGATCGACACCTTGCACGATGGCGTAGTTGTTGAACATTCCACCGCTCGATGCACACACACCCATGGAGATGACCCACTTCGGCTCCATCATCTGGTCGTACACCTGTCGAAGTACTGGGGCCATCTTCTGGCTCACGCGCCCGGCCACGATCATGATGTCGGCCTGACGGGGCGACGCACGGAACACTTCCATGCCGAAGCGTGCCAAGTCGTAATGCGGAGCACCGGTACCCATCATCTCGATGGCGCAACATGCCAGACCGAACGTTGCCCCCCAGCTCGATCGCGAGCGCGACCACTTCACCAGGTCTTCGACTCGACCCGTCAGGAAGTTGTGTTTGATTCCACCCAACCCGTTGTCGAGCACATCACGTACTGCGCTCATGCAGCACCCGCCTGGTACTCGATCGGCGCGGAACGTCCGTCGAGTCCCACCACCTTGATGCCAGCGCCTCCGACGGGGGACGCACTTACGTCCGCGACGGGTGACGCTTTCTTGATCGGACCCCATGCCAAAGCACCACGAGCAACCACGTACACGAACGCCACGAAGAACACCGCACTGAACGCGACCATTTCCCAAAAGCCAAACGCACCCAAGACCTCATGGGCCACGGCGTAGGGGTACGCGAAGATGATCTCGATGTCGAACATGATGAACAACATCGCCACGATGTAGAACGACACAGGAAACCGCTCGGGAGATTCGCGACTCGGCACGATGCCACACTCGTACGGTGCGTCCTTGGCGGTATTCGGTCGCTTCGGCGCCAACACCTTCGACGCAACCAGACTCAGTACGCCGAACACCACTGCTAACACCGTGAGCACGACGATTGGCAGGTATTGGCTCATCGTCGCTTCGCCCGAAGGGCTCAGACTTTCTCGAGCTCGCGTGCTGCTGCCAGGTTCTCGCGCAACATCAGGTCGCGACGGTGCAACAACCAGCACAAGATGACGAACACCAGGAGTGAACCGAGCGTGATCAACATCGCTGGCTGACGCTTGTTGCCGAGATCGCGAATCATGTAGACGTACCGACGTTCCTGCGACTCATCGATCTTTGGTCGCGCCGGAGCGCGACCTGGCTCTACTCGCTGGGGGACCACGGGCGCCACCTCCACCAACGCATATCGCGGCTCATGGAAGAAGGCCACGAAATCCAGGGAGTCGTTGATCTTTGGCCAGCGGTCGCCACCACGGTCGAACACTCCGACGGAGACATACTCACCGGCAGCGAATTCTTCTGCCTCGTTGATCAATATTTCGTCCGACGACGCCACTGCTTGTCCGCGCTGCGGGTCGGCCTCGTCCAGCAATCGCCAGCCCTCTTGGGTGAGTGCTTCGGCTACCGCATCTGCATTTTCTTGGGCGGTCCCCGTCAACTTAAGTGGTTGCTCGAGGATCTCCACTTGCTGCAACAACTCACCGTCACGAACGATGGTCGCCGGTTCGGCGGGTTTCCACGATGGCTCACGACCCTTCAAACCAATCCCGTACGTCCACCAGATGATGCCCATCGCCACCATCCAGCCGAACAATCCCGCGAGCACCACGAGAAAACCGAGCCGTGCACCCATGTTGGTGCCCACCACCAGATACGTGCCACCGATCAACACCACCACGGAAATCAACACCACCACGTAACCGCGCAATTGCGGTTCCCAATTGATCGCCAACATCGACAACAAATGCATCACAGACCTCGGACGTATTCGACGACGGCCTTGATTTGTTCTTGCGTCAACATGCCCGCGAAGCCAGGCATACGTCCGCCGCCTTGACCTTGCTCGCCGTACTTCTTGCCGTATTCACTGCCGGCAGAGATGAATGCGATCATGTCGTCTTGATTCGGGAACTGACGAATCGTAGATCCGCCGGTGAGGTTCGGACCAAAGGCACCACCACCGGTGATTTGTGGTTCTCCGTACGACCAACCCTTCGTGTGGCATCGTGCGCACGAGTAACTACCGGCGCCGAGATCCAGATTGAAGAGGGCTTCACCCAACGACGCATAGGTTCCGGCTGCAACGAGGCGCTCGGCTTCGGCCTGAATTTCATCCTGATTCTTCTTGGCCAACGTGCCGCCGTCGCACATCTTCGCATCTGCGTCGGGTGACGCGCAGTTCTCGCGCGGCACCTGAATGCTCTTCAAGTAATCGAGGACCGTTTGAATCTGCTGCTCGTTCATGGGGCCACCACCCACCAAACCCCACGCCGACATCGGTGAGAACGGACGACCGTAGTTGAGGATGAACCTCACTTCTTCCTCGCTGTATCGCAAGTAGACGTTGTTGATTGCCGGAGCCTTCCAGTTCACGGCTTTGACTTCACCGGTCTTTGGATCGGTGACTGCGTACGACGCGACACCACCTCCACCGTTCATGCCGCCATGACAACCCGCGCAATTGAAGCCACCTTCGGC
>SXPV01000080.1 GCA_005793215.1 Actinomycetota bacterium
ATCGAAAATTTTCGACCAGGGGTGATGGCTCGGTTGGGGCTCGGCTACGACGATTTGGCAACGCGAAATCCTCGTCTCGTCTACGCCTCCATCAGCGGCTACGGGGCCACTGGGCCCTGGGTGAATCGACGTGCATATGCCCCGGTGGTGAATGCCGAAGCGGGTCTCACCAAACACCAGGGTGATGTTCGCAACGGCGACTACGCCAACGATCCCTTCAGCCATGGTGACGTGTACACCGGGATGGAGGCAGCGGCCGGAATTCTCGCTGCACTCCTCCAACGCGAACGAACGGGACGCGGACAATTCCTCGACATCTCCATGGCAGAAACACTGTTGTACGTGAACGAACACGCCCACGATCAATTGTGGGAAGGCGAGGTACCTGCGGATTGGATCCGATCGTTCCAGCCAGCCGACTATCCCGTGCTCACCACACGCGACGGAAGCATCGTGGTGGTGAGCGGACACCCTGCATCAAAGACCAACTTCGGATGGTTCTGTGCTGCGATGGGACGCGGCGACCTCGAACACGACCCACGATTCCTCGATGTGGCGTCACGACTCCGACATCTGGAGGAGTTTGCAGAGATCCTCCAGCAGTGGGCATCCACGGTTGCCAATGCCGAAGAAATCGAGCGAATCTTTGCCGAGCATCACCTGGCCACCGGACGGCTACGCAGTGTCGCCGATATCGCCAACACCGACTGGGCACGTCACCGGGGAGTCATCGCCGAGGTGTCCGACCGTGCTGGTGGCACCGTGCGCATTCCGCAGAGCCCGTGGAAATTCAGCGACGCCGACGTACGTATTCGCGGAGTGCCGAAGTATCGCGGCGAAGACAATGCCGACGTGTTGCGATCGCTCCTTCACATCGACGATGCCACGATTGCACAGTTGGCACGCGATGGTGTCACCAGCAGCCACCAACCGAGCTGAGGTCAGCGGCCGCTGTGGCCGAATCCACCACCGCGATCGTTGTCATCCAGCTGTGGCACTGGAGACCACTCCACGTGCGCAATCGCCTGCACGATCAACTGGGCAATTCGATCCCCACGCTTCACGTGGTAATCACTCGTCTGATCATGGTTGATCATGATGACCTGCAACTCGCCGCGGTACGCCGCATCGATGATGCCGGGCGTGTTCACCAGCGAAATGCCGTGTTTCAGTGCGAGTCCACTCCGTGGCACCACCATGCCCATGTAGCCAACGGGTATCGCCACTGCAACACCGGTTGGAATGAGGACTCTCCCACCACCCGCTGACACCAATGCATCGACGCGTGCGTACAGGTCGAGGCCTGCGTCATGTGGATGTGCCTTGGTGGGCAACGGGAGGTCCGCATCCAAGAGGCGGATTGGGATCACGAGCGACGAAGCCACCCCACGACGATACGACGCCCGCCGTAGTGTTGGGTGGTGCTCGTTTGGATGGATTTGGAGATGACGGGGCTCGATCCCACCGTCGATGTCATCGTGGAAATCGCCTCCCTCATCACCGACGATGAACTGAACATCGTGGCAGAGGGTCCCGACCTCGTCATTCACCAACCTGACGACGTGCTCGCTGCGATGGACCCCGTCGTTGTCACCATGCACACGGAGTCGGGCTTGCTTGAGGCCATTCGAACCTCGCGTACCACGCTGGAGGAAGCCGGCGCCGCGACACTTGCTTTCATCAAACAACACGTGCCGGACGCACGATCGGTTCCACTGTGCGGCAACTCCATCGGCACCGACCGACGTTTCTTGGTGAAGTACCTCCCCGACATCGAGAACTATCTGCACTATCGCAGTGTGGACGTGTCGAGCGTGAAGGAACTTGCCAAGCGGTGGTATCCACACGCATCGATCTCACGACCAACGAAAGCAGGAGCACACCGGGCGCTCAACGACATCCGCGAGAGCGTGAAGGAATTGGCGTTCTATCGGGCGTCGTTCTTCGTGCCTTCACCGAGTGGCAATGCTGCGCCCACGCCAGGAGACGCTGCCCGCGAGGGCTGAGCGAATGGCGCTGTACAGCGCCACAACCACGAATACTGTCGCGTGTAGCGGATACATGAGCGAACTCAGCACGCCAAAGTTTCCGACGCGACGCGCAAACACCCACACTTGCAGTGCCGAGAGCAGGTACAACCATGGCGATGTCACCACTCCACCGCACAACGACGCCACCCAGGAAATGATGAACACTGCCGACCACCGTGGCACCGCAACGGCCCCGATTGCAGTGTTCTTGGTCCACCCTTCAAGAAGTTGACGCCAACCACCGGGATACATCCGATACTCCACATCACCTTCACGACCCAAGAGCGCAACCGAGGCAGGCATCACCCGAGCCAGCGCAAGATCCTCCACCACTGCACCGCGTACGTTCTCGTGAGCGTGTCCGCCTGACCGCAGGTATTCGTCCTTTCGCACTGCCATGAGAGGTCCGTATGCCACTCGGCGAGTGCCTCGGCGCATTTGCATGCTGGCCACCATCGACGAGATCACATTGAACAGCATGCTGAACCGCTCCACGACGGAACCCGTGCGATGCCACGGCATCACACTCACCAACGCTGTGGGGTGTGCATCGAGCACCGACACGAGATGATCTACTGCGTGTCGTCCCAACCGAACATCGGCATCCACAAAGACGACCGTTTCGTTCGTGCTCCACTGAGCACCCAGCCAACACGCATGGGGCTTTCCTGTCCACCCAATCGGCAACGCGCCAACACGTATCACGTTCATACCGTGACGTTCTGCGATGCGAGCTGTGTCATCACTCGAGTAGTCGTCCACCACAACGACTTCGTCGTTGGGGTGCAACGCCAAGCCCAGCGACGGGAGCAACTCCGCCAGGTTTGCTTCTTCGTTGCGGCTCGGAATCACCACCGTTACAGGGCTGCGTTGAAGCGCAACGTTCGTGGGACGTTGACGCAGTTCCTCGCAAGTTCGGTCAGGGCGCAGTGCGGTTTGCAAATCACCACGGCGCATTGCTCGTAGGAAGCCAATCCACCCAGCACACCAGCCAACGAGGAACACCACGACATTGGTGGCAGTTGGCGGCGCCAACCAAGCATCCAGCACTAGTTGGACACCACCTGCATGAGCGACGCTGTTTCGTCGCCGTCGCGGAGGTGGAGAACGACACGATCGCCCAGATCGTATGTGGAGATGGTCAATGATGCACCTGGTTCCACCGAACGATGATGTTCCACGGTGGCGTGCAATGGCGCTCGGCGGTCGCGATTGCCACCCAAGTAC
>SXPV01000081.1 GCA_005793215.1 Actinomycetota bacterium
CTTCACCACGGTGAGATCGGCCAAGCCACCGAAGTTGGTTTCGTAACCCCAGATGCGTTGGTTGGCGCCCAACATCGAGTCGTCGTGTGCGCTTGGGTCTTGATCGTCGACGTGATTGCAATGGATAGTCACTCGGTCTCCGGGCTTCCAGTTGCGAACCGCGGTGCCGACTCGCAACACCACTCCCGAACCATCGCTTCCCAAGATGTGATACGGCAAGTCATGCCGCTTTGCCCACGAACTCTCGCGTGCCAGTCGGGTGAGTGCACCAAACGTACTGATTGGTTCAAAGATTGCACTCCACACGGTGTTGAAGTTGATGCTGCTGGCCATCACCGCCACGAGTGCTTCGTCGGGCGCCAACTCTGGCACCGGCACCTCACGCAACTTGATGCTCTTGCGCGGATCTTTGTCGCGAGACGCCACTCCAGCGAACATCTTCTCGTCCTGCTTCTCGATGACTGCCGCCCGATACGTGCTCGGGATCGGTATGGCGGCGAGATGCTCGCCCGTTGCCCCGCTATTGATGGCGTCACGAATGGAATCCACGGGTAGAAACTACCGACTCGATACCTGCCTCTGGCTTGTCGAGCGTTACTCTGTGGTGCAAGGGAGGCGTCATGCCAGGTTCGTACATCGTCGCGGGAGCCCGCACGCCAATCGGCAAGATGAGCGGTGCGTTGGCCGACTTTTCGGCAGCCGACCTCGGGGGCTTGGCAATCGCCGAAGCCTTGCGACGTGCTGGCGTGCAGCCGACCGAGGTCGACCATGTGATCGTTGGACAGGTACTGATGGCTGGCCAAGGACAGGTGCCGTCGCGTCAAGCCGCCGTGAAGGCCGGCATCCCGATGAACGTTCCGAGTGTGAACATCAACAAGGTGTGCTTGTCCGGCCTCAATTCCATCTATCTTGCAGACCAGATGGTGTCGAGTGGCGAAGCCGACATCGTGGTGGCTGCGGGGATGGAATCGATGACCAATGCGCCCTACCTTGCCGCCGGGGCTCGCGGCGGATTCCGCTATGGCAACACCGAATTGGATGATGCCATCATCAAGGACGGACTGTGGTGTGCATTCGATGCATGCCTCATGGGTTTGGGAACCGAGCGCTACGCAGCAGGAAACATTTCTCGAGACGAGCAGGATGCTGTCGCACTGCAAAGCCATGCTCGGGCTGCTGCTGCAATCGCGGCCGGGCGATTCACCGACGAAATCATTGCGGTGAGCGTGCCGCAACGCAAAGGCGACCCGATTGTCGTGCGAGACGATGAAGGTGTTCGTGCTGCCACCACCATGCAATCCCTCGGCGCACTACGGCCGGCATTCGACAAAAGCGGCACCGTTACTGCAGGTAATGCAAGCCAAATCAGCGATGGTGGATCGGCAGTCGTGGTGATGTCCAAACGTGCAGCAGAGCAACGTGGAGTCACCCCACTTGGTGAGTTCGTTTCGTACGGCATGGTGGCGGGGCCCGATTCGGCGTCGCTGCTGCACCAGCCCAGCCGCGCAATTCAACACGCCCTCACTCGCGCCAAGATGTCGATCGGTGATCTCTCATTGTTGGAGATCAACGAAGCATTTGCGGCCGTGGGTATCGCCTCTATGCGTGAACTTGGCGTGAGCGACACCATGGTGAACGTGAACGGAGGAGCAATTGCCTTGGGTCACCCCATCGGCATGAGTGGTAATCGTTTGGCGCTCACATTGCTGCACGAACTCAAGCGGCGCGGTGGTGGCGTTGGTGCTGCCGCACTGTGTGGTGGCGGCGGGCAGGGCGACGCACTGATCGTGCGTACCATCAGCTAAGCCAACTCTTACTCGCCCACCTCGCGGCGCCCCAGGAGCGCCCGACCGAGCGTGACTTCATCGGCGTACTCCAAGTCGCCGCCAACGGGCAATCCCATTGCGAGCTGTGTCACTTTCACGCCCAGTGGTTTGAGGAGTCGAGCCAAATACATCGCCGTGACATCGCCTTCGGTGTTGGGATTCAAACACAGGATGACTTCCTTGACGGTTTCAGGCTCGAGTCGCAGCAAAAGTTCCCGCACCTTGAGGTGTTCTGGGCCGGTGCCCTCGAGGGGGTTGATGGCACCCAACAACACGTGATAGTGGCCCCGGAACTGGCCCGTTTTTTCCAGCGCGACAACGTCTCGTGACTCTTCCACCACACAGAGCGTGCTTGTGTCGCGGCGGTCATCGGCGCAGATGTGGCAGAGCACCGACTCGGAAAAGTTGAAGCAGCGCTCGCAAAACCGCACCGAACCACGCGCCTCGTCGATGGCACGAGTGAGCTTCTTTACCTCTTCTACGTCACTCTTCAATAGATGAAAGGCGATTCGTTGCGCAGACTTTGGACCAACGCTGGGTAACCGCGCGAGTGCATCGATCATTGCCTGCATCGATCGCGAATATGCAGACGCCACGCTGCTTGCTCAGTTCTGCGACGTGTCGACGATACGTGCGCCAGGAAACTGTTTGGCTATCTGGTCGACCATCGACTCCACTGGTTGATTGTCGTCTGCCACGGTGACGTCGTCAGTGAAGGCGGAGTTGTCCGTGTGAGTGGTGGTGTCACCCGTGACGACTTCGCGGCGGGAAGTACCTGAGGTGTTGTGTGACGACGCCATGCGTGAGGCCTGCACGCGAATGTCGAGGGTGATGGGACGGCCTGCAGCAGCACTGAGTGCTGCATGCACTTGATCCTTGAGGTCCAGGCACTTTTTCTTGTGCATGTCGCTGGGTGCGGACACCACCAGGGTGTCTCCCTCTACCCCGATGACGTCAACTGCGGAGTACAGCGCTCGCTGTGTTGCCTTGAGAGTGCGTACCACGCTGGGCCATGCGGCAACGAGATCGTCCGTTGGCGAAGATGCGGTGACAGGTGGTCGTGAGACGGACGTTGGCGCCGGTGGTGACGACGGTGTTGGAGATGGTATTGGCGATGGTGCTCCTGATGATGGCCGCGTTGCCACCGAGGTGTGGCGCGACGGCGCTGTACCGACCAACTTCGGACGGGGAATCGGTCCGGTGGCATCACGTGGACGTGTAGTACCGGACTCCAACCGTTCGAGACGCGCCACGAGCGATGTCGCATCATTTGCCACCGCATTGCTGGCAAGTCGAACGAGCGTTACTTCCAACACCAAGCGTGGATCTGGTGCACGGCGGATATCGACCAATGCTTCACCCAACACCTCGATGGCACGCACCACCGAGGCGACGCCGTAACGCGCCGTCATGTCGGCGGCG
Organism: Actinomycetota bacterium; assembly: GCA_005793215.1. Taxonomy (GTDB): domain Bacteria; phylum Actinomycetota; class Acidimicrobiia; order Acidimicrobiales; family Ilumatobacteraceae; genus F1-60-MAGs027. The sequence goes on from SXPV01000081.1 coordinate 3,249, forward strand.
ACGTGTGCATGCTCATCGGCGAGTTGCACCAACTGTGGCGCCATAGAAGATAAGAACATCTCCCGCAAGAAACGCACGAGTTGCTCCGTGAACGCTTTCGGGTCGTGTCCACGCTGCATCGCAGCCCCCACTTGCGTGAGCACGGCGGCCGCATCGTGATTGATGAGTGACTCGATGACGTCCTCGGGTCGCACGAAGGTGTCGGCTTCGCCACCTCCAGCGGCAATGAGTTCGAGTGCCGACAGCGTGTCGCGTGCCGAACCTCCTCCCTGCTCGACCGCTTGTCGAATGGCTTCTGGCGTGACGTCCAGCTTGGCGTCCTGCACCACGAAGCGAACATGTTCTTCGAGATCTTTGGCGGGCAACAAGCGAAACTGCAAGTGCTGGGTGCGGCTGCGAATGGTGTCGCTTACTTTTTGCGGATCGGTGGTAGCCAACACGAACACCACATGTGGTGGTGGCTCTTCCAAGGTCTTGAGCAATGCAGCCTCTGCGCCAGCACTCAGCATGTGCACTTCGTCGAGGATGAATACTCGGTGCCGACCGGGATTGCCCATCGCTGCACGTTCGATGAGCTCACGAATGTTGTCGACACCATTGTTGCTTGCAGCGTCGAGCTCGAGTACGTCAAAACTGGTGCCACGCTCGATCGTCAGGCACGAGTCGCACTCGCAGCACGGCTCACCCTCGAGAGGATTGGTGCAGTTGAGCACCTTGGCCAAGATGCGTGCAGCAGAGGTCTTCCCCGTGCCTCGTGGACCAGAAAACATGTACGCCTGACCGCCGCGGTCGTTGGCAACGGCATTACGCAAGGCACGAACGACGTGCTCTTGCCCTTTGAGCTCGGAGAATCGGCGCGGGCGATAGCGGCGATACAGCGATTGAGTGGCCATTTCGTAGCGAGCCTACCCCTCGGGTGAGCGTGGACTTTGGGTGCGACACCAACGACACGCTGCTTGGGTACCGTGGAGTCACGCCCATGCGTGGAGTTCGTGTCCCTTGGCGGCGTGCCGCATTGACGCCAGTGCTTGCGATGCTCGCTGGCGTCCTCATGCTTGCAACCGCTGGTGAAGCGGCGCGTGCTGCATCCAACATTCCCAACGAACTCATCTCATCCAATCCACAGCCAAACGCCACGGTCACTGTGGTGCCCACACAACTGCAACTCATCTTCCGAAACAAGTTGGATGCCGATGATGCCGCCGCGCTCGGAGTGTTGTTGCGTTGCGATGGGGTGACTGTATCGCTCGGCGCGCCAGTCATTGCGGTGGATGCACAAACGGTGTCTGCTCCGTTGGCATCGCTCCCGCCGGCTGGTCAGTGCACGGTGACCTGGGTAATCAATCGCAACATTGGGAGCCTTGGCACGTTCAACTTCACTCTCCTGGTGAACCCGCAAACCACCATCGCTGGCACAACAGATGCCGGTGGGGCAACACCCACCACCGTGGTGGGCGAAGTCGTGTCGGTCAACGCCTCCCCGGAGCCACGGTTTGGTTTGCTACTTGGACTCCTTCGAATTGTGGAGTACCTCTTCGTCATTTGTGTGTTCGGTGGATTGCTCTACATCGTGGTGGGTTGGCCGGAAGGTTTCGAGTACGACACCACGCAGCGCTTCCTCCGAATGAGTTGGTTTGGTGCCATGGCATCGGTGTATCTCGTTGTGGTGTTGCAGGCCGCACGCGCAAGTGGTGACTCGTTCGTTTCTTCGCTGAATCCATTTTCCTGGTTCGGCGCATTGAATTTCGCCTTCGGATTCATCTTGCTGCTTCGATTCATTTTGGTCATCGCTGCAGCATGGTTGATCTTCAATCCGCGCCGAGTACTGGCACCAGAAACCCAGGTGCCTGCAGTCTTGTTCTTGTTGGCGATGATGTCCACGTACGGTCTCACTCGTATCGGACAGAACCTGTCGGTACTCACCTATGTGTTCAGCATCATCCACGTATGGTCGATGGGTTTGTGGTTGGGCGGTCTCGCATTGCTGTCACGCGCAGCACTTGCGGGGCCAGGTGAACGTGATCTCGTGGACGCAGTTCGATACTTTGCCAAGATTTCCGGGTGGCTGATCGTCTCGACGGTGTTCACCGGACTCGTGCAGGTGTATCTGATGGATGGCTCGGCAATCTTTACCAGCAGTCACGGTCGACTCAACGTGCTGCAACTCATCGTGGTGGCAGTGATGGTGTGGATCATGTTGCTGCTGCGCAACTTCGCCACAGGTCGATTGCGATCAGAGAAGCGCCTCACCGCGAAAATGGCGTGGCGACTACGTCGGGCCATCACCGCCGAAATCGTGGTGGGGATTCTCATCTTGGCAATCACATCGTGGGCGGTCTCGATGCGTCCACCACAGGCAGTCGCAAAGCGCGCAGCGCCAACTGCCAACTACCTCTATCGGGAGGAGTTGAAGAACGACCGCTTCCATGTCGTGCTCTCACTCACGCCGTTGACCACTGGTGCCAATGCCATGCGCGTGGAGTTGCTCGCACCAAAGCGCATCAA
>SXPV01000082.1 GCA_005793215.1 Actinomycetota bacterium
GACTGGTTCGATTTCCTCGGCGATGAACTTCTTTACTGCCTCGTACAACGGCACGGCTTTGGCCGACATTGCGAGGTTCATTGCATCATCGGTGGCAACACCCGAATACATTCCAGGACGAGTCATGCGCTCACCCTAATCGTGACGATTCCAATACGCTGTGCCGAGAGTTGCCACATGATCGACCCGAAGCTGAAGCGCGCATTAGGTCAAGCCGTGAAGGGCGTGGAGGTCGTTGCTGCATCGCACGACGGCGTCACACGTGCCTACACCTCGCACTGGGTAACTCAGGTGTCCTTTGAAGAACCGATCATCATGGCGAGCGTCTCCCCCAAGCACGACACCTACCCACTGATGAAGGCGAGCGGCGAGTTCACCGTGTCGTTCCTTGCCGGCGACCAGGTACACATCGGGCAGTACTTCTCGTATCCAGGACGCAAGTTTCACTACATCGCACCCGAATACCTGGCGGTGGTCGAGGGTCGACCCGTCGTACCCGATTGTCTTGCATGGGTGCACGCACGAATCTTTCAATCGATGCCCATGCGCGACCACGAATTGATGTTCGCCGAGGTCACGGAGTTCGGCTACGGACGCCTGCGCGAAGCGCCACTCGTGTATTCCTCCCGTCACGGTTGGCGTGTAGCCAACGACAAGGCACGAGCACCGGGAGAGAGTCCGCGTGATGCATTGCTCGCTCGACTTTCCGCCGCGGGCTTTGCTGCAGTTGCTGACGAAGATACCGATGACGAGTAATGCTGCCTAGCATCACCGCATGACCGGGCCGTTCGATCTCGCCGCCGAAGCGGCCACGTTTCTCCGTAATCGCTTCGACGTCAAACACGACATCGTCGCCGTGCTCGGTTCGGGTTGGGCCGATGCCATCGACATGCTCGGCGCGGGTGAACGTTGCCCGATCGGCGACGTCCCCGGATTCAAGAAGCCATCGGCACTCGGCCACGGTGGCGAGGCGGTGTCGATCACCGTCGGCACGTCGCGCGTACTGGTACTCACCGGTCGCACACATCTTTACGAAGGTCACGGCGTTGCACCGGTGGCACATGGGGTTCGCACGGCTGCCGCGCTCGGGTGTCGCATTGCCGTGATTACCAACGGTGCCGGCGTGTTGCGCGAAGACTGGAAGATTGCCGAACCGGTGATGATCAGTGATCACATCAATTTGACGGGGCACTCCCCACTTACCGGCGACAATCCGCCCGCCCCGTTCGCCGGGCGATTCGTCGATCTCACCGATGCCTACAGCAAACGTCTCCGTGCAATTGCAAGTGCTGCGGTGCCGATGAACGAGGGTGTGTATCTCGGCCTACACGGACCGCATTACGAAACACCAGCAGAAATTCGGGCTGCCCGTAGCTGGGGTGCCGACTTGGTCGGCATGTCGACGGTGCTCGATGTCATTGCTGCACGACACGTTGGTCTCGAGGTGCTCGGCTTGTCGTTGCCGACGAACCTTGCGGCAGGAATCTCCCCGACACCTCTCTCCGGCGAGGAAGTCATCGCGGTTGGAAAGCGTGCAGCATCACGTGCAGGTGCCGTATTGCGGGACGTGCTGCGCGCAATCGACGCCGCAGGCTGAAGCGCCCGGCGCCACGAACTAGTTCGGCATCCCTGCCAGGATTTCGCGCGTTGCCGACGCTCCGATCCGCGTGGCGCCAGCTGCAATCATCGCCAACGCCGTCGATGTCGTGCGTATGCCACCACTCGCCTTCACGCCGATGCCATCACCCACCGTCTCACGCATGATCGCAACGGCACGCTCGGTGGCACCACCGGCCTTATGGAATCCGGTGCTCGTCTTCACGAAGTCCGCCCCACCGGCAACGGCAGCGTTGCATGTGGCACGAAGTTCGTGATCACCGAGTGCGGCCGACTCACAGATCACCTTCACTCTCACGCCGCGTCGAACGGCATCCACCGCACTCCTTACCGCACGCACCTCGGCCTGCACTTCGACCCAACGCGCGTCGCGCACCAGTCCGAGGTTCACCACCATGTCGACTTCGTCGGCGCCACACTCCACCGCGAGAGTCGCCTCTCGTGCCTTCATCACTGCCGCATGGGCACCCGATGGAAAGCCGACAACGGTGCACAGCGCCACGCTCATTCCGGTCGATGTGGTCAACGTTCCTGGCGGCAACGGCAACCATGAGGGCGAAATGCATACCGCTGCCACCTTCCACCCGACTGCCTCTCGACAGATGGAGAGCACCTCGTCGTGCGTTGCCTCGGGTGCCAGCAATGTGTGATCGATGAAGCGCGCCAACTCGCCAGCGCTTCGCGGAGTCATATGTTCCGAGCGTACGGCGAGGGATGGGCGGTGTTACGGTCGATGGCATGATCCGAGTCAGCGTCTACTACCCATCTTCCGAAGGCGCGACCTTCGACCACGATTACTACCGCGCCAAGCATGTACCGCTCGTGCAAAAAACGTGGAACCCGATCTCTGTCACCATCGAGAAGGGCGTCAATGGCCCGCACGTTGCTGCCATCCATGTGACGTTTGCATCTATGGACGAGTTCAATGCTGCGTTGGGTTCACCACTCACTGGTGATGTGATGGCTGACGTTGCGAACTACACCAACATCACGCCAGTAATGCAGATCTCCGAGGTTGTGTCCTAGAGCACCATTGCCGAGGGCGCCATCGATACCGACGGCTACTCCACCCGCATCCCCGAGATCGCTCGCGCGATCACCAGCTGTTGAATCTCTGAAGTGCCCTCGAAGATCGTGTGAATCTTCGCGTCACGGTGCCAGCGCTCCACCGGGTACTCGCGCGTGTAGCCGTAGCCACCAAGAATCTGGATGGCTTCCTCGGTTACTCGCACTGCGGTTTCCGACGCGTAGTACTTGCTCATCGACCCTTCACCGTTCTTGAATCCACCATTCTTGGCCAACCATGCCGCGCGCCAAATCAGCAAGCGTGACGCATCCACGCGGGTGATCATGTTGGCAAGTTTGAAGGCAATCGCCTGGTGCATGATGATCGGCTTGCCAAACGCCTTGCGCTCTTTCGCGTAGTCCAGTGCGTACTCGTACGCCGCGCGTGCGATTCCCAACGCTTGAGCACCCACCGCAGGTCGCGTGGCTTCGAACGTCTTCATCGCCGGCTGCGCCTCACCCGACTTGCCTTTTTCGCGAGCACGAGCCAACTTGGCGTCCAACTTCTCTTTTCCGCCGAGCAAGCATCGCCCCGGCACGCGGACGTCGTCGAGCACGACTTCGGCAGTGTGCGACGCCTTGATGCCATGCTTCAGATACTTCTGGCCTTGGCTCAAGCCCTTGGTGTTCGGGGGCACCACGAACGACGCCTGACCTCGACCCTTCAAATCGGGGTCGACGGCAGCAACCACCACGTGCACATTGGCGATACCACCGTTGGTGATCCACGCCTTGGTGCCGTTCAACACCCACTCATCGGTGGCCTCGTCGTACACCGCGCGCGTACGCAACGAACTCACGTCGCTACCTGCGTCGGGTTCGCTCACGCAGAAGGCACCAATCTTCACATCGTCGGCAGTGCCGTAACACTGTGGCACCCACTCCATGATCTGCTCGGGTGTGCCATTGCCGGCGATGCCCGCAGCAGCCAGGCCAGAACCCATGATTGCCATGCCGATACCGGCATCACCCCAGAAGATTTCTTCGATCGCCACCGGCAGCGTGAGACCACTCGCATCGCCCATCGCGTTCATGATGAAGTCGAGTCCGTACAAACCGATCTTCGCTGCCTCCTGCACGATGGGCCACGGGAACTCTTCGCGCTCGTCCCACTCGTGCGCGGCGGGGCGAATCACGTCGACAGCGAACTCGTGAATCCAGTCCTTCAATTGCAGTTGATCGTCGTTGAGAGCAAGGGAGAACTCGGCCATGCCCCCAAGTTACCAGCGAGTAGGAACGTTGGGCCCAGCGCAGTCGACGAGTTGCCGTCACCTAGGAGCGGCGAAGCGACGTACCGGCCTTCGTCGTTTCCACGACATAGCCAAGGCCTTGCAACTCGGCGCGCAACGCGTCCGCTTTGGCGAAGTCCTTTGCCGAACGAGCTGCATCAAGTGCACTGGCAAGTGCTTGTGCATCGGCTGCTACTTCTCCAGTTGAACCAAGTTGCAGACCCAATGCACCACACATCTCATTGACTGCAGCAGCCAAAGCGGCGGCTGTGGTATCGCCTGAATCGATTGCGGTATTCGCCCGACGCACGGTGTCGAAGATATGTGCCATGGCGTTCGGTGTATCGAGATCGTTATCCATGATCTGCACGAACTGAGCAATCGTGTCGGCATCAGCGGGCCCATTTCGCCCCGCGCTGCGGACCGCGAACGAGTCGAGCCCCGCAAGTGCCTTTACCGACGAATCAATGTTGTCTTGTCCCACCTTCACCGGCGAGCGATAGTGCGTTTGCAGCAGCAACATGCGGTACGCGCGTGGGTCGAATTGATCGAGCAAGTCCAACAAGTTGGTCACGTTCCCGAGACTCTTCGACATCTTTTCACCCTCGAGGTCGACGACGAAACCATTGTGCATCCAATGGCGCGCAAACTTCTTCCCGAGTGCCACCGCTTGAGCACGTTCATTCTCGTGATGCGGGAAGCGCAGATCGGCACCACCACAGTGCAAGTCGAAACCTTCTCCCAACAATTCCAAACTCATCACCACGCACTCGCTGTGCCAACCGGGTCGACCGTCACCCCACGGTGATGGCCACGACGGTTCACCGGGTTTGGAGAACTTCCACAACGCAAAGTCGGCTGGGTGACGCTTCTCTTGTGCACCAAATACTTCCCTGTCACCACCACCGGCCAACATGTCATCGAGCGACTGATGAGCCAATGCCCCGTAATCAGGCACGCTCTCCACGGACAGATAGACGCCGTCGCTGGTGGTGTAGGCAGCGCCACGATTGACGAGTGTGTCGATCATTCGAACCATCTGATCCACATAGTCGGTGGCATGTGGAACGTCGGTCGGGCGCTGTACACCCAAGCGACCCATGGCGTCGAACCACACGGACTCGCACTTATGTGTGATGTCCTGCCACGGTCGGTTCTCCCGATTGGCACGATCGATGATCTTGTCGTCAATGTCGGTGATGTTGGATACCAAACGCACCCCAATGCCCCGCCACTCGAGGTACCGACGCAGGATGTCGTACACCAACGTGGCGCGGCCATGGCCCAGATGCGGTGGTCCGTACACGGTTGGACCACACAAATACACGCCGAGTTTGCCGGGTTCACGCATCTCCAGCGGGCGAACTTCGCGCGTCAGGGTGTCATACAGCGCGAACACGAAACGATTCTACGAGTGATGTCGCGCCACTACCGTTGAGAGAGCATGTCGAACGGTTCCCCGACGCGCCGAGTTCCCGAGAAACCGACACTCTCCGGGGTGGAAGCTCGTTTCGTCGAACGCTGGAGCGCAGACAACATCTACGCCTTCGACCGCTCGGCTATGCGCGACACCGTGTTCGCAATCGATACACCTCCACCCACCGTGAGTGGCTCACTGCACATGGGACACGTCTTTTCCTACACCCACACCGACACCATTGCCCGTTATCAGCGCATGCGCGGCAAGCACGTGTTCTACCCAATGGGTTGGGACGACAACGGCTTGCCAACCGAACGTCGGGTGCAGAACTACTTCGGCGTCACGTGCGATCCATCCTTGCCGTACGTCCCGGGGTTCACCCCACCGTTTCGCGGCAACCCGCCCAAGGACCATCGCGCCGTACCGGTATCACGACCGAACTTCATCGAGCTGTGCGACGAACTCACCGCACAAGACGAGCAAGTCTTCGAAGATTTGTTCCGTCGACTCGGGCTCTCGGTGGATTGGTCGTTGTTGTACACCACCATCTCCGTTCATGCGCGTCGCACTTCACAAAAGGCCTTTCTCGACAACTTGGCACGCGGAGAGGCCTACACCCAGGAAGCACCCACGTTGTGGGACGTCGACTTCGGTACTGCGGTAGCGCAAGCGGAGCTGGAAGATCGCGAACGTCCCGGTGCGTACCACGCGGTTGCATTCCACGGTCCGAACGGTGACGTGGTCATCGAAACGACACGCCCCGAGTTGATTCCAGCCTGCGTTGGTTTGGTCGCGCACCCCGACGATGCGCGTTATGCGCCGCTCTTCGGCAAAACCGTTCGCTCACCGTTGTTCGATGTGGAAGTCGGTGTGTACCCGCACCCTCTGGCCCAACCCGACAAGGGCACCGGCATCGCGATGATTTGCACCTTCGGTGACCTCACCGACGTGGTGTGGTGGCGTGAGTTCAATCTGCCCACTCGCGCCATCATCGGTCGTGACGGTCGAATTCTTGCCGAGCCGCCTACGGCGATCGTCTCGGAAACTGGTTGCGCACATTACGCAACGCTGGCAGGAAAATCGGTGAAGCAAGCACAGACATCGATCGTCGAGTTGTTGCGAGCTTGCGGCGACTTGAAGGGTGAGCCACGCGCAATCACTCATCCCGTGAAGTTCTATGAAAAAGGAGATCGTCCGCTGGAAATCGTCACCAGTCGCCAGTGGTACATCCGCAACGGTGGTCGTGACGAGTCGTTGCGATCGGCGCTGCTGGGTCGTGGTGAAGACATTGCGTGGTATCCCGACCACATGAAGCATCGCTACTCCAATTGGGTGCAAGGGTTGAACGGTGACTGGTTGGTGTCGCGTCAGCGCTACTTCGGAGTGCCGATTCCTCTGTGGTATCGCGTCGGCGCCGACGGAATCCCCGATTACTCCGCACCGTTGGTGCCGACCACCGAGCAACTCCCGGTCGACCCAAGCACCGACATACCCAATGGCTTCACTGCCTCGCAACGCGGTGTCGCGGGTGGCTTCGCTGGCGATCCTGACGTGATGGATACCTGGGCGACATCGTCACTCACTCCACAAATTGCCGCTCACTGGGTGGATGGTGACGAACTGTTCACGCGCGTGTTCCCCATGGATATGCGTCCACAAGGCCACGACATCATTCGCACGTGGCTGTTCTCCACCACGGTTCGATCGCACTTCGCACACGGCACGAGCCCATGGAAGCGGGCCGCACTTTCCGGGTGGATTCTTGATCCCGATCGCAAGAAGATGTCCAAGTCCAAGGGCAACGTGGTGACACCGATCGATCTGTTCGACAAGTACGGCAGTGACGCCGTTCGCTACTGGGCGGCTTCGGCACGGCCGGGAGTCGACACCGCGTTCAGCGAAGACCAGATGAAGGTCGGCGGAAAACTCGCCAACAAGTTGCTGAACGTCACCAAGTTCGTGCTCAACTTCGGCGGTGACAAGTCCGGTGTCGTCACCATGCCAATTGATCACGCCATGCTCGAGCGTCTCTCGGGAGTTGTTGCCGATGCAACTGCGGCATTCGAAGAACTCGACTATGCGCGCGCGCTGGAGCGCACCGAGGCTTTCTTTTGGTGGTTCTGTGACGACTACGTGGAATTGGTAAAGACGCGCGCCTATGGGGCCGGGGGCGAAAATGGCCAGCCCTCGACGATCAACGTGTCACCGGAGACGCACTCGGCACGAAATGCACTCACTCGTGCGATAGGTGTGTTGCAACGTCTCCTGGCACCGCACATGCCGTTCTGCACCGATGAAGTGTGGTCGTGGTGGCACGATGGCAGCGTGCACCGCGCCGAGTGGCCCACCCCAGCAGCCACTACGTCTCATTCCGACAGTGTCGCCGACGCTGACTTTTTCCTCACCACCGTTGGTGGCGTCCTTGCTGAAATTCGTCGTTGCAAGACGGAAGCAAAGGTGTCGCAACGCGCCGAAGTTTCACTCGTCGTGATTGCCACCGATACCGCTCGCGCCGCAGTCGTCACGCAAGCCCGGGTCGACGTGGTGAATGCCGGCAACGTTGCCGAGCTCAGCATTGTCGACGGTGACGGCTTGTCGGTCAAGGTCACGCTCGCGCCAGGCTCATGACCAACGGTCCTTTGCCAATCTCGGCTGGATCTTCCACCCAGCGACCCCGTTCGCATGTGGTGGTGTTCGTCGTTAATCTTCTCGTTGCGAGCGCCCTCATCGTTACCGGATTGCTCGTGTTGTGGGCCAACAACAAGGTCGGCGACCGACTCGTGGTGAACATCGACGGTGGCACTTCGGCGGCCACCACACCAGACGGCGCTCCAGTCGAGGGTTGGAACTACGACACCAGTGCATTGCGCGCCAAGAACTTTCTTCTCACGGGCTCCGACAACGGTGCATGTCCCGACAAAGGTGACGGCACTGCCGGTGGCATTGGTGACCGAGAGTCGTTTGGTGAGCGTTCGGACACCATCATGGTGTTGCGTGTCGACCCCACGATCAATGATGTCGCCGTACTGTCGTTTCCTCGCGACTTGTGGGTGAACATCGCAGGCACCACACGCCAAGCGCGAATCAATTCCGCCTTCGATAGCAAGGATCCGAATCGGCTCATTCGCACGATCAACGACAACTTTGGTGTGCCGATCGATCACTATGTGAACGTCAACCTCTGTGCGTTCAAGGAAATCGTGGATTCCGTCGGCGGTGTGAAGATTCCCTTTTCGTTTCGCACCAAGGACGAAAAAGTGGGATTCCGTGAGGTGGGTCCAGGTTGCATCGAGTTACGTGGGTCGCAAGCACTCGCGTACGTTCGATCACGAACGGGATATCGCTACTTCGACGACTCCAAGCAGAAGTGGCTGAGCGACCCCACGGGCGATATTGGTCGCATCAATCGACAGCAGGACTTCTTGCGCCGTTCCATGCAGCGTGCGCTCGACCAAGGCACCACCAACCCCGCCACCGCGAATGCTCTTCTCAACGTGGCGCTCAACCGAGTGATTACCGACGATCGTCTCACACCGCGCGATCTTCTCAGCCTGGCGCAAGCGATGCGCAACCTCGACACCAGTGGTGTGAATTCATACACCGTGGAGTGGGCGATGCGACGCATCGGCGGCGAGTCGGTGCTCATTCCGGTGATCGACACGGAGTCGATGCAAGCGATCTTTTCGCTCTTCCGCGGCGAGGGTAGTGATGCACCCGTCTCGGGTGAAGTCGGTGGCGATGATGGCGCATCCGCACCACCTCTGACGCGCACGGCGTCGATTGATATCTCACCACTCGTACATGTATTGATCGACGCGCTCGTACGCACCGATGTCGACCGCGCAGCAACCGACACCACCCTGCCGATTGCACCAGTGCAAGAACGTCTCGGTGTGTTTCCACCGAACGACCCCTCCTGTCGCTAGTTCGCCCGTTACGGCACTCGCTCATCGACGACGACAACTACACTCGTCACGGGAGCAACCGTGGAACTTTCTGACGTCATCGTTGTCCTCGTTGCCTATCTTCTGGGCACCTTTCCCAGTGCCGAGCTCGTCGCCAAACGATTTGGCACGGATATCACCAAGGTGGGGTCAGGGAATCCCGGTGCTTCTAACGTCATTCGTGAACTTGGCTGGAAGGCCGGCATGTCGGTGTTCCTCATGGACATGGCGAAAGCGGCCATCGCAGTCGGAATCGCATGGGGTGTCAGCGGCGAACAGCGTGGACCACTCGCCTACGCAGCGATGTGTGGAGCCATCGCCGGACACGTCGCGCCGGTGATGCGAAAGTTTCATGGCGGCAAGGGCGTGGCATCCGGGGGCGGTGCACTCTTCGTGTTGTTCCCCGAAGTGAGTGCGGTGTTGTTCGTGTCGTGGTTCGTCATCAGCAAAGTGACGCGTAAGGCTTCGGTGGCATCACTCGCTATCACCATTGCCACACCAGTCGGCATGCTCATCGACGATGCCGAGGCGTGGGAGCTGTACGTGGTATTGGGAGTGGTTGCATTCGTCATCGTAAAACACCTTCCCAACATTCGACGTTTGCGAACCAAGACGGAGCCGTCGCTGTAGCGTGCGGTAATGCTCGAGTACGTAACTCAGGCGTTCGACTGGCTCAAGGATTTCTCGTCATCGCCATGGTTTTATGCGATCATTTTCGTGATTGCCGTCCTTGATTCGGTGCTACCAATCGTTCCCAGCGAAACCTTGGTGATCATCGGTGGGGTGAGTGCGGGGCTCGGCAACCTGTGGATTCCCATCGTCATCATGGTTGCGGCCAGCGGTGCATTCATCGGCGACAACATGAGTTATCTCATCGGTCGCGAGGCCAGCGATTGGGTGATGCGCCGACAAACGCGGACCGAGAAGGGGACGGCGCGCATGGCAAAGATCGTCGAGCAGGTGCACGAGCGCGGTGGGCTTCTCCTCATCACCGCACGTTTCATCCCGGGTGGTCGCACGGCACTCACGCTGTCGTGCGGTGTCACTCGTCAGCCTCGTCGGTGGTTCGTGGGTTGGTCGGCAGTGGCCGCGGTGATCTGGGGCAACTACGCCGCCCTACTCGGATTCATCGGTGGGAAGTCGTTCGAAGAGAACCACACCACCGCGTTCATCATTGCGTTCCTGGCAGCGTTCAGCGTTACTGCATTGATCGAAGTCGTTCGCTGGCTCCTCAAGCGCGCCAGATACCGTAAAACTGCATGACTTTGCGGCTCACGGTGGAGTCCGATGCTTGGCGCGACCATGTGCGCAGCGTTGTCACCCAACTCGGCGCGACCTTGCCGGTAGTAAAGGGCAATGGTTACGGATTCGGTCGTTCGGAACTTCTGAATCACGCCAAGTCGATCACTCGAGATGTTGCCGTCGGTAACGTGCACGAGTTGACCAACGTGCCACACGACATGCGACCGTTCGTACTCACCCCGTTGGGCATCGGAGTCACCTCGGTTCCCCGAGTTGACGCGGTTTTGACAATTGGGTCCACCCGTGATCTTGCGGTACTCGCCGCACTGCACGTGAAGAATCCTGTGGTGATCAAGGTGGAATCATCCATGCATCGATACGGAGTTGGTGCGGTCGACGCAGCGCGCCTGCGTGCGCAAGCAGAGTCTGCTGGCCACGACGTCATTGCGTGGTCGGTACATCTCCCACTTACAGGCACCGATGACACTCACGCCGATGAAGCAATCGCGATTGCTCGTGAACTTGCTGCAGACCTCCCCATTCATCTCAGCCACATCGGTGGTGCGGTCCAGCGCGTGCGTTCTGCTGTGACCCATCGTGTGATAGTGCGCACCGGAACCCACCTTTGGCTGGGGGACAAATCGATGCTCGGTCTCCACGCCGATGTCATCGCAGTTCGTCCCTCCACGTTCGCCACTGCGGGTTATCGAGCCACGGCACTTTCCCACGCCGGTACGTCAACGCAACGCATCGTCATGGTGGGCTGTGGATCCGCGAACGGTGTTGCTGCGCTTGACGACGGACGTAGCCCGTTCCACTTCGCCAAACATCGCCTCCACATGCTCGAGGCACCACACATGCACACCACCATGTTGAGCGTGACCGACGAGGAGTGCCCGCAGGAGGGTGACTGGGTCGACGTGCAGCAGCCACTTACCCGCGTGTATCCCGACGTAGTGGTGTGGCGTTAGCGACGTTCTCTCGAACGGCGACTCCTCGGTATCAGGTAACGCGACTACCCGAGCCAGTCGCTGAGCGATAGCGACCGCTTGCCACCAAGTCACGGATGCGCTCGAACCCATTCCATAACTCTCGAAAGCTCGTCACCAGCGGCGACATGGCCAAACGAATACTCGAGGGTTCGCGGTAGTCGGGAACCACTTTCACCATCTCACGCATGGCAACGGCGATTTGCTTGGCATCCGGATGGCGCAACGTCACATGACCACCTCGGCGTCGTGGGTCGCGCGGCGTAACGACGTCAAATCTCAACGGCGCCAGCCACGCGTCGTGCAGCTGCAACATCACTTCGGTTCCACGTGCGGCCTTCGCGGAAATTGCCGGCATTCCTGCTTCGGCAATCATGGAGAACGATGCCTGAATGCAGCGCATTCCCACGATGGACGGGCTCGCGATTTGAAATCCACGAATGCCATCGGCACGATCAAACCCTTGACCCATGGCGAATTGATCACGCTGTGCAAACCAACCCTGAATCGGTACGTGCAGATTGGCCTGCTGGCGCGTGTTCACATACAGCCAGGCTGGCGAACCGGGTCCCGCATTGCCGTATTTGTATGTGCAACCCACGGCCAAGTCGACATTGTCATCGTCGAATTGCAGGTCCACTGCCCCGATGGCGTGGCTTGCATCCCACACCACGAGGGCACCAGACGCATGCGCAAGTCGAGTCAATTCTCGAACGTCGTGCAACGCCCCCGAGCGGTACTGCACCACCGACAGGGTGACCAATGCGGTGTCATCATCGAGGTGCTCTGAAAGCATCGCTGGAGTTACATACTCCTCGCCAGATTCGTCGTCGATGAACACGAGTTGCTTGCCATGCCGTTCGCACAATCCTTCGAGGATGTACCGATCCGTCGGGAAATTTGCACGATCGGTGATCACCCGTTGCTGTCGCGGTCGTGCACGAAGTGCAGCGTCACACAACTGGTAGAAGTTCACGCTCGTGGTATCCACCGCCAACACTTGCCCCGGACCAGCACCGAGAGTTGCGCTCCCGATCAGGTCACCGACCTCTTGTGCTTCATCGATCCAATGCGACCACCCGGCAACGAGCTCGCTTCCCCACTCCTCCGTGAGGTACCGATGAACGACATCCACCGTGCGTTTCGGTAGTCGACCCAACGAGTTGCCGTCCAGGTAGCACACCTCGGGATCGGTGATCACGAACTCGTTGCGGTACGACGCCAGTGGGTCACTGCGGTCGAGGGCGTCCACATCTGGCAAAGCCACGGATGACATAGTGTCACGATATGAGCGATACGCAGTCGGCGCAGGACCGCGCCACGACGTACGCCACGTACCTGAACGTGCCAACGCTGCTTTCCCTGCAAAACCCCAGAAACAGCGGGCCGGAACATGACGAATTGTTGTTCATCGTGATTCACCAGACCTACGAACTGTGGTTCAAGACTCTGCTCCATGAGTTTTCTCGGGCTGGCGAACTCCTCAAACATGGCGACTCCCACGATGCGGTAGCGACACTTGGTCGAATCCGTACCATCCTGAAGACACTCGTCAGTCAAGTGGACATCTTGGAGACGATGACACCACTGCAATTCGGTACGTTTCGAAACCGGCTGGATGCCGCGAGTGGATTCCAGTCGGCGCAGTTCCGTGAACTGGAGATCGTTCTTGGTCGACGCGATTCCAGCGTGCTTGCGAATTTCACTCCAGGCTCAGTCGAGCATCGACAGCTCTCAGTGGCACTTTCTCGCCCTGGTCTCTGGGAACACACGCTGTCGTACCTGGGGTCACGACCAAGCGTTCGCTCGGCGGGCCTGGTCGACGAGGGTTCCACGGTGCCCGACGGAGCCGTTCGCGACGCCGTACTTCACGCGTACCGCAACGATCCAGAAGCTGCACTGGTGTTGGAGCGACTGGTGGACATCGACGAAGGATTGCAAGAGTGGCGGTATCGACACGTGAAGATGGTGGAACGCACCATCGGTCGCAAACACGGCACTGGTGGTTCGTCAGGTGCCGAGTATCTCGCCTCCACGTTGTTCCGTCCCGCATTCCCCGAACTGTGGCATGCGCGAAACAGTTTCTAAACTCACGTCCCCGGTGCAGTGATCTGCAATGACTTCTGGAGTGACTTCTGCACCGACTTGGGCAATGTCGTGACCACCGACTGGAATCCTCTCCTGCGTCGCGAGTTCGATCAGCCGTATTGGAAGACGCTGCAGGCATTCGTCGCGCACGAGCGTGCGCACCACACGGTGTATCCCGCTCATGACGACGTCTTTTCCGCCTTTCATTGCACGTCGTACGCCAATACGAAGGTGGTGATACTGGGGCAAGATCCGTACCATGGCCCGGGTCAAGCACATGGTCTCTGCTTCTCCGTTCAGCACAACGTTCCACCGCCACCATCGCTGGTGAACATCTTCAAGGAACTCCATACCGACCTGGGAGTCGCCATTCCCGCACACGGGAATTTGTCGTCCTGGGCGCAGCGCGGCGTACTGCTCCTCAACACCACCCTCACCGTTCGAGCTGGTGCCGCAGGCTCTCACCACGGTAAGGGATGGGAGACCTTCACCGATCAAGTGATTCGCACCGTCAACGACAAGCCGTTCGTGGTGTTCGTGTTGTGGGGCGCTCATGCACGAAAGAAGAAGGCACTCATCGATACCTCACGCCATGCCGTGATCGAGGCGCCACACCCTTCGCCGCTCTCGGCACACCACGGATTCTTCGGCTCGCGTCCGTTTTCACACATCAACGCCGCGTTGACGAACGCCGGTCTCTCCCGTATGGAGTGGAGCCTCGACTAACCACTACATTGCTCGCATGGGTTCGGTACGTCGTCACATACACATCAACCGCGACCCCGACACCGTGTGGGCATTGGTCGGTGATCTTGCCCGTCAGCACGAGTGGTTTCCCTTCAGCAGTTCCCGTCTCGAAGGCACGAAGCGTTGGATGACGACACCTAGCGGTATCACGTTCGAAGAAGACATCGTTACGCACGATCATGCATTGCGGCGGTTCCAATATCGCATCGTCGGAAATCCCGGTATAACTGCGCATCTGGGCACGTGCGATGTCATCGACGACGGACATGGTGGCTCCACGGTGGTGTACTCCACCGACATGGAGCCTGAGGCATTGGCCATCGTGGTTGCTGGTGCCGCGGGCGAAGGGCTCAACAAGTTGAAGCAAATGATGGAGTCCGCTTAGTGGGTCGCAAGATTCTCTTCATTACCACCGATCAACAGCGCTATGACGCGCTCGGTTGCAACGGTGGTGTTGTTGCGCGAACACCAGTGATAGATGGCCTGGCTGCGAACGGCATCATGTTCGACCGAGCGCATCCGCAAAACGTGGTGTGCATGCCGTCGCGGAGCACCATGCTGACGGGCCAGCACGTGAGTACTCATGGCGTGTGGATGAACGGTGTTCCACTTTCCAGTGATGCACCGAGCATCGCAACTGATCTTCGCCGTGCCGGATACCGCACCGCGCTCATCGGCAAGGCACACTTTGAGCCATTCATTGATCCGTTCCTGAGATTCGCAGAAAATCGAATCGGCTCTGCCGGATTGGAAACCGAGATGGTGATTGGTGAGGATGGCTTACCAGCACCACATCGCGGCTTTGAACACTTTGCACTCGCCACACATGGTGGATTCGGGCCATTTCACTATGCCCGTTGGTTGCGTGAGAAGAATCCGGAAGCGGCGGCGATGTTCTTCCAGGTGCTCGACCAGCAGCTGCAGGTGAATGCCGGCGGCGGAGGCGACACCAATGCGCCTCAGGTGAAGCACAACGACATGCCACGCGAGTTGTACCACACCGAGTGGGTCGCCGATCAGACCATCAACTGGTTGTCGTCGCTTCCAGCGGACGCGGATTGGTTCTGCTGGATGAGTTTCCCTGATCCACATCATCCGTGGGATCCACCGAAGTCCGAGATTGGTCGTGTGAACTGGCGCGACTTGGATCTCCCCGATGGCTATATTGCCGATGCCACCGAGCGTGAGCGGGTATTGGATGCCAAGCCACGACACTGGCGAATGTGGTACGAGGGCACGTTCATCTCCAACTACGAGGCACCAGCAAAGTGGGTGCCAAAGACGCTCACCGCCGACAACGTGCGCGAAGTGAACGCGATGGCACACATCGAGAACGAGTTGATCGACGAAGCCATCGGCCGAGTGCTTGCTTCCGTGGCGTCACGCGGCTGGGGTGACGACGTCGACGTGTTGTACACCACCGATCACGGTGAACTGCAGGGCGACTACGGCTTGTTGTTCAAGGGTCCGTACCACACAGACTCACTCATGCGATTGCCCCTTCTGTGGCGCCCGGCCGCGTCTGCAAAAGTTGCTCCCGCACGGGTGTCGGCACCTGTTGGCTTGGTTTCGCTGGCTGCAACATTCGCCAGCATCGCTGGTTTGGCGCGACCTGACTACACCGAGTCCGAGCGTCTACCCGTAAACGATGGCGAAGCCCGCGGACTCGGTCATGAACGTGTGCTCACCGAGTGGGACAGCGTGCTGTTCGGCAAGATCGTGCACGCACGAACCATCTGTCGAGACGGCTGGGTGTGTACGGCAATGTTGCCCGGCACCGTGCACGACGGCACGGAAGGCGAGTTGTACGACCTGGCCAGCGACCCACTTCAGCACAACAACCTTTGGAACAGTTCGCAGCACGCGGCACAACGCGATGCATTGCTCGACGACATGTGGTCGTCACTCCCCACTCGCGTACTACCGCTTCGTCCTTGCGACGCCCCCGTCTGACGTCAACCGCTACGTGGCGGGTACTTGTTGGGTGATGCAGTGGATTCCACCACCGCCATACGCAAGAATCTCGCCGACATCGAGGCCAACGATTTGACGATGAGGAAACCACTCTGAAATCAGCGCCATCATGTCGTCGTCAGCAGCGTGTCCACACACCGGAACGATGACTCCGCCGTTCACGACGTAGAAGTTCAGGTACGGCACCACCACGCGTCGACCTTCGCTCATCGTGAATGGCAGAACGGGGATCTCCCGAATCTCCAGTTCTGCCTTCTCGGCGGCGACACGGTTCGCCGCGCAACGATGATGGTCGATCTCGCGGGCATCGTCGCAACCCTGTAGGACCAGCACGTTGGGTGCACAAAACGCGGCCACGTTGTCGACATGCCCATCGGTGTCGTCATCGAGCGCAAGTCCATTCGGTAGCCACACCACGCGCTCCTGGCCCAACTCGCTGCACAGTCGCGCGGAAATCTGCTCACGAGTCAGCTTTGGATTGCGATTCGGATGCAACAAACACTGTTCGGTGGTCACCAACGTTCCCGCACCGTCAACATTGATGGATCCACCCTCCAACACCATGTCGACACTTCGTGCGACATCACCCTGTGATGACACCCATGCGGCGGCAACCTTGGCGTCGTTGTCGTACGGCTGAAATTTGTTTCCCCACCCGTTGAACACCCAGCACGTGCCCTCACGGCGACCGCCGTCAACCACGTACGTTGGACCACTGTCGCGGAACCAGGAGTCGTCAATTGGTAGGGCAACAACATCCACCGTGCCGCCGCAGAGTGCAGCGGCTTCGGCAACATCGGCGGCGTTGGCAATCATGGTGACCGGTTCGAATCCGGAAATGGTCTTGGCAACCGTGGCATGCGCAAGTTTGGCGTCACCGAGTCGGTGGTTGTACAAATCACGCCGTGATGGCCAGCACATCACTGTTCGCTCGTGCCTGGCAAACTCGGCCGGCATTCGCATCATGCTTGGGCCTGGTTAGTGCTGCGTGCCGTCAAGGCTGGTAACTGCGCCGTAGAGATCGGGGCGTCGATCACGAAAGAGACCCCACGCGGTTCGCATCGCACGGTTAGCAGCAGTATCGATATCTGCAAGAAGCACCCGTTCGTCATCGCGACCTGCTTCTGCCACCATGGCACCGGTTGCGTCGGTGATGAACGATGAACCGTAGAACGTCACCTCGGTGGGATTGCCCACTTCACGGCCCGTTCGATTGGCGGCCACGATGGGCACGATGTTGGCAGCAGCATGACCTTGCATCACTCGTTGCCAGTGACCACTGGAATCCCATGATGGATTCTGAGGTTCACTTCCAATGGCCGTGGGGTAAAGAATCACATCGGCACCAAGCAATGCCATGCTTCGAGCAGCCTCCGGAAACCATTGATCCCAACAGATGCCGACACCGACGACTCCATACCGAGTTCTCCACACCCGAAATCCCGTGTCTCCTGGTGAGAAGTAGAACTTCTCCGAATAGCCGGGCCCGTCGGGAATGTGGCTCTTGCGATAGATCCCCATCGTCGAACCATCGGCATCCACCATCACCACGGTGTTAAACAGCGCGTTGTTGGCGCGCTCAAAGATGCTGAGCGGAAGCACCACTCCCAGTTCACGGGCGATTATGGCGAAGTGGTTAATCGTCGGATGTCCGGCTACCGGCAACGCGCGCTGTAATTCCTCTGCGCGTTGGTCCTTGCAGAAATAATGGCCCTCGAACAATTCAGGAATCAGCACCACGTTGGCACCATCACGGGCAGCGGAACGTACGAGCCGCTCGGCAGTGGAAATGTTGGTGGCAACATCCGTTGCCATCGACATCTGAATTGCCGCAACACGCATCACGATGTTGCTCAGTTGAGCGCCTTCTCGATGGCAGCACGCAATGACGCGTCATCGGGTGCGACCATCGGACTGAAGCGTCCAAGAACCGAGCCGTCCTTACCAATAAGGAACTTCTCGAAGTTCCAGCGAATGTCACCCGAGTGCCCTTCGGCGTCCGCAGTGGTCGTCAGGATGTCGTAGAGCGGATGCCGTTCATCGCCATTGACGTCCACTTTTTCTGTCATGGGAAACGTGACTCCGTAGTTGGTGGAACAAAACGTGGTGATTTCCTCTGCTGAGCCTGGCTCCTGGCCCCCGAACTGATTGCAGGGCACGCCAACGACGCTGAAACCTTTGGGCGCGAGTTCTTTGTGCAAGGCCTCGAGTGCGGTGTACTGCGGGGTGAGGCCGCACTTTGACGCAACGTTCACCACCAATACGACGTTGTTGGCGACCTTGCTGAGCACCTCACTTTGGGAGGTGAGACCCTTGATTTTTACGGAGAACACCGACATAGGAAAGCCCTTTTCATTCGTTCGTGGTTGTTGGTTGGAAGGCTACTTGCGGTGCTGCTACACACGATGCGTGGTAAATCAACGATTCAACAAGAGTTATTTCGACCGCTACTACGGTAAGCGCCCCGTTCGCTCACTGCATGAGGTTGCACACCTTGCCACCGCCGTGCATGAATTGGCCACGTGGTGGAGCTCTCCGATTCGGTCGGTATTGGAGGTTGGGGCCGGACCTGGCGACTGGAGCAACTGGTATCGCACCATGCAGCCAAACGTTCGCGTGACGTCGGTGGACGTGAGCGAGCATGCCTGTGCCACCTACGGTCACCAACAACGCGACATTTCCTCATGGTCACCATCAAGCCCCTTTGACCTGGTGATTTGTATGGACGTGCTGCAGTATCTCGACGACATCAACGCCACTCGTGCTCTGCGTAACCTTACGAAAGCAACACGAACGTACCTGTACTTTGATGCACTCACCACATTCGATGCCAAACACACCGTCGATCGAGACGCCACCGATCTCGACGCCCATCTCCGTAGCGGCACCTGGTATCGACAGCGACTCTCGCGAAGCTTCAAGCAGGCTGGTGCAGGGCTCTGGGTTCGCAAGACCAGCTCGGTGGTGTTGCATGAACTCGAGCACGCTCGGTGATGCCTGACTCACTATCGTTACCTGCAGTGAACACCATCGACTGGAACGGCCTGCGCCAAGCAGCACGCGACGCCATGCAGTTTGCCTACGTCCCCTACTCGAAGTTTCGCGTTGGGGCAGCGGGCCTCACCAGCGATGGGCGCATTGTCACCGGGTGCAACGTGGAGAACGCCTCGTACGGTCTCACCCTGTGTGCCGAGTGTGGAATGATCAGCGAACTGACACGATCCGGTGGTGGGCGCCTTGTTGCAGTGTGCACGCTGGGCAATGATGCGCCAGTAACACCATGCGGACGGTGTCGACAATTGTTGTGGGAACACGGCGGGCCGGAGCTTCTGGTGGAGGTGGAAGGCGTGCCGGTTCCGATGAGTGACTTGCTTCCACATGCATTTCCGGAAGCATCGAACTTCACCAATCCGAGCAGTTGATCGAGGTATCTCACGATGGGCCGTTATCTCACCGACACACAAATTCAGGCGTTTCGTTCCGACGGTTTCTTGGTGGTTCCCAACTTCGTCTCCGACGATCGTTGTCTCCAACTTCGTGAACGTGCCATGGCGCTGGCTGAAAAACATGTTCCATCACCCGAAGAAGCGACCGTATTCACCGCCGATGGCAAACCCCAGCACACCAGCGACGACTATTTCCTCACCAGTGGCGAACAGATTCGTTGCTTTTTCGAAAAGGACGCGTTTGATGCACACGGTAATCTTCGCGCCGAGCCTCATCTCGCGTTGAACAAACTCGGTCACGCCATGCACGATTTGGATCCGGTCTTTGATTCATTCAGCCGCACCTCGGACCTGGCCGACGTTGCTTCGGATATCGGCATGCGCGACCCTCTGCTCCTTCAATCGATGTACATTTTCAAACAGCCGTACATCGGCGGCGAGGTCACATGCCATACCGATCACACGTACCTGTGGACCGAGCCTCAGAGTGTGGTTGGATTCTGGTTCGCCATCGATGATGCAACGAACGAAAACGGCTGCATGTGGGCGGTTCCAGGTGGCCATCGGCTGCCGGTTCGCTCACGTTCACATCTGAATGATTCGCGTACGGCAACCGTCATGGACGTACTTGATCCTGAGCCATACCCGCTCGACAATCTGCAGTGTCTGGAGGCCAAGCGTGGCACGCTCGTGTTGTTGGATGGTGCGGTCCCCCACTTGTCGGCAGCAAACACCAGTGACAAACCGCGCCACGCCTACACGATTCATGCCATCGACGGTGCAGCGAGTTATCTCGACGACAACTGGCTGCAACGCCCCACCCTGCCGTTGCGCGGCTTTTCACTCAACTGAGGTCGGTCGTGGCAACACTTCGCTTCAGCTTCGGAACCATGGGTTCCGGCAAGAGCACGCTTGCGTTGCAGATTCACCATAACCTTTCCACCCGGGGTTTGCGAGGGCTCCTCATCACCAAGCTCGACCGCGACGGCGCTCAGGTCAGCAGCCGACTCGGCGTGTCGTCGCCGGCAGTGGACATCAGCGCAACACCGAGTTTGGTTGCACTGGCACGACAGCACATGCCACTCGACTACCTGGTCTGCGACGAGGTGCAGTTCTACTCGATCGAACAATGTGACGAACTTGCAACGATCGTCGATGATCTCGGCATTGACGTGTACTCGTTTGGCCTCATCACCGACTTTCGCGGTCTGCTCTTTGATGGCACCCGCCGCATGCTGGAGATTGCCGACCAACGAGTGGAGATGCAAGTGGAGGCTCGTTGTTGGTGTGGTGCGCGCGCCACCAACAACGCTCGTCTGGTGAACGACAAGGTGGTGTTTGAGGGTGAGACGGTATTGGTGGGCGATACGGCAACCACTCGGAAAGAACCACTCTTTGGCGATGTGGTTCGCTACGAACTGTTGTGTCGGTACCACTATCGACGCGGCCAACTCGCACCGAACATGTAACTGTTACCAGCCACTTGGTACCCCACTCGGTTTCTCTCAGTACACCGCTCGACTTCTCGAGAATCCCAATTTCCAAGACTCACTCTGCAAGGAGTGATTCGAACTCTTCCTGCCAGGCTTCCAGCCAGTTGTCACTGAAGTTGGCGTACCTAGCCACGAAAGCCTCCCGTGCTTCCTGCACCTCTGCGGACTTCCACCATGCTGAGGGATCACCATGAAGTGAATTCACAAACTTTGCTGCACCCTTGCCCGAATAATGAATTACGCCAACCCGCGCGAGCGCATCCACGAACGGTTGTGCTGCAGCACGAAAACGATGAATGCCTGCTGGAACAAAACAGACAGTTGGAATGTTCATTGCCAACGTTTCCAACCAGGAAACTCCAAAATAATTATGCAGCACGAGCGAGGATCTGCTTGCTGAAACAGGTCCCGAATCGGCGAACTCCTCGTAAACAACAGGCTCTGTCAGTTTGAGGGTCGCGATGTCGGCTGTTCCACATCGAACCACTGGCAGGGTTGGCCAGACGAGGTCGGATACAAAGGCACGGGTCTCCATCGCACATCGCTGCACGTGTGATGGCATACAAAACGGTTGCAAGCGGTACACAACATCTGAACTCGCCACCGACATCAGCAGTAGTCGTTGCCGTGCGTGCCTCCCTGAGCGCTGTGGCATCGCGCCCGGTAGCGCCTTCAGCGAAGGTCGAGCATCCGTCCACCCAAGTGTGTAATGTCGATCGCTCGCCCGAACTTCATAATTTTCCGCGGCACATGCTTCGTCTAGACCTTGATGTCCCCCATGCTGATGTGACAACAGCTGAGTGCCATCCTCACCCCAAAATGCAGATAACACCTGATAGGGCAGATGGAACTGCGACGAGTTAGCGGAGTAGAGAACCTTTGTCCGGTGAGTTGCTCTTTGTGCTCGTGTACGTAATGACGCCAGACCTTCGGCATATCCGATTGGTAGGACAAGTGGCAGAATGGATTTCACTACCGACTCCAAGTCGCTGCTGTGAATCATTCGTACCAATGCCATACGTGACTTGATGTCGGGTAAGACACGAGTTCCATGAGTTACCTCCATATCATTCCAACGACAGACGCTCTTGCTGCGAAGAATCGCTCGGGTGCGCTCAATCGAACTAATTTTGAGGTAAGGACGTACCACGGTGACTCTTGGCTCGGATTTCGCCGACCCCTGTAGTAGCAACTCGAACCTCTGACGAATTCTGCTCATTGACGGCGAGGTTACGAAGTCTGTTGTAGCCGTCTTGATATCCCGCAGAGTCCCCTGTGCCGCTGATTGGCTGAGTACTCGTAGTTGACTTCGATAGCTCTCAGAGGAAACAAAACGAATGTGGTGAGTCGAACTATCAAATGGAATTGTCAGCGATGATAGATCCGTATTGCAGACTTGATTGTTCTCCATTGCCAAAACCTGATGCACTATGTGCAAAAGCCACATTCCGCCCATCCGCCGAAACATGCGTTGATTTACCTCAATACCTGATAACTCAGTTGAGAGTTCCGCACAATACTGTTCAAGCGAGGGAAGAAGATCATCAACCATGTTGATTTTCCCAAAGAGCTCGCTCGCCTCCCACGGGCAATTAACTGCCACGAGCAACGTCCATGATCTCATGGGCTGTGGAAGCCATGGTGATGTTTCCACTTTGAACAAGACTCTCGAGATAGTTGAGATCCTCAGGAGTGTCAACGTCAAAGCGGAAACGTGAGTCTGCGAGGGCTGCGTCACACGCCAACCACCTGACATCAAAGAGATCGTTGTGCTCCCAATATGCCGATGTGAGATGTTCCCGATATCGTGGCTCAGCAAATCGATTCTCAATCGACTTCAGGACTGCGAAGTCGAAAATCTCAGTGCCAAAACCGTCAGCAATGACCAAACCCAAGCCTGGGCGATGGTTGAAGAGATAGTCACACCAGTTAGCTCGGAAATGTCCTACCAAGTCATCAATCAGGCTCGGCTCTACGAATGGATTGTCCGCACAAACTCGAACTATTGCTTGCGCACCAAACGGTTCAGCGGACTCAATTATCCGTTGCAAGACATTCTGATCTGAACCTCGAAACACATTAATGCCTAAACCTGTGGCAGACGCAACAAGTACGTCATCTTGCGGTAAGTCAGACGTTGCAAGAACGAAGTGGTCTACTTCTGATGACCGCAATGTCCTCGTTACCACCCATTCCAGAACCGGATGTTTTCCAAGCAGTGCCATCATCTTGCCTGGAAAACGAGTCGAGCCCATTCGCGCATGAACGACCGCCACTATGGTTCGCCTACCTGGCAAGATCACTCCATTGCAATACGTCGTCAGCAACCAGATCGCGAGACGTCACACGTCCAATCACGTCGTCCCATGACAGGGGGCTGATTCCCGTTCCTGGGCGCTTATAGGTGATGTCCGACTCTTCAATTCTGTGCCCTGAGGAAAGATCACGCGCTACCACGATGCTCCGCCTCGCATTCGTTCGTGCAATCTCTTCACTGGGAATCGGTGCCTTACGCCGGGAACCCAAGAGTGGAGCGACTCGCGACACTTCGGTACGAAAACTTCTGAGGTCGTCAACCGTCATTGCGTGATAGTGGTCATTACCAGGAAGTGAAGTGTCGTGGGTGAAATGCTTCTCCAAAATTACCGCACCAAGCAACCATGCAGTCAACAGCGAGGGTAGACCCGGCTTCGGAGTGGTGTGATCGGAGTAGCCAATCACGCACTCCGGGTAATGAACGGCAAGATCTCCGATCATGTGAAGATTCGCGTTCTCATCCACCGTTGGATAGTTGAGAATGCAATGCAACAAGGCAATGTTGTCGGCTCCCACAGATCGCAACGTAACCAATGCGCCATCAATCTCCCCGAGCGTTGCGGCACCAACTGATAACACGATGGGCTTGCCCGTCCTTGCGACACGACGTAGTAGTGGTGTATTGGTGAGATCCGCTGAAGCCACCTTGAAATAGGGAACCAGTGGAGCCAACATGTCGACAGCATCGTCGTCGAATGGGGTCGAAACAAACTCGATTCCCACCTTTTTGCAGTGGTCTGCGAGCGCTTCATATTCCGAAGCTCCGAATGAGTCATACTTCTTGAAAAGCTCGTACTGACTGAGCGTGGACTCCTTATTGGTATCCCAGTACGCCGGCGAGTGTCGTGAGGCAAGTGTCTGGGCCTTGTACGTTTGAAATTTGGCAGCGTCAGCGCCACCTTCTTTTGCCAACTCCACGAGGCGCTTTGCAAGATCTAAAGAGCCTTCGTGGTTTACCCCAATTTCGGCAATCACATACGGCAGCGAGTCGGCATCAACGAATCGTTTTCCCAACTGAATGCCGGGTACTGACGGTGGTGTTGCTGACACCTTGGAATTCACGAAGGGTGGCCCCGATGTTTTTCGCGCAAACGCCGTTCGTGATGCGCCATCATCTCTGTGTCATTCGTGATGTTGTCCTCATGACGGCGATATCGATAGAGCGGCAAGGGGACATGGTGGATCGTGTATTGATCAAGGAACCGCAACCGAAGATCTTGATCCTCATGCCGCAAGAATGATTCGTCATATAAACCAATGTCGATCAGTTGTTCGGTACGAAACATGATGCCACAAGCAATTGGATCCTTGGATGCGTCTCCACGTTGGAGAACCTCTTCCCGGTCGTCTACCAATAGGTAGTCACACGAAACTGCATCGAAGTGTGGATTTTCTGTGAGAAACATGTACAGGACTTCGAGAAAGTTCTCATTCACATAGTCATCAGCATCGACACGAACGATGAACTTCGAATGTGTCGAAGTGATTGCTCGATTCAGACTGGCGGGCAATCCCACGTTTGTGTCGTTTCGCAATACGGTGATGTCGTCACCAAACGTCGTCAGGATTGCTGCAGTTCGATCGGTGCTGCCATCATCCACGACGATGATGTCGAACTTCTCGCGGGGAAATCGCTGCGCCAGCAAGGATCGAATGCAACGTCCTACATAGCGCTCCTCGTCGTGTGCGGCGACAATGACCGACACCAACGTGCTGGTTGACATGCCATTCACGCTACGACTCCATCACACCAGTACGGGTTCGATGGCTGCGCGAACCCTTGCCGGCACGGACTCGTCCATCTTCACCACCACGGGAAGCGATACACAGCGGGCCAATCGAGCTGCGGTTGAAGGAAACGCAATGGTGAGGTCTCCATGGTGCGCGACGAGTTCGGGCATGTGCGACCACGTTCCAGCAAAATGCCATGTCACGGCCTCAGGAAGAATCTTGGTCGCCAAACCAGCAGCA
>SXPV01000083.1 GCA_005793215.1 Actinomycetota bacterium
GACGGGTGACTGGCTGGGGCTTGGGGCGACTCCTCCGTCGTCGATAAATCGACTGCTCATGGCAGACCGCTGCAAGCCGAGAAAATACTCGTCGTTCGGCAACATGCGAAGGCCTGCAGCGGTGGCATCAAGCACGGTGGCGTCGTCCCCGTGAGACTTTGCCACTTCCACTGCGAGCTCAATGGCTCGTGTTACCAGCCAGACCACGGTGGAGGTGATTCCTTCGGCATCCGCCCATGCATAGGACCTCCCCAAAAAAGGGAGTCCGCGAACGAACATAAGCACATCGACGAGCTCGCCAATTGCGGCCGGTGACGGTGATTCATCAGCAACGAGGAGTGAGTGGCGCAGGACGTCCACATCCGTCGTTACACGACCATCCAGTGTGAGGCGATGTTTCGTCTCACGACGAACCGCTTCTCGGAGACCACATCTCATCAGCCCTCGACGTAGTTCTGACAACACATTGTGGAACGTTGCATCCTCAACATCCACCTCCCAGAGCGCGGTGCGGGCCCCCGAAACCGTGGGTCGGTCACGGTGAAAGCACAGCCAACACAACAGCTCCAGCGACTTGGCTTTTTGAAATCGCACTTCAGTCGACCCATTCACAAGCACCTCCACTGATCCGAGAATCCGCACCATCGCGTATGGCGTTGGGGTAGGGCGCGTCACTACTGTCGGTGTTTCCTCTGTCTGAGTACGCGGCCTGGTGTCATGGTCGAGAACGGTCATCTCCCGCACCATGATGCGAAAATCCGCGGCCTCCTCCGGGGTAACTCCATACGGTAAGAAGTATTGATTCTGTGAATCGATGTGCCAGGCATGTTCCGTTCGCACGATTCGTGTCGCCGGAGAAGCTTTCTCCGATACTGGTCGACCTCGTGCGTCGGGGTCGCAATGGCCAAAAATGACCGTGATGCCACGTGATGCCAACGATTCCAGCTCGACTACTGGAGAGCGTGCCACCACGAAAATGGCAGCGTTCGGATGGTCCGCTCGTAGCGATAGTGCCAGATTGCTTGCATCTGACGCACTACGAGCAATGGTGATGTTGCGACTCTGCACGACATCGTTGGGGTCGAATCCACATAGCACCACTCGCGGCTCACTCAGCCAGGGGGCCAGCGCAATGGTGTTGAGGAGGTGGCGAAGCACGGTACTTGCTTGAGCGTCAGACGCCTCCACGGAAATCAGGTCGCCGGGAAGCACCGAAATGTGTACCAATTGCGATCCGTCCACGCCAACAGGAAGGAACATCGCTCCGGCGGGAGCCTGCTGGTTGCTCCACTCGCTCGAGCGCTCGAACACCGCGACGCCGCGGGACAAAGCCGAGCGACCCGGCGTTTTTAGTCGAGCAGAAACGGGGGCGTCTCGTAATAAAGCAACCCTCTCTCGTTGTATGTGTGTAGAAAGTCCAACGGCGAGTCCTGCCGACGCCAGCGCCGGAAGATACTGCATCGCACCACGCAACGGCACAGGTGAGATGCCACTTTTCGCCAGTTCCGTTTCATCCAGACCCACGGTCGTCGCCTTCGATGCCGAAACGGCACCGAGAAAGAACAGCACTACAAGGCGGACCTTGTTCAACCCACGACGTGATGCGACACCATGGAACAGAGTCTTCGTTGCGGCACGGGACAACCGGACAATCACCAGTGCCGTTCGAACGCCCCACGAAAAGACGATGAGCCAAAGGAGCACCACGAGCACGGTAGTTGCCAGTTCTCGTGATGTCATGGGCACACCATCGCGCCATACGTCACGAATTCGTGTGACGATACGTGCGGGGTGCTGGTGACTCACCGACAGGGCGATCACCACTACTCCTAGAAGTGACATCGACAGGATTGCCTCTCGTGCAGCCCGATGATGTAACGACATCGGTCGGCTAGACGACTTCGTCACTCGTCCACCACCCGGACCTCGCGTGTGGTGGCCAGCACCTGGTCGCCAACACCAGCCAGTGTTAACAGAGTCATCGGAAAGGTTTGTACGACAGTGACCTCAACGGATAAGCCATCAATGCGAACACTGCCGACCAGATTGTGTTGTGCCAGGTATCGATGCGCAGCAACGCTTCCTGCTTGTGGATCAATGCGCTCATTTCCGAGACGAATGTCAATGATTTCTTGAGCAGCAGCGCGAGCTGCATTTGCCGCGTGATCGTCCAGTACTGCACGCTGGGAGACCAGCCGCGCCCCATCAAACACCAGTGCCGACAGCGCAACGAGTCCGGCAAAGATGCTTACGACGAAGCCGCTCACGAATCCACCCGCCAGCGATCCACCACTTCCGACGACGTCGCTTTCAGTACTCGTGGCACGGGTGACAAGAAAGAAAGGCCACTTCGATCAAGAATGCACTCCACACTCACCTGCACGATGATGGGATCGACACCTTGTACCACGTCGACCTCCACCCTTACGGATTCACAGGACAGACCGTTCTGCAGGAGGTTGTCGAGCGCAACGGTCCGCGCCGCATCGTGCATTGCGCGTGGTTGAACGAGCGATGCAGCCCGCGCCGAATGGTCGGCTGCAGCCACCAAGCGCGTGTGAGCACTCCCAAGACGACCCACATGCACGACAAACAACACAAGCACCACCAACACGGGGGTGAGCAGTACTGCCTCCACACTGATGGAACCCCTATCGGTCATCTTGCGGTGCATTAGCGATCGCTGTAGGCAACGTACCGCTCACGTGGAACGGATACTTCACGCGACACCTGCTCAATGAACACCGGGATGGCCCTCGGTAACGCCACCCAGATGCGCACGGTCACCTCGTTGGCGGTCGTCGTAATGACCGGTGGCGCCGCCATGCGCGCTCCAACCGATGTCGCCGCCGTCGATATCGATGTCAATGCTTGTTCTTGTGACGAACCGTGGCGTGCAGCAGCCATTGCACCTTGAGCTGCCACATGGTGTGCAACGTTTGCTGCGTGCATCACGATGGCAGCCTGGACGACCAGCAATACCACGAAGATGATCGCAGGAACCACCAGTACGGTCTCAATTGAAATCTCGCCGCGGTCGGTGCTTTGCTTAGTCAAGGTCGAGAGAGTTGGCTTTGTCGCGAACCCGGTTGGTGATGGTTGCGCCGACGAACAAGGCCAGAGCGATCAGAGCTGCAGCCATGACCACCGTTGTGGCGCTTACCTCACCACGATCGTGATCAGCGGCGACCGACGCACGAAAGCGTGTGATGTAGTACTGCCAAAGTTGGCGTATATGTGACATTGGAAATTCCTTTCATCGTGTTGGTTTTGGAGTTGTGAACTTCTTGCTTCTCGCATTGCTGTGTGTCGTGATGGGTAACCACGGCAGGATTTCGTCACATGTTCATCACCACCGTCTGTAGGGCGGGGTAACCAAGGAGCACCATGAAGCCAACAAAGAGCATCATTACTGGCACACCCATGCGTTCAGTTGCCGACTGTGCGAGTGCTTCTACTTCTGCGACCTGTCGCGAACGCATGGAGTCGGCTCGTGCAGCCAACGATGACCGTATTCGAGCACCATGTTCGCCCGATAGGTTCATGCTCCCAGCAACCTCTACCACTTCGCTGAGGGCCCAGCGATTTCCAAGAGTGCGTAGTTCACTCCACGGGGAACGCCGCGACAATCGAGCTCGAGTGAGACAAGATCGCAATGCGCCGAATGCCCACCCGTCTCCCGCTTCTGCAGCAGCAACAAGGGCGGTCTCCATTCCTGCTCCACCAGCCAGCAGGACGTTGACCAGATCAAGATACGCCGAGAACGCATGCACGAAACTTCGCCGCCGTGCGCGAGCTGACGCACGTAAGAAGGCGACAGGCAGCATGAACCCAACGAACCCGCCAATGAACATGACAGCCACCACCACGACGCCCTCCCCAGCAATCGACATCACCGCGGCACTCATCGCTGTGCCGAGTACCACACCAAGAAGTTGACGAGCCACCAAATCGGTCGGCGTCCAGCCAACGATGTCGAGATCACTCGCGTGAGCCCGCGCCGTGCGATCTTGGATCACTATTCGTGAACTCCCCACGAAACGAGCGAGGCGTTGACGCAGCTTCGCACCCAACCCAGGAATTGCCACGAGTGCCACTCCACCACCCGAGAAACAACCCATGAGGGCAGCAAACACGATCATGGGCGTGGATCCTCACGACGACCGACGAACCGTTCGGGTGCCACCACGATTGCCAAACGTTGCATTGCAAGCAACGCACCAAAGAACACGAGCACGACTCCGCTCAACACGATTTGGCCTTCTGCCGACCGATACGGAGTTAAATACTCCGGACTCAACATCACCAAGCCACCCACAAACAGCACCACCACCGATGCAATGATCCGCACGGCGCTGCGAGTACGTGATCGTCCCACCCAGATACGAGTATGCATGCGTGCCTC
>SXPV01000001.1 GCA_005793215.1 Actinomycetota bacterium
TCCCGCAATAGCGGAGCCATCGGCGCCTGATCCCACCCGGGCACGCACCGCCTTCACCACCTGGCCCATGGCCTTGGTTCCGGTTGCTCCCTGAGCTGCGGCTGCTGCCACTTCTTCGGAAATGATTTTTACCAGTTCGTCATCACTCATGCGGGCAGGGAGATAGCGCTCGAGGATGGCCAACTCGGCCCGTTCGCTCGCTTCGGCATCACTTCGCCCTGCGTCCTTATATATGTCTGCGGCCTCGGCCCGTTTCTTTGCCTCCGATTGCAGGACCCCCAGCACTTGGTCGTCGGTGAGTGTCACCGCCGCATCGCCTGCCACCGCGGCGTTCTTGACGGACGCAATTGCCATGCGCAACGTGGATTTCTCCACATCGTTGCCTGCCTTCATCGCCGCGGAGAGATCTGCCTGTAGTCGTTCGAGCAAAGAAGCCATCTCTCCATCGTGCCACGCCGCATCAGCATCGCACGCTCACGTGCCAGAACCCCATCGGTACGCTCAACTCAGTGGCCAACGAAGCGTTTGAGTTGTTTTTTGCCCTACTGGCACTCCTTGCCCTTGTCGGCAGCGTTGTGCTGCTGGCGGCACGAGCCGTGGGTGGTGGCGCCGGACGTTCCCTGGTGAGTGGCGTCGCCCCGCTGCAATTGGCGGTACCGGCGCTCGTTACCTCGGTGTCGATGTTGGGCAGTTTGTATTTCTCCGAAGTTGCGAATTACCGGCCCTGTGTCTTGTGTTGGTACCAGCGCATTGCGATGTATTCGCTGGCAGTCGTGTTGGTGATTGCAGCAGTTCGTAAGGATCGTTCGATCAGACCGTATGCCCTGGTGCTTGCCAGCACTGGTGCGGTGATTTCCATGTACCACTGGTTGCTCGAGCGGTGGCCCAGCATCGACACCGGCACATGTTCGGCTGATGCTCCATGCTCGGTGCCGTACTTCGAAGTGTTTGGTTTCGTCACACTGGCGTTCATGGCCTTTTGCGCTTTTGTGACGGTGCTGGTGTTTTTGTCCGTGGCATCGCCAACTTCTGCTGCGACAATGGAAGTCGATCGTAAAACCGAATCCCATTAAAGGAGCCCACGTGAACAAAATCACCACATTGGTCGTCGGCATCGTCGCGGTGCTTGCCGCAATCTTTGGCGTCATCGCCTTCACCGCCAGCAGTGATGAGGACGCCAGTCTCGAGGGGGCATCGGAGTTTCAAAATGTCGTCGTCACTGGTGACGCATTGCCCAAGTTCGACGATGGCGCGGATACTGCCATCGGGATGACTGCCCCCGTGCTCGAGGGTTTCGGGTTCCTCGGTAACGAGGTCACCACCACCCCGGGCACCCCGATGCTGTTGGTGTTCTTGGCACACTGGTGCCCGTTCTGCCAGAAGGAAGTACCCGTGCTGGTGAATTGGAACAAGAGCGGTCTCGTACCCGAGAATCTTGACGTCATTGCAATCGCCACCGGCACCGACGCTGCGCAGCCGAATTTCCCACCGTCGGTGTGGCTGGCGAATGAGAAGTGGCCGGAACTCTGGCCAGTCATGGTCGACAGCGAGGATCAAACCGCAGCAAACGCGTTTGGTTTGGCCGGATATCCGTACATGACATTGATCGGCAGTGACGGAAAGGTGTTGTGGCGCAACAGCGGCGAGATATCTGCCGAAGCCCTCACCGACGCCATCAACGTGGCACTCGGTAACTAATCGCCGCACACTCGCTCGCACGTCGTGCACTCGCAATAGGAATCATTCTCATTCAGTGGTAGGGTCACGATGTGACCCCGCCACAGCACTTACGACGAGTAACCACCGTTGCCGGCCTGTGGCTGGTCGGGCTCGGGCTTTCCTGCTCGAGCAACGAAAACTCCTCGCAGTCGATTGATGAGCCAGCCACAACGGCTGCGCCTGCAACCACCAGCGCCCCCGTTGTCGATCTGCCTGACGTAGTGGTGACCTACTCCGTGCTCGCGGCAGTGGTCAGCGAGCTCGTCGATGGTGTGGCGGATGTCGTCACAATCATTCCCGATGGTCAAGACCCGCACGACTTCGAACCGTCACCGCGCGACATTGAGATGATCAACAATGCGGCCTTCGTCGTGTCCAACGGTCTCTCCTTGGAAGCCGGACTCGACGATGCACTCGCCAATGCAAAGAACGCCGGAGTTCCGGTCTTTGCGGTGGCCGATCATGTCACCACGCTCGACATCGTTGATGTCAACGACCATTCCGAACACGGACACGTGCATCCAGGTGCCGAATCATCAGACGGCCACGACGATCACGACCACAGTGAGGATCCCCACATCTGGCTCAGCCCCCACACCATGCGAGAGGCCCTGCCTGCTCTGGCGCAGGCTGCTTCCGAAGCCTTGGGGGTCGACCTCGACGCTGCCCGGTTGTCGCTCGATGACGAGCTCGAAGCCCTCGATACTGAACTTCGGGAACTCTTCCTCGGAGTCGACACATGTCAACTGGTAACCGGCCACAACGAACTCGGATACTTTGCTGATCGATACGGATGCGAGGTGATTGCCGCAATCCTCTCGAGCCCATCGACCGATGCCGAAGAGAGCGCGGCGAACATGGAGTTCGTGATCAACGTCATGAGAACGCACGGCGCCAAGGTGGTGTTCACGTCACTCGGCACCAACCCATCGGTGGCGGCCCGAGTGGCCGATGAAGCCAATGCTGACCTCGTGGAGATCAACTCCCACTTTCTGGGTTCGTCGGGCAGCTACGTCGCGTTCATGCGAACCCTGGGAACCACCATCGCAACGAGCCTGAGTTGAACGCTTCACTCGCGTTCCTGAATCCATTCTGGGAACCGTTCAGCCGCAATGAATTCCTGAGGAATGCCCTGTTCGCAAGTGGCCTGGTGGCGATCATCTGTGCAATCGCCGGTACCTACGTGGTGTTGCGGGGTCTTTCCTTCGTCGGCGACGCACTCGCCCACGGAGTCATCCCGGGAATTGCAATCGCGCTGCTGCTCGGTATTCCGGGCGTCATCGGCGCCGCTCTGGGTGCTCTCGTGATGATGGGTGGTGTTTCGTCAATCACTTCACGCGTTCGGCTCTCCTCTGATACGGCGATAGGCCTACTTTTCGTCGGCATGCTGTCGTTGGGCGTCATCATCACCTCCCGCTCCACATCGTTCGTGGGTGATATCACACAGATTTTGTTCGGAGAATTGTTGGGGGTGAATTCTGCGGATCTCGCCTGGCAGATTGCCGTGTTGGTCATCGTCGGAGCCATCGCAGTGGTTGCACATCGACCATTCGTGTTGATGTCACTCGACGATGGACTTGCCAGAACATCCGGGTTCTCCGTGCGGTTCTTTCACGGGTTGATGTTGACGATGGTGGCGATGGCCGTCGTCGGAAGTTTTCAATTGGTGGGCACCTTGTTGGTGCTCGGACTCTTGATCGCCCCGGCGGCAACCGGCGCCCTCCTCACGCGACGAGTCAGCACCATGATGCTGAGCGCCGCGGGTTTCGGGCTGCTCTCGAGTTACCTCGGGCTCCTCACGAGCTACCACTTCGATGTCGCAGCGGGAGCGAGCATCGTGTTCACTTCGGTGTACCTCTTCGTTCTCGTTGCAATCATCACCATTCCGCGACGTCTTCGTGGCCATCGAGAATTGCCGCATCAGCACGAGCATTCGCACTGACATGACCGCACCCGAGACCACCATCGAGGCAACGCACCTCAACGTTGGGCACGGACTGCATTCGGTCGTCAGCGATATCTCGATGAAGGTCCATGCCGGCGACCTCATCGTGTTGATAGGTACCAATGGTTCGGGTAAGTCAACTTTGATCAAGACATTGGCGGGAATGATTGCGCCACTTCACGGGGATGTCACCGTGCTCGGAACTCGCCCCGGGGGATCACCACGTCGTGTGGCATATCTCCCTCAACATCCCGTTTCCTCGCACACGTTGCCACTTCGGGCACGCGACATCGTGGCAATGGGTCGCTTCGCACATCTCGGCTTGTTCCGTCGTGCAAAGAGAATCGACAGCGAGATCGTCAACGACGCGATGCACCGCACTGGCGCAAACGAGTTTGCCGACCAACCGTTACGTGAGCTCTCTGGTGGACAACAGCAGCGAACGCATTTGGCGCAAGTGTTGTCGCGTCAAGCCGAGGTGCTGTTGCTCGACGAACCCACCGCAGGTTTGGACCTGAATGGTAAGCGCGCCGTTGCCGAGATCATCGCTGCAGAACGCGGACGCGGTGTCACCGTGGTACTGGCCACCCACGACTTACATGACGCCGCATCGGCCACCGCGGTGATGCTGCTCGCACAGCGAGTGGTGGCCTTCGGTCCACCAGCGCAGGCCCTTAGCGATGCCAATGTACGCGAGTGTTTCGGATTCACCCAACCGCACTAACCATGGCCGGTGCAGGTCGTTCGGCTAGCGGCGCTCGATCTCCAGCAGAAACTGCTTCATCTTCAACCCCAGCGCATACCCACCCAGTGAGCCGTCGCTGGCGATCACCCGATGGCACGGCACGATGATCGGAATCGGGTTTGCCCCATTCGCGCTTCCCACCGCTCGGACCGCCTTGGGCGATCCCATCGCTCGTGCTTGCTGCGCGTACGACATGGTGGCACCGTAGCGAATCTTGCGCATTGTCTTCCACGCCCGCTGCTGAAACTCCGTACCGTGCATGTGCAATGGAACGTCGAAATGACGACGCTGACCGTCGAAATACTCACGCAACTGGGTGACCGCAGTTTCTGCATGACTTCGCGCCTTCGCATCACCCGAGTGCTGCACCTTATGGCGCTTCGTCACTCGATCGATCGCCGTCACACCACGTGCATCGGCGCTGATTCGTAGCAGCCCTACCGGCGACGCCAAGAATCGCGTGGCCGTCATCACGTGAGCGTTGCGGTGACTACCGCCTTGAGATCGGGCAGTCGCGGCTGGCCCTGACCCGTCTTGTGCAGGTGCACGGCCTCGGCGTGGTACGCCTCCAGCGTTGCCCGCACGGAGTCCACCGCGTACAACGTGCCATCCACCAATGGTCCACGGGCGCGATTGATCACCGCCTCGACGTCGGCGCCGTTCAGCGTTCGGTGCCACTCCAACGCATGGGCCAAACACAGAATCTCGTAGCGATTCGCTTCCAGCAGCGTTTGTGTTCGCTCGAAGATTTCACGAAGGCGCTTCTCTACGCGCTCACCAAGCACCGGTGACACCTTCAAATCTTCCTCCTCGAGGGGCTTGCCTCCGCGCCCTGCTCCACCAGCCGAACCTGCAACGAGTACGGAGTGGGAGGCGATGGTTTCGCCCATGCCCCAGCGGGACTCCATCACCAGGGCCAAACGCGTGGCATTGTCCAGATCGCCACCGACTCCGTTCGTGCTGTCACCGGCAAAGAACATTCGTTCACCCACCAAACTGGCGATGGAAATCTGAATGTCGTTTTCGATCTCGGTCTTCCACTCGAACATGCGCTCTACCACCGGCACGCGCGACACGAATCCACCGACATCACCGCGACGCTCGATGGTGGCGACATCAATTTGGAAGTCGGCCTTCAGTCGGTACGCCGCAATTGCGTGACAGGACTCGTGAATGGCAATTGCGTGTCGCTCGCGATCGACATATTCAAAGCCGTCGGTCACGCCGTGTTCCTTCAGGCTCTTTGCCGACACGATGTCGCGCCACTCGATGACTTCCCGGCCATCGCGAATGGCCGCCATCAGTGCTTCGTTGACGATGTCCTTGATCACGGCACCCGATGCATACGGACTCGAGGTTGCAAGACGCTCGATATCTGCCTGGGTCAAGGTGTTTTTCACCTTGTCGAGATAACCGCGATACGTGCGAATGCGGCCTTCACGGGATGGATATCCCACGCGGAACTTGCGGTCGATTCGCCCTGGTCGCAGCAGGGCTTCATCCAATGAGTCGGGCAAGTTGGTGGCCATGACGTGGAGAATTCGGTACTTCGGCGGGTTTGATGGCTTCATTCCCACCAAGCGCTTGAGGCGATTGATGAAACCGCGCGGTTTCTTCAGCCCTTGCATCGAGGCCAAGATCGAGTTCAACGTGCCGAGATCGCCACCACCGCCGGGCACCACGAGTTGATCGACCTTTCCGCCCACCATGAGGTCGTGATGTCCGAGCACCACCGCCTGGCTCACCGGGCTGAGATACGCCAAGGAGTCCAACGATGCGGGGTTGAAAGGAGACCCCATTGGTGACCAGCCGCCCGACATCGCGCGTGTGCTGCGCTGGGGTGCCGTCGACATCGCGCGGCGGCCAAGGACGTCGGCTTCGTCAAAGAACGCCACTACTCCGCCGTAGCGCAATGCCAACTTGCGCAAACGTCGATAGAGCGACTTCACTTTCAGAATGTTCACACCGATGAACATCGCTTGAAACGCGCCCGGTTCGATGAGCACGAACGGCTTTCCAGTCTCGCCAGCAAGGGCTTCGGCGATAAGCGTCTTGCCCGTTCCTGGAGGACCGTAGAGCAGGATTCCGCCGGGGACATAGCCGCCCTTGGCTTCGATGAGATCGGGGTCTTCCAACAAACTCAAGGTCTCTTTCACCCGAGCAACGACTTGATCCTGTCCCCACACGTCGTCGAACGACGTTTTGATGTCTTCGGGCATCAATACCTCGACACCACCTTTGGAGAGGAACCAGAAGATTGCGACGAACTGACCGATCGCCAACAAGAGATATGCAACGAACTGCAGGATTGTCGGGACCGCCTGCCACAACCGAACGAGTGCCTCCATCCACGCCGCGATCGGTTCCGTGTCGAAAGCTGCCGAAAAGACGAATGCTCCAAGAATCGCGATGGCGAGGAACCTCGCGATACGAGCCAGACGATATTGCGTGAACGACGTCAACCGATTCCAGGGTGACTTCACGACGTCTTCCACTCGCCCGACGACCGACCAATACCTTGCCGAGCGCTCGGCTACGAAGTAGTGGAGTTGACGAAGCACGTCCAGCGAAACGATCGTGAGAATCCAACCGTACGAGTTGAAGGTCATCCGGACTGCATCGTCAAAGCCCACGAGAGGGTTGTCAGCCGTCTTCAACAGCGCCAACAAGAGGAACGTGCCGAGCAACACCAACGACACCTTGATGCGGTCGTACACGAGGAGCGGACGGCGACATCCTGGGCGTGCCTTCTTGATGCCACGCTTGCGTCGGCGACGTCCGACACGCGGAGCGAGCACAGGTGCGGGGAGAGCGTCTCTCATGGTGGAACCTGCCTTACTGACCGAGTCGGAAATCCTTCACAATGCTGTCTATCGTCGCACGATTGGCAGAAAAACACACCACGCTGCAGCCAATCACCACGCCGTACACCTCGCCCTTGCTGCGATCGGCCACACTCACCTGTACCACGCGCAACGTTCCGCTCTCGGTTTGCAGGTCGTAGACCAGCTTCTCGCCCGGCAACTTGGAGACGCGCAAATCGGTGGGTCCCTCGCTCAATACGGCGTAACCCTGCTCGAAT
Source organism: Actinomycetota bacterium (assembly GCA_005793215.1). Taxonomy (GTDB): domain Bacteria; phylum Actinomycetota; class Acidimicrobiia; order Acidimicrobiales; family Ilumatobacteraceae; genus F1-60-MAGs027. The sequence goes on from SXPV01000001.1 coordinate 7,492, forward strand.
GCTTCATTGAGATCGCTGAATGCCACTCCCCGGCCGAGATACTCGAGATCGGTTTCTTCCTCGGTCGTCGGTAGCCGCCGAATCACCACCCCCGACACTGAAGACGACGGCTCAAGCAGCGTGGTCTTGCTCCCGCCGGGTGCCCAGAATCCGTGCATCGAAAATTCCGGTGCACTCTGCACGACATCGGTCTTCCATTCCGAGGGTGCCTTGGTGAACGCTCCGAGGTCGGCGTTACCGACGTACGTCGAACCGACACTGACACTGCCGCAGCCCATCAGAAGAAGTATCGGTGCAACGAACTTCGCCGCGAACCTCACTGCAAACTTCGCCGCGAACATTGGCTCCACTGCGCGAACCACGTTGCGGGCCGAGCCATCTCGGGTCATACGGCCAGCCCATCCATTGCGGGTCAGGCCACCGTTCGCGGTGGGGGCGGCGGCCCGAATCGATTCTCCGACGGCTGACTGCGCTGCAACGTGAAGACCAGGTTCACGATGGGCAACAGAATCCACCACCCGCTGCGATTGGTGTCGTGCATACGTCGAATTGCAAAAGCCAACGACGGCAGCAACACTGCAACCGACACCAGGTTCGCGAAAGCCTCGCCAAACCACGATGCAGCGGCTTGGATGAGCACGCTGAAGAGCACCCACCACCAATAGCTGGCGCGATCCGCCCGTCCTTTGAAGTTCGCGTAGTTGCGAAATCCCGATTGAATCGCCGCGAAAAACTGCACGTCCTACTCCCCACCCGCGGGACGCGGTTCCTTTGGCAAACCAAGCACTCGCTCACCCACGATGTTGCGCTGAATCTGACTCGTGCCACCCCAGATGGTTTCGGAGCGCGAGAAGAAGAACGACGACATCATCGCACTGACCGGGTAACCCTTGCGACGTTTTTCGCGCAGCGCACCCGGCCACGTACCCGACTCGGGTCCGGTGTTGATCAACATTGCGTGCGTGCCGTAGATGTCGAGTGCAAGCTCCATCGCGTTCTTGTGCATTTCGCTCCAAAACATCTTGTTCGCTGCACCGAGTGCCATGACTCCGAAGTCCTTCTTGTCGGCCAAGTTTGCCCCGAGTGAGCGCAAACCGTTGTACTTGAGAATCTGAATCTTGGTGTAGTACTGCATCAATCGCTGACGGACGAGATGATTGCAGATTGCGCCATTCGTGGTTGCGGCTTCAACCATGAGACGGTATTCCTCCTCGAACCGGCGATAACCAGTGGTGGCACTCATGCCACGCTCGAAGGCCAACGTCGAGTTGGCAACCTTCCAACCATTGTTGACTCCACCCACCACGTTGTCCTTCGGGCAGCGAGCATCGGTAAAGAACACTTCGCAGAATTCGGCCGTGCCATCCGGTTGGGTGATACCGCGCACCTCGACTCCGGGCTGACGCATCGGTACGAGCAGGTACGAGATGCCCTTGTGCTTGGGTGCCGACGGATCGGTTCGCGTGAGCAAGAAGCAGTAGTCGGCGTAGTGACCGCCGGTGGTCCACACCTTTTGTCCGTTGATCACCCACTCGTCACCGTCCAACACGGCAGTGGTCTTCAAACTGGCGAGGTCGCTACCACTGTTGGGCTCGCTGAAACCTTGGCACCAGCGCATTTTCCCGGCAAGGATTTGCGGGAGGAACTCCTTTTTTTGTTCTTCGGTTCCCCATTGCAACAGTGTTGGACCAACCAACGTGTCGCCGAAGAAGTCGGCCCGCATCGGCGCGCGGGCTCGAGCAAACTCCTCGTTCAACACCACTCCCTGCAACGTGGTGAGACCCTTGCCGCCGTACTCCTTGGGCCACGTTGCACAAATCCAGCCGCCCTTGTGCAACTTGTCGGGCCATTCGTCGTTGAACTTCTTGCGTGCATCCGCTGAGAGTTCGAAGCCGTCGTCGAACCAGCCCTGTGGAAGATTGGCTTCCAACCAAGACCGCACTACTGCGCGGAACTCCTCAACCTCGGGAGGATACGTGATGATGCTCGATGCCATGGGCTTATTCTGTCGGAACACTGCGCCAAACGACGACTCCAGCCCGACGGCCACCGGTGAATCGGATACATCATCGGGTGAGTGCGGGCTCGTGATTTCGGGTGAGTGCGGGCTCTCAATGAGGTGCGTCGTAGAGTTGTCGGCGTGTCCGTAACCGAAGCGCCAGCCACCACCCGCTGGACCGCACAATGGAAAGAGCTCTACGAAGAAGTCATCAACACGGGTCTGTGCACCGGGTGTGCCGGCTGCGTGATTTCCTGTCCACACGATGTGATCGGCTACGAACACGAAGAGGGCAAGTACAAGCCGTTTCACCTCGAAGAGGAACTTGGGCCGACCAACTGTGGTCACGGTGAGAAGGGCTGCACCACCTGTACGCGGGCCTGCCCACGATTCCGTAACTGGGAGCAGGAAGCCGACGAGCACCTCTTCGGACGCACCCGCAAGGACGACGAAATGTACGGCCAATACCGCCAACTCCTCTTGGTGCGTGCTGCCGACGACGAAACGCACACGAAGGGTCAGGACGGTGGCTTCGTTGGTGCGATGCTCATCTGGTTGTTGAAGCACGACTACATCGACGCGGCACTCACCAGCTTTCTCGACGGCGACGGCTCCAACTGGAAAGCCAAACCAGGTTTGGCTCGCACTCGCGAGGAGGTGCTGGCCTCATCAGGTAGCCGATACACCTACTCGGCAAACACGCTGGCCATCAAGGAAGCAGCTGAAGCCGGCCTTCAGCGCATCGCGCTGGTCGGGATGAGCTGTCAATCATCGGTGCTTCCCGTCATGTGGAAACGCAAAGCCGGAAAAATCGGCAAGCCATTCCTCTTCAACATCGGTCTCCTGTGCTCCAAGACGTTCGACGACGCCATCTTCGAGGAGTTGTTCCTTGCCAAATACGGCCTGCGCAAGGAAGACATGGTGAAGATGAACATCAAGGGTGCGTTCCAAATCTGGATGCGTGATGGTTCGTTCCACGAGATCGATTTGAAGGAGTGCCACCAGTGGACACGCGAAGGATGCAAGATGTGTCCGGACTTCGCCGCCGAGCACGCCGACATTTCCACCGGCGGTATTGGAGAAGACAACGACTGGACGTTGTGCGTCGTTCGTACCGAACTCGGCGAGGAAGTAATGAACCGGATGATCAAGGACGGTTCGGTCATTGCCCGACCGGCACAAACCGATGAAAAAGCGATGAAGCTGCTCCGTCTGCTCAGTGTCGTGAGCCGCCGCCGATGGCCGGACTTTGCCGAAACCTCGGTGAAGATCGGCGTGCCACCACCGAAGAAAAAGGCTGACGGCACTGCGCCCGCGGCGCACTAGACAACCGCTGTCTCATTCGCTTCGCGCGTGACGCACACGCCCGTTTCGTTGCTCGATTCCAGTCCGATTTTCGTTGCTCGCTTCAGATGCCGGCGAGTTGTGTTGCACGCGAAAATACGTCATCCAGCATTCGTTCGGTGAGGCGACCCGTGAAGGTGTTCTGCTGGCTCGGGTGATACGAACAAATGAGCGTGACTGCACCAGGTGAACCAGCCGACGCACCTCGCTCGGCGGGCACGCGCACTTCTGCCCCATGTGCAAACTTTGGTCGCGGTGATACCCCGAAGAACTCGCATGCCGCTACGTATGCAACATTGCCAAGACACACCACGACGCGCTTGTTGGACAACATTCCAAGTTCCCGTTCGAGGAAGCCCGAGCACCTCTTTTTCTCCAGCGGTAACGGGGTGTTGTCGGGTGGGGCACAACGCACCGCAACCGTGACCCATGCGTCACGCAATTCAAGGCCGTCGTTGCGCGAACGTGACGTTGCACCATTCGACAGCCCCACCTTGTGCATGGCCCGAAACAACCAGTCACCACTCCGATCACCCGTGAACACGCGACCCGTTCTATTGGCGCCATGAGCACCGGGCGCCAACCCGAGCACGATGACACGGGCAGCGTCATCGCCAAAACCAGCGATGGGTTTGCCCCAATAGGTTTCGTCGCGATACGCCGCTCTACGCTCGCGGGCCACCGTTTCACGCCATCGGACCAATCGCGGACAGGCTCGGCACGCCTCGATCTCCTTGCGCAGTCGTACCTGCGTGTCGCGTGTCGCTCGCTTCCCGGTCTTCACGAACCGTGACGCTACGAGATGTGGGGATAGGTTGAGCACGCATGTCTGCCAAGCCGACGCTCGTTCTTCTCGTGCGACACGGCACCACGCCCACCACGGGCAAGGTATTGCCGGGACGGGCTCGTGGCTTGCACCTGGCGGACAGTGGCAAGAAGCAAGCAGCCCACGTCGCCGAACGCATTGCCGACCTCGGAAAGGTCGGTGCGATTTACGCATCGCCACTCGAGCGAGCACGCGAGACTGCAGCACCGATCAGCCGCGCTCTTCGAACCCCAGTGCGTATCGAACGCGGGCTACTTGAATGCGACTTTGGTTCCTGGACCGGGCAGTCGCTTCGCCGCCTGTACAAGAAGCCAGAGTGGACAGCCGTGCAACGCACCCCGAGTTCATTCCGCTTCCCCGATGGCGAGAGTTTCGTGGAGATGCAGTCACGAATGGTGGGGGCTCTCGATGTGATTCGTCGACGTCACCCTGGCAGAACCGTCGTATGTGTCTCGCACGCCGACCCAATCAAGGCAGCTGTCGCCCACGCCATGGGCACACCCCTGGACCTGTTTCAGCGCATCGTCATCTCCACCTGCTCGGTGACCGCCATTCTGTATTCCGATGCAGCACCAATCGTCCTCACCGTCAACTCCAACGGTGGATCACTTCGCGAACTGCGACCATCCTGAGTTTGCGACGTCCCACATGAGCCTGTACCGCGACTATGAATCCGCCGAAGCCTTCACCGCCGGGGTCATCGGACTTCCTGGCGCTCGCACGTTCTTCCTGCAAGTCGGTGAAACGAACGATCTGCTCTCCATCAAGTGCGAGAAGGAACAGATCTCAGCCCTTGCCGTGTTCTTGCGAAAGACACTGGAAGATGCTCCAGCGGTATCGCCGGGCTCGGTTCGAGCATCGTCATTCGTCGAACCCGACGAGGCGGTGTTCGCGTTGGGCAGTGTCGGACTTGCCTACGACCGTCGCGACGACCAACTCATCTTGCAATTCGAAGAAATTTCACCGGACGACGACCCCGAGTTCGATGCCAGTCGGGTTCGGGTGCGCATTACTCGAGCCCAGGCAGTCGCGTTCTGTGAACATGCGGACCGACTCGTGCGCGCCGGGCGTCCGCCGTGCGCATTCTGCGGTCTGCCCATGAATCGTGACGGACACGCATGCCCGAAGATGAACTGACGACACTCCAACTTCTCACCGAAGGTGACGTCGAGGTGGAGATGCGAATGCCCTACAGCAGTAACGCCACCTTCCTGGTGCGGATATCGAAAGGCGAACGGACGTGTCGCGCGATCTACAAACCGTTGCGCGGCGAGCGTCCCTTGTGGGACTTTGCGCCTGGGCTCCATCGCCGCGAAGTTGCCGCCTATCGCTTGGCTGTTGCAATGGGTTTCGACTTCGTTCCCATCACCGTGCTGCGTGACGGACCACTTGGCGAAGGATCGGTGCAGCTGTTGATCGACGCGGACTTCGAACAGCATTACTTCACCCTGTTTGAATCACGGCCCGAGTTGCACGAGCAGTTTCGCAACATTGCCGTCTTTGACATCGTCGCCAACAACACCGACCGAAAGTCGGGCCATGTGCTCATCGACGCCAGTCATCACGTGTGGGGTATCGATCACGGACTGTGTTTTGCTGCCGATTTCAAACTGCGAACCGTGATCTGGGAGTTCGGGGGCGAAGCGCTTACCGAGTCGTTGCTCGACTCCGTGCAGCGAATCTCCGACTCCGTGCCACTCGAGGTGTCGTCACTGCTCGAGAGCGACGAGGTCGAAGCACTCACCCACCGTGCAGCGTGGTTGATCGAACACCGACGGTTTCCCGAGGATGACAGCGGACGTCGCTACCCCTGGCCACTGGTGTAGCCGGGCGATATCCTGCGCCGACGAACTAGCCGCGCGCTTTGAGCGCTTCGATCAACTTCGGCAGCACTTTGTGCACGTCGCCGACGATGCCCAAATCGGCAACCGCGAAGATCGGTGCCTCTTTGTCTTTGTTGATTGCGATGATGTTCTTGGAGCCCTTCATGCCGACCATGTGTTGGGTGGCGCCCGAGATTCCTGCGGCGATGTACACACTCGGCTTCACCACCTTGCCGGTTTGCCCGACTTGGTAGGAGTACGGCACCCAACCCGCGTCAACGATGGCACGCGATGCACCAGGCGCACCGTGCAACAACTTGGCCAACTCTTCCACCATCGCGAAGTTCTGTGACTCGCCGAGACCACGCCCACCGGACACCACGATGTTTGCTTCGTCGAGCTTCGGGCCACTTGTCTCTTCGACATGTGTTGCAGTCACCTTTGCCGATGCAGTTGCACCACCATCGGGCACCGAGACCGCTACCACCTGTGCAGCACCGCCACCAATCTCTTCGGCAGCGAAACTCTTTGGTCTGAACGATGCCAGGTGTGGACCGGCACCGGTGAACGCCGTTGCAAACAGTACGTTGCCACCGAAGATCGGAGTAGTTGCCACCACTTCGTTGCCGTTCACGGCAATGTCGATGCTGTTGGTGAGCACGGTGACCCCGAGCTTCACCGACAAACGAGCGATGGTGTCGCGGCCGTCGTAGTTCTGCGGAAAAAGAATCGCATCGGGCTTGTCGCCACCATCAATCATGGCTTTCATGGCGTTGGCTGCGGCAACACCGACGAGCCGACCCCCGAGATCACCCGTGGAGTACACCTTCTTTGCGCCGTACTTGCCGAGGGCATCAGCCAGAGCCGAGCCGTCGCCGGCGACGAACGCCGACACGTTGTCCGTGAGGCTGCGTGCCTTGGTGAGCAACTCTGCAGTGAAACTGGTGATGGTGCCGTTGCTGCCTTGGGCAAAGACCCAAACATTGTTGAGTGTCATGGTGTTCGTCTCCCTTAGATGACCTTCAGCGTTTCGAGAAACGCCACGATCTTGTTGAATGCTTCTCCGTCATCCTCGATGACCTGCCCGGCCTTGCGAGCCTCGGCTTGCGTCACTGACGACACCTTTTGTCCGGCGCCCGACCAACCAACGGGCGAGACACCTAGATCGGCAGCGGTGACGGTGACGATCTCCTTCTTCTTTGCGTCCATGATTCCCTTGAAGCTCGGATACCGAGGCTCCACCACTCCGGCGGTCACGCTCACGAGTGCCGGAAGTGGGCACTCCACTTCGTCGTAGCCTGCCTCCGTCTGTCGATCGATCTTCAGCACTCCGCCTTCGACCTTCACCTTCTTGGCGAAGGTCACCGATGGAAGTCCGAGAACTTCGGCAATCTGCTCGGGTACGGTTCCGGTGTATCCATCGGTACTTTCAGTGGCGGCGATCACCAAATCGGGCATGCCAACTTTGTGCACTGCTGCTGCGAGCACCTTGGCGGTGGTGAGTGCATCGGAACCGGCAAGTGCGGGGTCGGACACCAACACGCCGCGCACGGCACCCATCGCCAGCGCAGTGCGCATACCCGAGGTTTCATTGTTCGGTGCCATCGACACGATGCTGACTTCGCCGCCGCCCGCCGCGGTGGCGAGTTGCAGTGCCATCTCCACGCCATAGGCGTCGGAGTCATCAAGAATGAGTTTGCCGTCACGCTTCAGCGCATTGGTGGCGGAATCGAGAGAGCCCGGCGTGGCGGGATCAGGAATTTGCTTCACGCAGACGACGATTTTCATGCCCTTCATTGTTACCGCTCGGTCACCTGAACGCAGAGTCGGTCGGTGATGTCTCGACCGTTACGTGTGTGACCTGCGTCCAATGGGGTCGGTAACACCCCGATACCGTGAAAATGCTTGCGAATCCTGCTCGTTGTCAACTCCTTTGCCACGTCGGTGACCCCCCGAAACACGGTGCAGGTCCACCAGTACCTAGCCCGTCATCACGACGTTCAGGTGGTGGAAACCAGTGAGCGCGGCCACGCCACCCGCTTTGCTGCCGACGCCGTCACTCGCGGACTCGATGCCGTGATTGCCTTTGGTGGCGACGGAACCGTCAACGAAGTTGCCACGGGTTTGGCCGCAGGTTCCACCGCCCTAGGCGTGCTACCCGGTGGATCAACCAATGTGTTCGCTCGATCCCTGGGAATGGCAAACGACCCGCTCACCGCAGTGACTCAACTCACCGCAGGTCTCGATGGCGGACTGGTGGCACCAATCGGGTTGGGCGAGGCAAACGGTCGGTACTTCACGTTTCATGCCGGGGTTGGCTACGACGCCGAAGTGGTGCGCCAAGTCGAGCGAACCTTCAGTTTCAAACGTCTCGTTGGTCAGCCACTGTTTGCATATTCGGCGTTGAAGACATGGTTCGTGGATTACGACCGCAAGTTCCCGCACTTTACGGTGGAGATCGACGGCCGCAAGATTCCGAACGGATTCTTCACGATCGTGCTGAATACCAACCCCTACACCTACGTCGGCAAGCGAGCGGTGGAACTCTCGCGAGCCGCGACGCTGGAGAAGCGACTCGTGGCAATCACCTTTCGTCGTCTCACCACTCCACTGATGCTGTCAACGCTCTGGAGTTCCTTGCGCAAGGGAGGCATCGTTGCGCGACGGGGCATCGAAATCATCGAGGACGTCGAGCAAGTGGTGTTCGACTTCCCCGTGCCGTTTGGCTACCAACTCGACGGCGATTACATCGACGACACCACGACTCTCACCGTTCGACACCACGCCGAGGCACTACGGCTTATCAAGCCGATGCTGGTGGAGTACTAGGCAATTCGAACTCAGGCACTTCGATCGCGTAACTGCTCGAGCGCCACATCCGGCACGTTGGTGCAGATGCCGTCGATTCCCCACGTGATGAGCTCTCGGATTCGCATCGGATCGTCACACGTCCACGTGTTCACCTGCACACCGTGCGCATGAAACGTTTCGATCATTTCTCGGGTCACCCGTGCTACTTCAGGATGCACTGCTGAATGTCCGTTGGACGCCAAGTCACGAGCAAGTTCATCGGCATTCCCCACGTTCATGGTGAGCCATGCCGTGGGAAGCTCCGGCCAGACGGCATGTACACGATCTACCGTCTTTCGCCGGAAGCACGACACGAGGTATCGCTTGGTATCTCCATGTTGACGCACACGTCGACGTAACACCTCCAACACCGCCAATGCCCGAACATCGGTGCCGTCGTAGTCGGGTTCCGTTCGATGGTTCTTTATCTCGACATTCACCCACATGTCGCCGCAAGCATCAAGCGCCTCATCCAACGTAGGAACGATGTCGGGTAGATGTTCTTTCACCACGTGCGCGAGAATTCGACCGTCTTTGAGCATCGGATCGTGGTGCACTACCAATTCACCCGTCGCACATTGGCGAACGTCGAGTTCCACTGCATGGGCGCCCATTCGTCTGGCGAGGGCAAACGCCTCGATGGTATTGGCGGGGGCGGCTTTTGATGCACCGCGATGTGCCATCACCTGGGTGGTTGTGCGCATGTTCGTGAACACCTTCGTGAAACGGGCAGTCAATCCACCCGTGGCGTCAGGGTAGCGAATTTGCCCCTTGCGTTCTGCCCATTCGGCACTTAGCCTGACGCTCGCATGTCCATTCTCGCTCAAAGCCTCGCCCTTGGTTCCGCTGACTACTCCTGGCGAGTGAACGCCAATTGCAAAGAAATCGATCCCGACATGTTCTTCCCCATCGGCAACACGGGCGAAGCCACGCGCATGCTCGTGCGTGCACGCGCAGTGTGCGCCGACTGTGGCGTACGCAAGGAATGCTTGGAGTTCGCGCTCGCCACCAATCAAGACTGTGGCGTATGGGGTGGCACCAGCGAAGAAGAGCGACGCGACATGCGTCGTCGTGCTGCTGCGGCTCGTCGCGCCAGCATCGCCTAATCCACCACGTTCCAACGCGCCCGCATGGGTTGGCTTGCGGTGAAGCGCACTACTGTTGAACGCGGTACAGATGAAGTCACTTGCGGCACTGCTGTTCTTGTTCCTGGTGGTGCCAGGTTCCGGTCAACTGGCATGGGACGGCCTGCCCTTCAGCACTCGGCTTGAGTTCGCCACCCTCGTCCTTTTTGTTGTTGTCGTTCTGAATCGCGAGACTCGAACCACCGTTCGAACCTGGTTGGCGAGCAAGGTGTGGCGATCGGCTGTGAAGCCTGTGCTCATCGTGCTTGCACTGCTGAAACTCTTGACATTCACTTGGTACCCATTCAGCGACGGTTTCGATGCCTGCTACCGAAGCTTGTACGTGCCGATCGAAAACCCAGGGAGGTGCGAGAAATCGTACGAGGGGCCGTTTCTGCGTCGTAGCGATCTTGGACTCTCGAATACGTCACGAATCGACCGAACAGTGGACTTCGGCACAAGCACGCACGACTGGAGTCTGCCGTTCATGAATGAGTATCCAAGGCTTGGTGCCCTGTGGCTCACTCGGTTCCCCTTCACAGCGACCTACGGCGCAGTCGTTTCCAACAACACGTCAACGGAGCAATTTCTCCCTATTTTTGGCAACGGTGAAATGAAAGCAACACTTGCCGACGCAAAAATCGACCAATCGGGCATTCCGTTGGCGGATCAATACCTATTTTCGCGATTGCAGTTCCTGCCCGTTCCAACGACTCCATCCGAGTTGCTCGTGCAGTACAAGTTCACCGACGATGACTCGGCAACGCTGCCAGATGCTGAACCCCCCAGTCGGGGCCCGTATGCGCAACTGAAGATCGGTGAACCTCTCTCTCGGAAAGCGATCCTCAAGTTCACGGACGTTCGTGTTCGCGGCTGGACCCTTGACGTGGCGAACATGGCAACTCCAGACGCGATCGTCGCGGTCGACTCGTCCAATCGAGAAATCGGCCGAACAGTGCCAGAGAGCCGACCGGATGTTGCCAAGTTCTGGAGTCGACCATCGCTCACGATGAATGGGTTCAACTTCACTGTTCCGGCAATTGCATTGACCGAAGGCAATGCGACAATCAAAGCGATATTTGACGCTCGCCAGGTGACCATCGGTACGGTCACTGGCGGCGACTTCGTGCTTCCCTCCCCACCATCAACCAGGGTCTCCGAGATCAGTGGCATCAAAACACAGATTGAGACCTGGTTCGATGCAGATCGCGATGATTTTTCGGCTCTCGCACCCGTGGGAAGACAAGACACCGGTCGACTCTTCTTCTTGCTCGCTCTGTTGTTGGACGGCTTCGGAGCGTTCATCGCCGCCGGCCTTCTTGTGCTGCTCCTCCTACGCCTGCGATGGTGGTTGCCGATTGGCATCGCAATAGGAGCAGTTGCCTACCTGCTGTTCGACCTCTCTTGGTCGAACGCTCCCACCATCTTGGATTCACAGCTGTTTCTGCCGATCGCAGCCTTCGTCGTGATGTTCGTTCTCTCCCGTAAATGGTGGGTGTCTGCGCCGGCCATCACTTTCTTTCCCTTCTCGCTCGCACTTGCATCCATATTGGTTTTCGACTTTTTGGAGAAGCTCCCCAATGGCCATGGTGAGCGCTGGTGGGGGCGCCTGTTGTTCTATTGGCGCGATTCTGACTGGTATGCAACACGGGGATATGCGAGACAGGTCTTCGTTACTGGTTCCGTACACGGAGGTGAGTCCGTATTTTGGTTTCAAGCAGGTCCGCGATACCTCTCCCTTGTTACACAATCACTGCTCGGTGAAAACGATGTCCTCATCGGACTGATGGCAACGACGTTTGGGTTCTTTGCGCTCATCTATCTTGTTGCAGTATTCATTCGACATCACGACGAGACATTGACGCTGATTACTTCGGGTCTGGTGCTGCTCATTGGGCTCCTCTTCATCGCTGAAGGCTCGATTGCTGTTTTTGGTTTCGTCGGCTCAAGTGAGCACCCGACGTGGATTGCGTTGTTCGCAGTCGCCGGTTTCTTCATTGCTCAGACTCGTGAGTCACGCACCTGGCTCCTCGTAACGCTCAGCCTTGTTCTTGGTTACTGCGTGCAACTGAGACCAAATCAAGTCGGCGGCGTCGTTGCACTCTTTGTGGCATTGCTCCTGAGCGTGGATCGAAGCGATCGCAGCCTCGCGATTGGGAACCTCTCGAAGATGACGGCTGCGTTCGGAGTAGTGGTATCGCTCAGTCTGCTGCACAACCTGTATTACGGCGAGAGCTTCGTCCCATTTACCGCCAACGGTGGTATCAATGTTGCATTCGAGTGGGCCTCCGTGTTCAGTTCGGGTGACTTCTCCGCAGTGTGGCAGCAACTTCGTACGATGATGTATTGGAATTCCTCCAACAACTGGTCTTTGGCGCTGACGTTCTGGGGTTCGCAGGCCCTCTGGATTGTGGTGTTCGCCCTGCGTGCTCAACGCGGCAATCTTTTCCACGTTCGGAGCGCCTATCTGCTGATCCCATTCGGCTACGCCCTCCCAATGCTCAAATACCAGATGGCTTCGTACTACCCGCGACACCTCGTGGCAATCAATCTTGCCTTCATGTGCGCGGCACTCATTGCCTGGCCACAGCGAGGTGCAACACCTACTGACGTGCAAACCGAATCGCCAACGGAGACCGCAACAGCGAGTCCGAATGCAACGCTCCACGAGGAACTCACTTCGGCGAAGGCATAACTCGATTCGGCGTCGTGTCGCAAGTGGGAGTGGGGATTACTCGGTAGGAATTCGTAAGTCGACGACGGTTCCCACTTGACCACTGCCATCGTCGAGCGCAGCATCGACCAAATCGGCGTTGTTCGCCGGTCGCATGGTGATGGTGCCGCCAAGTTCCGTGGTCACCAACGTACGCACGATCGACAGGCCGAGGCCGGTTGCGCGAGAGATGTCGAACTGCTCATCGACCCCCACTCCGTTGTCGATTACCCGAATGTGCAAAGCGTCGTCGTCGGGGTCTCGCGCGAGGAACACTCGCACGACGCCATCGCGACGCTTGTCACCGAAGGCATGGTCGACCACGTTCTGCAGCAACTCCAAGATCACCACCGACAACGGTGTGGCGATGTTCGCCGCGAGCCGACCGCCGTCCCCGCGAACCTCGAATCGAACTGGACGGTCACTCGATTGCAAACTCTCCTGTGAAAGTTGAATGAGAGGTCGAACGATCTCGACGAAGGCAACATCCTCGCCTGGTTCGCGCGACAGCGTTTCGTGCACCAATGCGATGGTGCGGATACGGCGCACCGAGTCGGCGATTGCATCCTTGGCTTCATCGGAAGACAGGCGACGGCCCTGCAACCGCAACAACGAAGAAATCGTCTGGAGATTGTTCTTCACGCGATGGTGAATCTCCTTGATGGTGGCGTCCTTGGTGAGAATCAGTCGGTCACGACGGCGCAACTCGGAAACATCGCGCATCAGCACCACCCCGCCGATGACGTTCGTTGCCCGTGCCCCACGCTTCAGGATGGGAATCGACCGGACCAGGAGCGTGACGTCGTGCTCTTGATCGAGTTCTTCCACCACCGGCTCGCGACGCTCGAAGGATGCGCGAGCCGCATCATGAGCAAACCCCAACTCAGCAAGGCTCTGTCCGACTGCGTTCGCACGGATTTCGATGCGGTGCAATGCCGACACGGCGTTCGGCGATGCGTAACGTACTCTGGCACTCCCATCCAACACGATGACACCGTCACCGACACGCGGCGCCACGCTGGAGTCGGCGACACGACCGGGAAACGGGAACAGACCAGTTGCGATCATGTTCGCAAAGTCGTCGAATATCGACAGGTACGTGCGTTCAAGTTGTCCGGGACGACGTCCGGACACCGTTGACACCTCGCGCGTCAACACCGCAATTGCTCTCCCCTCGCGCATCACCGGTATTGCAGTCATGTTCACCGGGTCGGTGAGGTAGGGCAAGGTGATCTCACCCTTTTGCATTTGCCCACTTTGTGCGGCTGCAGCGATGAATGGTCGATCGGTGTCGTCGGCATACTCGCCCACCAAATCGGACTGGTACAGCGTCTGACCCGTTGCTGCTCGTACCTGGGACGCAGTCAGCCAGTTGGTGCCACCTGCCGATGCGACCGGCACGTACAACAACAAGTCGGCAAACGAAAAGTCCGCCAACATCCCCCACTCAGAAATCAGCGCCGTGAGGTGAGCAATCTCGTCGTCCGACAACTCCGTGTGTTCACTGGCAAGTTCGAGCAGTGTCGGCATGGCTGGGCTCTATTCTTGCCGTTCGTCAGGTTCGGGACGCAGTGCTCCGCGGCTTGGGACGCAGTGCTCTGCAACTACCCGCGGATGGCCTCGCCGAGGGCGAGCAGTGACGACACATCCGTAATGTCTCCCCCGCGTGACTCGCTCGTGAGTACTCGGGCCCCCCACTGGTTGATGCGTACGAGCGCGGCCGAATGTTGTTCGTGAATACTCGCAATCTCGCGTTCAGCGGCGGCCAGCGCTTGACGCACGGCAACCAGGTCCGGGGAGTCACTCGCCTCTCCCTCCTGCCGAGCACTCGCAAGCACCTCGGCGCGGTGGGCAGCCCCCGCGGCGAGTCGCGA
>SXPV01000084.1 GCA_005793215.1 Actinomycetota bacterium
CACACGATGGTCATCCCGGGCAAGGTGCGACCCTGCTCGGGACCGATCACAGGCACGATGCCCTGACCGGCATCGCCCATCTTGTACAGCGTGATGCCGAACTCGGCGGCGTTCTTGCGCATCACATCGAGTTGTTTGGCAGAAATCGGGTCGGCGACGGGAAGGTGGATGTCCTTGGTTGGCACGTTGTGGTCTTCGGTGGCCACGGTGAGATCGGGGCGACGCACGCGGCGGCCGTTGATGCGCAGCCCGTCGAATGCCTGCGGACTGGTCACTTCATGCACGAGGTGCAGGTCGATGTACAGCAATTCGTTGCCGTTGTTGTCGCGGTGCACCACATGGCGGTCCCACACTTTTTGCGGGAGGGTGAGAGACGTCACCGTTCCATTCTGCCTGCCAACGACCGCACTTCTTGCAAGCCGAACCAAGCGCCGAGGTGTGCACCCGCCACCACAATCAGCGTGAGTGGCATACCGAGTGGTGGCGACCAGGTGGGATTCGTGATGAAGCCAAGCAGATCGTTTCCGCCCGAACCGCTCGCGTATCTGCGCAGCGCCACGAGAACACACCACGCGTGGACGAAAAGCATGAGTGCGGTCAGCGTCCGATCGGACTTGCGGCTGGTGTGGTGCATCACCGCAGCAAGTGGGATGCCGACGAGCAACGGGGTGATGTGGCGACCTTGTGATCCGAAGGTACCGAGGAGATCTTGATAGTTGGCGTTCAGTGCAAAGTGCCAGAGTGGGACACTGAGCGCTACTAGAGCGAGTGCCAGCCGCTGTCTCGTGGCGGCAATGCGCAAGGTGCGCCACGCTGCTGCTGCGGTAAGTGCGACGAAGATCCATACCGCGACCGTGGGGCTTGGGGTGTCGAGCCATCCGAAGTTTCCAACGGATTCAGTCACGAGTCGTGGCAGATCGATGAGCGACTTCGAAACGATGGTGCTGACCTTTGTGATGCGGGTATCCACTTCGAGGCGAACATCGAAATTATGGCTATAGGCGGTGAGGTACCACCCCAGGCTCACTGCGATTGCCCCACCAAGTGCGGCGAACTGTCGCCAATGTCGCACCAACGCTCCCCGGAGCGACGTGTGATCTGCGAGCGCTGCACAGAGCACCATGACGGCGACGGCAATTAGTCCCGCGGGCCGGGCCACGATGAGCAACGACGAGGCAGCAACGAAAACGCCAAGTGTGGAGCGCTGTAACCACCGCTCGTGGATACCCAACCAGAGGGCGGTCCATGCCGCCAGTGCTGAAGCGATCTCCAGTCCACTCGGACTTGAAACAGACGAGAGGAAGAGCACGCCAGGCGTGGCAGCAATGAGCAGTGGAACGATCGACCGATTACGTCGCCGCAAGAGTTGCGCTGCGACGGCGAGCATCGCGCAGCAGGTAATGGCTCCAGTGAGCCTGGCGGCTCTCGCTCCAGCATCACTCGGACCAATCAGCGTTCCAAGGCCAGCCGGCATGAACCCAATCGGCGGGTACCTGCCCATGTCAGTTCGCGCTGGTTCAACCGGAGTGAGTGTCTGCAGTGGAGCACTGCACGCTGGTGTTTGGGGTTGGCCAACAAAGCACCAGGGAACGAGTTGCGCGGTGCCGAATCGGGAGTCGATGTCCACGTAGGTCGACCAGAATGACGTACTCACGCTGGCGGGTATCGACTCACCTACGAGCTGGCCCCGAACGACTGCGGCCGACTTGATGAAGTTGGCAGGTTCGTCGGGTCCGGCAAAGAGCGGGAGCGTCACCATCCACGCCACGGTGAGTGCAAAGAATCCGGCGATGAGTCTCGCGGTGGATCGCACGGAAGTTCCGAACATGCTCGCTTCAGACTGTAGACGCGCGAGCCGATTGCCATTGCAGCGTTGAGACGCGATGGCGAAAAACTTCGCCGAATGAGCCAGGGTCGTGCACACACAGGGGTATGAACACCAACACCATTACTCCGGTCGCCTTGGCGACCTGCGTCGAGCACAGCCTCAACCTGTCACTCTCGGGTTTCGACCTGAAACGAGCCCGCCTCTACGGCATCAGCGTGGTGGATCCGTCGGGTATCGACACCAATACCGATGGAGCCCTGCGGATTTCGTTCCTCGCCGAACACGGCGACGTGTACGAGTTGCTGGAATCCCGTGGGAGTTCCATCGCGCGGATGTTCGATGCCGCGGCGGTACTGACCTGTGGTTGGGCAGCGCCAGTCGATGACGACAACGAGAGCGATGTTCCACCCAGCGTGCATCCACGCCGACGCCGTGTGCGACTCGTGGTGGTGGTCAGTGATGCTGGTGTGGGCTCGGTCTTGCGCTTCGCAGATGACCCGGCGGAAATCGTCACCGACCCGGGTAACGCCAAGGGATCGTTGGCGGACGCCGTTGAGCGTCTGTGGCGCGATGCCATCACTGCTTCTGACGAGTCGCCGCCGGTGATCAAGAAGAAGTCGCCGCGAAAGAAGTCGACGTGACGGCGCGGTTACGCAACGCGGCTGTGTTGAACCACTTGCTGACACGCGTCGATGAGGAGCGGTACGAAACGGTCACGGGCGGCAAAGACGGCATCGTGGCCGGCATCGACTCGATGCGTCACGGTTGCCGTGTGCAGCGACGACGCAAGCTCTTCCTGACGTCGGGTTGGAACGACCTTGTCATCGGTGGTGATGATCATGGCTGCCGGTACGGCAATGTTGGGCAGCCAGGGTCGCGAATCGAACGAGCCAATCTCGCTTCCCGCTTCGAGCACGTGACGCCAATCGTGGCTGGCAATCTGGCGAGCAGCCCAATCGGCCAACTGGTGCGTCTTGCGTTGCAGGTAGACCTGTTCGGTGATCCACGACCGAGCTTGAGCGCTCGTCAGTTTGGACAACCGAGCCAGTCCCGTCAGTCCGAGGAAGTTGAGGCGCTCGTCGCGTGAAGAGGAGAAGTATGCGGCCGTGGCGGCCAGTACCAATCCGCGAGTTCGTTGCTCATGACGCGAAGCGACGAGCTGCGCGATTGCGCCACCCATCGAATAGCCAACGGGAATGAACGTGTTCACGCCGAACACATCGGCGATCGCGGCGACGTCGTCGGCGCAGTCGTGCAAACGAAATGCGCCGCGCGGTCGAATACCGCGGCCATGCCCGCGGTGATCGGGAGCAAGTACCCGAAAGTGTTCACCGAGTGGCGCAAAGCAGGTGAACCAGTTGAGGTCGGCAGTGGCGGTCCAACCGTGCAACAAGATCACCGTCGGCGCACCTGCGGGGCCGGAAACCTCGCGCACGAAGGTGCGCCCGCGACCGGGAAGTTCTACTTCGTGGCCGTCGGGAAAACCATCTCGCGCAGCATGTGTGCGGCGGATCACGTTAGGAACGTGCCTCCACACGCACGACGGACACGGTGAGCGAGCCGTTTGGTGCCTGATAGGTGACGGTGGCGCCGGCTTTTGCACCGAGCAATGCGGCTCCCAGTGGCGACGTTGCACTCATCACACTGATGCTCGGGTCATTCGTCTGTTCTTCCATGTGGCCGATGAGGTACTTCTCGGATTGTGACGGGGCATCGCCCTCGTACAGGATCGTCACGATGCTGCCGTGGTCGACCTTGCCGTCGTCAATGACCTCGACGATCTCGTGGTTCTCCAAGATGGCTTCGATCTGTCGAATGCGGCCCTCCATATGGCCCTGCTCGTCTTTGGCGGCGTGGTAGTCGCCGTTTTCCTTCAAGTCACCCATTTCACGGGCACGACCGATCCGCGCAGCAACCTCGATTCGACCTCGCGTGGTGAGATCGAGATGTTCAGCCTGTAAACGCTCGAGGGCAACGCGCGATAAGCGGTGGGTCGGCATATCGTCAGGATACCCATACCTCCGTAGCCTGAATGAGGTGAATGCAGCCCGCGCTCGCACCTCGCATCGTGTTGCGGTGATCGGCGGTGACGGAATTGGTCCGGAGGTCACCGCAGAAGCCCTCAAAGTGGTGCGTGCGAGTGGTGTGGAGCTCGACACGACATTTTTCGATCTTGGCGGTGCGCGGTATCTGCGTGACGGCGAGGTACTTAGCGACGACACGCTCGAAGTGTTGCGCGGGTTCGATGCAATTTTGCTCGGTGCGGTGGGTACGCCGGGCGTGCCACCCGGGGTAATTGAACGCGGCCTCTTGCTCAAGTTGCGATTCAGCCTCGACCTCTACATCAACCAGCGACCCTTTGTTGGTACTGGTCCAGGTCACACTCGATCGCACGACTTCGTGGTGATTCGCGAGAACACCGAGGGCCCATACGTGGGGGAAGGTGGCGTGTTGCGCAAGGGTACCCAGCACGAAGTTGCCACGCAGGGGAGCGTGAACACCCGTTTCGGAGTGGAGCGTTGCATTCGGTATGCGTTCGAGTTGGCTTCGTCGCGTGAGCGCAAACATGTCACGCTCGTGCACAAAACCAACGTGCTGACATTTGCCGGCGACCTCTGGCAGCGCACGTTCGATGCGGTGGCCGCGCAGTTCCCCGGTGTCGGCACGGCATACAACCACGTGGACGCCGCCTGCATTTACTTCGTCCAGGACCCGCACCGCTACGACGTGATCGTCACCGACAATCGGTTCGGCGACATCCTCACGGACTTGGGAGGCGCCGTGAGTGGTGGCATCGGTTTGGCATCGTCGGCCAACTTGAATCCGGCACGCACTGGGCCGTCGTTGTTCGAGCCGGTGCATGGTTCCGCACCCGACATCGCCGGAAAGGGCGTCGCCAATCCGGTGGCAGCGATCTTGTCGGCAGCGCTCATGCTGGATCATCTCGGAGAATCGCGCGCCGCACAAGCAATTCGCGAGGCCTGCTCGCAGCCAACGAATGGTTCCACGGTGGCGGTCGGAGACGAAATCTGTCGACGCCTCCACGGATAGCGTCAACATCACACACAAGGGGTCACGATGCCGATTACAACGACACCAAAGATCTGGATGAACGGATCCCTGGTGAACTGGGCCGATGCCAACGTGCACGTGCTCACCCACACATTGCATTACGGCACCGGCGTGTTCGAGGGAATTCGCGCCTATGAAACCGACAAGGGTCCGGCAGTCTTTCGTTTGACCGACCACATCGTTCGCCTGCACAACAGCGCCAAGATCATGGGAATGCCGATGCCGTATTCGGTGGAGGAGTTGGTGCAGGCCACCAAGGACACCGTGGCGTCGACCGGGCTCCCATCGTGCTACGTACGCCCGCTGGCGTACTACGGCTACGGCGAGATGGGTCTCAATACGTTGCCGTGCAAGGTGGATGTGGCCATCGCCTGCTGGCCGTGGGGCGCGTACCTCGGCGATGATGCGGTGGAAAAGGGCGTGCGCATGAAGATTTCGTCGTGGACTCGCCACGACCACAACACCATGCCGCCAGCGGCAAAGACCGTCGGCAACTACGTGAACTCATCGTTGGCAAAAGTGGAGGCGCTCAAGGCCGGTTACGACGAAGCCATCATGCTCGCGCCAGATGGTCTGGTGGCCGAGTGCACCGGTGAGAACATCTTCGTGGTGCGCAACGGCGTGATCCTGACGCCACCGCTGTCGGCGGGTGCGCTCGAGGGAATCACACAAAACAGCGTGATGACTATCGCGCGTGATCTCGGCTACGACATTCGCGTCGACAACATCGCGCGAAGCGACTTGTACATCGCCGAAGAGGTATTTGCCTGTGGTACTGCTGCCGAAGTCGGCTCGGTGCGATCGGTGGACGAGCGCGAAATTCCGTGCCCGGGTCCCAAGACCCGCGCAATCGCAGCGATGTACGCCCGCGCGGTGCGCGGTCAGGAAAAGAAGTACGCCCACTGGTGCGAGCTCGCCAAGTAGTCATGCCCGCTCGCCTCACGCTGCCCGCCAACACCGTGGAGGTGTTCGATACCACGCTGCGCGACGGCATGCAAGTGGAGGGTGTGTCGGCGAGCGTCAACGACAAGTTGCGCATCGCCGAACAGCTGGATTTGCTCGGCGTGCACTACATCGAGGGTGGTTGGCCGGGCGCCAACCCCAAGGATGAGGAGTTCTTTGCCCGCGCCAAGCGCGAACTGAAACTCACCACTTCGACGCTGGTGGCATTCGGTAGTACGCGCCGTCCGTCGGGCAAGGTGGACGACGATGCGACGCTGCGCAACTTGATTGACGCGCACACCGCGGGTGTATGCATCGTGGCAAAAGCGTGGGATTATCAGGTGGAAACGGCATTGCAAACCACGCTGGATGAAGGTGTCGCCATGGTGGCCGACTCGGTGAAGTTTCTCGGCAGTCACGATCGATTGGTGTTGGTGGATCTCGAGCACTTCTTCGACGGCTACAAGAACAATCCCGAGTTCTCCCTGCGTGTGCTTGAAGCAGCGGTGGTGAACGGCGCCTCGCACCTCGTGCTGTGCGACACCAACGGTGGATCGTTGCCGCATGAAATCGAATCGATTGTCGCCGATGTCGCGCGACACGTGGGCAACGATGCCATCATCGGCATCCACTGCCACGACGACACGGGTTGTGCGGTTGCCAACTCGCTTGCGGCAGTGCGCGCCGGCGCGCGTCACGTGCAGGGAACGCTCAACGGATTGGGTGAGCGCACGGGCAACACCAACCTCACCACCATCATCCCGAACCTGCAATTGAAGATGGGCTTCGACTGTCTGCCCGAGGGTCGCCTCGAACATCTCACCTCGGTGAGCAACCACGTGGCCGAGGTGTTGAACCGTCCCTTGAATCCGCAGGCGCCCTATGTCGGCGCATCAGCATTCGCACACAAAGCGGGCCTGCATGTGTCGGCGATCGCCCGCGCCAAGGATGCCTACGAGCACGTCGCACCGGAACTCGTGGGGAATGGCACGCGGTTCTTGGTGTCGGAGATGGCGGGACGCGCCACCATTGCGATGAAGGCGCAAGAGCTTGGGCTGGTTGCCGACGGGGCAGTGATCAGCTCGATTCTCGATGAGCTGAAGCGACTGGAATTCGAGGGTTACCACTTCGAGGCAGCCGATGCTTCGCTCGAGTTGTTGATGCGTCGCGCCACGGGTTGGGAGCAGAACTTCTTCAACGTGGAGTCGATGCGTGTCATCACCGATGAGTCCACCAACGGCTCGTTCACCACCGAGGCCACCGTGAAGGTGTGGATCGGCGACCATCGCGAAGTGCACACCTCCGAAGGGAATGGTCCGGTGAACGCCATCGACACCGCATTGCGTGCGTGCTTGGCCCAGAAGTATCCGCAGCTGTCACGTGTGCATCTCACCGACTACAAAGTGCGCATCCTTGATTCGTCGTCGGCCACAGGTGCCGTCACTCGCGTATTGATCGATGCGACGGATGGTGATCGCACCTGGACCACCATCGGCGTGTCGTCCAACATCATCGAGGCGTCGTGGCGCGCGCTCGAAGAATCAATCATTTACGGCTTATTGCACCTGTCCTAGGCAGCGGAGTCGTTGGTCTTGTCTGATACTCCGAAGTCCGAACACGAAGTTGCTCGAGACAACTATCGACGAAAGATTGCTGATGAAATTGCGTCGGGTGAGGGTGACGTCGGTTTTGCTGTGGCTATCGGCTCACCGTCATGGGAGGAATTTCATCGGGTGGGTCGATTGGAGGCAGCGCTACTCGTACAGTATGGATTACTCGAGTGTGAAGTGCTCGTGGATGTTGGGTGTGGCTCTGGGCGTCTTGCAACAGCGCTTCCAGAGTCGTTCGGTGGTCGATACGTCGGCACCGATATCTCTGAGCCGTTGTTACGTCGTGCTGACCAGTTGGTGAATGGTCCCAAGATCAGTTTTGTTCATGTGAATGAGTTGACTATTCCACTAGAAGCCGAATCCGTTGATATGGTCTCAATGTTTTCGCTGCTAACTCACTTGCGGCATGAGGAGTCATTTCTGTATCTTCGTGATGCACTTCGGGTGTTGCGTTCTGGTGGAAGAATCGTGTTTTCATTCCTTGATTTTTCGCAGGAGAGTCACTGGTCGATTTTCCACGATACGGTTGCTGCCGTTGGAGCCGGAGCACTGCATCATGTAAATCAATTCATGTCACGCGACCTGGTATTGGCCTGGGCAAAGATGCTCAACTGTGAAGTTGTGCAGATGCATGACGGTCAAAGTCGGTTCATCAAGTGTGCGGGTGCTGACGGTACGGTGAGTTTTGATTCCATCGGTCAGTCGGTTGCCGTGTGGAGGAAGCCGTAACGCAGTTAGCCCCTATTGGCTCTTCGCCGTCGCTTGCTGATACTCAGAACCGAAGCCTGTTCACACAAGGTTTGCTGCCCGTAGTGGGGCGAACACCTGTTCGCTATGGTGTGGGGGTGGCTACTGACCTGCGCTCTCGTCTCGGCATGCCAACCGTGCGTGCCCCATTGCCCGTTGCTCCATCGTTGTTGTCGTTGTTCGCCGATGGCGGAGTGGTGCGTGGTCGCACGGTGGTCTGCACGGGTGATGCTGCGCTGAGCGTGGCACTCGCCGTCTCGGCGGCAGCCACGCGGGCCGGATCCTGGTTGGCGGTGGTTGGTGTGCCGCACCTTGGTGTGGGTGCAGCAGTCGAAGCAGGTGTGGCAATCGAGCGTCTCGTTCTTGCGCAACCCCCGATGGCAAGTCGTGAGTGGGCCACCACGGTGGCGGCACTCGTCGAAGGATTCGATGTGCTCATCGTTGCTCCGCCCGTATCGCTCACCGAGCATGACGCTCGACGATTGCAGTCGCGCATCGTCGCGCGTCAGTCGGTGTTGTTGGCGGTGAACGTTCCTGGTGCGTTGCCGACGTCGCGCACGAGCAGTGACGCATCGCGTATGGGTGGCAACGCGTCGCGTGTCTTTGCTGGCGATCTCGACGTGCATGCCGACACCGTTTCGTGGTCGGGTATCGAACGTGGCGGCTCGCACATCACGCAGCGGCTCGTGCACGTACGTGTGGGTGGCCGGCGTTGCCCGGTGCCGCGCGAGGCAACGCTCGATCTGTCATGCGTGACCAACCAACACGCGTCGTAGTCGTCCAGTTTCCCCACTGGTCGTCGTATGCCGACGCAGTGGGGTGCAGTGCGCGCAGCGCGTTCGAGCCCATCGTTCGCGCGGTGGTGGCCCATGTGCCGTTGGTGGAAGTCACTGCGCCGGGCATCATCGTGTTTGCCACGCGCGGCCCGTCGCGTTACGTCGGCGGAGACGACGCGCTGGCGGCGTTGGTACACGCAGCGATCCGGCAACAGCTGGGTGCGGCGAATGATGCGAGCGCGGCGCAGCCGCACTTCGGCATCGGTATCGCCGACGGCCGTCTTACCGCAGCAATCGCTGCGCAGCATTCCTTGCATACGGGAGCACCGCACGTCGTTGCTCCCGGTGCGTCACACAACGTTCTTGTCGACACGCCGGTGCACGCGTTGGTGCAGTGCGTGGAGGTCATTGGTGCAGTGGGGGCAGGGGTTCCGGGTGCCGACGATGTCGCGTCGTATCGCGAGGTGGTGTCACTCCTGCAACGACTCGGGTTGTACCGATTCGGCGATGTTGCAACGCTGAGCGAAGCCGACCTCATCGCCCGACTCGGCGCATTTGGCCGTGATCTGTTCCGGCTGGCACACGGAATGGACCGTCATCCACCACTTGCGGTTGCACCACCACCCGACCGGGTGTGTTCGCAGCAGTTCGATGCACCCGTCGAATCTCGCGATGCGGTGCTGGCAACCGTCGACCAACTTGCCACTGGTGTGGTGGAGCATCTGGTGGCACACGGTTTGGCCGTGGTGCGACTGCACGTGTTGTTGGAGTCCGACCACGGCGAGCGAAGTGAACGCATGTGGTATCGCGCCGACGGTTGGAGCGCGAGTGCGATCGTCGAGAGTGTTCGCTGGCAACTTGATGCGTGGATTCAACACGATGCACCCACCAGTGGGGTGGTGGGTGTGCGATTGTCGCCTGAGCAGATGGTGGTCGATGCCGGACGTCAAGCCTCGCTGTGGGGCGGGGAGCGTGACGGCGATCGCCATGCGCAGCGTGCGATTCGTCGTGTTGCCGACATGCACGGGGCCGAGTCGGTCACCATCCCAACGTGGCGTGGTGGTCGTGATCCGGCACGGTGGTTCGAGTTCGTGCGCAGCGACGCAGTGGATCTTGAGCATCGCGTCGCGCGCGATGCGGCCGTGCCGGTGACATGGCGTGGCTCGTTGCCCTCGCCGGCCCCGTCGTTGGTGTTCGATGTTGCGTCTGACGCGCACATCGATGTATGCGGCGCCGATGGACAACGCGTAAGCGTTACATCGCGTCACGCAATGAGCGACGATCCAGCCGTCGTGCGCATAGGGGCGACCACCTACGACGTGTTGGCATGGGCTGGTCCGTGGCCGGTCGAGGAGCGCTGGTGGGATGCACGTCGCGCACGTCGCGCCGTACGTTTGCAACTGTTGTTGCGTGAGCGTGGCACGGAGCAAACACGTGCGATGATTGCGGTGCTCGAACACCGTGTGTGGCGACTTGCAGCATGGTACGCCTGACACGTTCACGCTGCCGACACCGTGAAGGAATGCGAGCACTACCGTTGGTGCGATGTCCGTAGCCTCGCCTCGCGACGCCGAAGTGATTGATGCACTGTGTGCACACTTTCGCGCTGCAACACCGATCGATGAACGTGAACGTGAATCCATCGACGAGTTCTTGTCGGTGGTGCCACGGCTTCAAGCACCGTTCAACGAGCACGCAGACATACGTCATGTCACCGCATCGGCATTGGTGGTGGGACGTCGCGGTGTGGTGTTGCACCTGCACAAGCGTGTGGGGTTGTGGTTGCAACCAGGCGGGCACATCGATGACGGCGAACATCCCGCCGACGCCGCAGTGCGTGAATCACGCGAGGAGTTGGGTATGTCCGTAACGCATCCGTCCGATGGACCGCTCCTCATTCATCTGGATGTGCATCCGGGCCCGCGCGGCCACCGGCACTTTGATGTGCGCTATCTGTTGCTCGCTGGCGACGAAGATCCACAACCCGGCGAGGGCGAGAGCCCGCACGCGCGCTGGTTCACCCCCGAGGAGGCATATGACGTTGCCGATGCTGGGGTTCGTGGCGGCCTTACAGTCGCCCTACGAACATATGTTCGCTATCGTGAGTGAGTGTCGTTGCGCAATGAATACGCCGAATTGCACTGCCGTTCGCAGTTTTCGTTCCTGCACGGGGCGTCATCACCCGAACGTCTCGTTGAGGTGGCACACGAACGTGGGCTGAGTGCACTGGCACTCACGGATCGACACGGTTTGTACGGCGTGGTGCGGTTCGCCCAGGCTGCACGCGAGGTGGGGGTGCGCACCGTGTTTGGTGCCGAGGTGTCGTGCAATCCCGGGGATGTGCGCGGCACGGTTGCTCCACCACATGGCGACCTGGTGTTCATCGCTGACGGACCGGCGGGATACGTCGCATTGTCGCAGGCACTCACCGACGGACAAATGCGTGGCGCGAAGTCGCAACCGGTATTCGACGTTGCATCGCTGGCCGAACGTGTACGCGATCGCTGTTTCGTGCTCACCGGCACCACCGATGGTCCGCTCGTTCGCGCGTTGCACACCGATGGTCCACGTGCCGCACAACGATCACTCGAGTTGTTGATCGACGCATTCGGTCGTGACCGCGTGTTGGTGGAGGTGTGGAATCACGGCGACCCGTTGGATGTGTGGCGCAACGATGCGTTGGTGGGCATTGCGGCAGCGTGCGGGGTGGAGTCGGTGGCCACCAACGATGTGTCGTATGCCGTGCCGGGCGACCATGTGGTGGCGTGCGCACTTGCCGCAGTGCGTCATCGCTGCAGTTTGGATGAGCTCGATCCGCAGCTTCCGCCGGCTGCCACCGCATGTTTGCGTAGTGCAGCGGAACAAGAACGACGATTTGCGCGATACCCGGGTGTGGTCGCGCGTGCCGCCGACATCGCGAATCACGCAGCGTTCGATTTGTCGCTCATTGCGCCGAGTTTGCCACCGTATCCGTGTCCCGGCGGGTTGAGCGAAATCCAGTTCCTCCGACAACTTGCCGAAGCGGGTGGCAGGCGTCGCTACGGCGAACGTCCCTTGGGTGCGCACGAGGACCTGTCGTTGCGTTCGCGTGCATGGCACACCATCGATCATGAGTTGGCGGTGATCGAACGGTTGGGATTCGCCGGCTACTTCCTCGTGGTGTGGGACATCGTGCAGTTCTGCGAACGCAACGACATTCTGTGTCAGGGTCGCGGGAGTGCGGCCAACAGCGCGGTGTGTTTTTCGCTCGGCATCACCAAAGCCGATGCAGTGTCGCTCGGGTTGTTGTTCGAGCGGTTCCTCTCCACCGAACGCGATGGTCCACCGGACATCGATCTCGACATCGAAAGCAATCGTCGGGAGGAGGTCATTCAGTACGTGTACGAGCGTTACGGGCGGTCGCATGCAGCACAGGTGGCCAACGTCATCACCTACCGCGCTCGTTCGGCCGTGCGCGATATGGCACGCGCACTCGGCTACTCGGGCGCCGAGCAGGATGCATTCAGCAGGCGGTTCGACTCGTGGAGTTCCATCAAGGGTCAGCGTGAAATCACGGTTCCCGACCTGGTGGTGGAGTTGGCTGGGCGAGTGCAGGACGCACCGCGACACCTCGGTATTCACTCCGGTGGCATGGTGATTTGTGATCGCCCCGTCAGCGAAGTGTGTCCGGTGGAGTGGGCCACCATGCCGGGTCGCAGCGTGTTGCAGTGGGACAAGGACGACTGCGCGGCGATCAACCTGGTGAAGTTCGATCTTCTCGGGCTGGGCATGTTGTCGGCGTTGCACCGCGCAACCGACTACATCGCCGAGTTTCGTGGCAAGCGCATCGACTTGGCGGAGATTCCGCAAGAAGACGACGTGTACGCCATGTTGTGTCGTGCCGACAGTGTTGGAGTGTTCCAGGTGGAGTCCCGCGCACAAATGTCCACGTTGCCGCGACTGAAGCCGCGTCGGTTCTACGACCTCGTGGTGGAGGTCGCGCTCATTCGACCCGGGCCCATCCAGGGTGGTTCGGTGCACCCGTACATCCGTCGTCGAAACGGGCTCGAGCCGGTGACGTACTTGCACCCGCTGCTGGAGAACAGCCTCGGCAAAACGCTCGGTGTTCCGTTGTTCCAGGAGCAGCTCATGCAAATGGCGATCGACGTTGCGGGTTTCACCCCCACGCAGGCCGATGAATTGCGTCAAGCGATGGGTTCCAAACGTTCGCGCTCGCGGATGGCTCGGCTGCGCGACCGTTTGTACGAGGGAATGGCGCGACGAGGCATCGTCGGTGCGATCGCCGACGAGATCTATGACAAGATGGCGGCCTTCGCCAACTACGGCTTTCCCGAGAGTCATTCGGTGAGCTTCGCCTATCTCGTGTATTCCTCGGCGTGGATCAAGTTGCATGAGCCAGCAATCTTTTGTGCGGCATTGATCAACTCACAACCGATGGGATTTTGGTCGCCCCACACGTTGGTGCAGGATGCGCGTCGACACGGGGTGGTGGTGCGCACTCCCGACATCAATGCATCGCGCGCTGGCGCATGGCTGGAAACCGACTCGCGTTCCACCGGCGGTCTTGCCGTTCGCCTCGGCATCGGTTCGGTGCGCGGTGTCGGCGCCGAGCTTGCTGCACGTATCGAGGCAGCACGACCATTCGTCGATACCGAGGATCTCGTGCGTCGCGTGCCCGGCATTTCGGTGAAGCAACTCGAGGCACTTGCCACCGCCGGCGTGTTCGGCGAGTCGTTCGATGTGTCGCGACGAACGGCATTGTGGAATGCGGGCGCACTCGCGGAGTCGTCGGCGGATCGCCTGGCGGGAACCGCCACGGTGTCCGCACCGCACTTGCCCGGGATGCAGCCGGTGGAGGAAGCAGTGGCGGATTTGTGGGCGACGGGGGTTTCGCCCGATGGTCATCCGACGGTGTTCCTCCGTGATTCGTTGCGCGAACTGGGCATACTCACCGCAACCGAACTCAACGACGTGGCGGCACGCGAACCCGGGGTACGAGTGCTGGTGGCCGGCGTGGTGACGCATCGCCAACGCCCCATGACCGCCAAGGGCACCACGTTCTTCAGTCTCGAAGACGAAACGGGGCTCATCAACGTGTTGTGTTCACGCGGGTGCTGGGTTCGTCACGCCGAGGTGTTGCGTCGGGCGAGTGCATTGCTGGTGCGCGGACACGTGCAATATGCCGAGGGCGTGGTGAACGTGATTGGTGAGCAATTCACCGAGTTGCGTGTGCCGATTCGCATGGCGGCCCGTGACTTTCGCTAGTTGGCGGGCTGCCAACTGCGCCGCAGCTAGTCGCTCGGTGTTTCGTTCAGTCCATCGTTGAACACCCGGTAGGTGTCGTAGATGTCCTTGCACTTACCGCACAGTGGCAACTGTTTGGGATCACGCGACGGAATCCATCGGTGACCACACAGTGCTTCAAGCGGCGTGCCGTCGATACGCGCCCGCAACACCTTTGCCGCGGCCGATTCGTCGCCGTCCGTCTTCACGATGTGCGAACACTCCGAGTCGCCAGTTTGCGGCGTGCGGTCGACCAGTGTTTCGGTGGCGCCGCCGGGCTGTGTGCTCGTCTGGGTGTCGATTCGCACGGCCATCAACCCACCACGAACGCCACTGCCACTGCGATGCACGCGGCACTTGCGGCAATCGGCACGACGACACTGGCCCATGGAGGCACCCGCCAGGAACGCGGCGCCAGCGACAACCCGCCGACGAGGGCACCGATTGCCGCGCCGCCGAAGTGCCCACCCACCGACACACCGGGTACGGCGAGTGTGAACAAGACGTTGATGGCAAAGGTGACACCCAAACCCGTGCGCAACGGATTGACACCGCGTTGTCCGACGCCAACCACGCTGGCCGCCATCAACCCGAACACCGCACCCGATGCGCCGCCTGTTGCGGCGTCGGGCGAGAGCAGGAGCGCACCGAGCGAACCACCGAACAGCGCGGCAAAGTACAGCAGACCGAAACGTAACGAACCGATGACGGGTTCGATCAATCGCCCGAGTTGGTACAACAACACCATGTTGAAGCCGACGTGAATCACACCGAAGTGCACGAATCCGCACGACACCAGGCGATACCACTCACCTTGCTCGAGGAAGATGCGCGAAATGACGAAGTCCATCGTTCGATCGGTGGACGTGGTACCGAAGATATCCGAACCAACGGCACCGAGCGTCATCCAGATGAAGAGTCCGACGTTGATGGCAATCAGCGCATTGCTCATCACGAACGGGGGAGTCGACGTGAACCTGGGGCTGGGGCGACGAAACTCGAACGGCACCCGAACCTCGCGACGCGGCTCGGGCGGAGTCGGCGGCGGAAGTTGTGGCGGGGGAAAGTTCAACGTGGTGCGGCCTCGGCCACGGCACGATTGGCGAGGAACCACTCGACCGTTTCACGCAAACCTTGTTGGAAGGAGGTCTGGGCATGCCATCCAAGCGCCGCTTCAGCGCGGGATGCATCGACACGGCGTCGTGGTTGACCATCGGGCTTGGTGGAGTCCCATACCAAGTCGCCGCTGAAGCCGACGATCCGAGCGATGGTCTCGGCGGTTTCACGGATGGTGATCTCGCGATTGTTGCCCAAGTTCAGTGGCTCGGTGGCGTCGTGCAACTCGGCGGCCAGCACGATGGCGTCGGCAGCATCACGAACGAAGAGATAGTCGCGACTCGCCGAACCCGTTCCCCACACATGGACTTTGTCGGCGCCGTGTTCTTTGGCTTCGGCACACTTCTTGATGAGTGCCGGAATCACGTGCGAC
>SXPV01000085.1 GCA_005793215.1 Actinomycetota bacterium
GCCCTCATCGTTTTGGATGAACCCGTTTCCGCCCTGGACGTGAGCATCCAAGCCGGTGTCGTGAACCTGTTCGATGATTTGCAGCAAAGACTCGGCATGTCGTACGTGTTCATCGCCCATGATCTCTCCGTGGTCCGGCACATCGCTGACCGCGTGGCGGTGATGTACCTCGGCAAGATCATGGAGATCGGTCCGGCCGACCAGGTATACGAACGACCAACCCACCCGTATACCAAGGCCCTGCTCTCGGCCGTACCATTGCCGAATCCGCGTGTGGAGCGAGAACGTCATCGCATCATGCTGGAGGGCGACGTGCCTTCGCCGGTGAATCCACCGTCGGGTTGTCGGTTCCGCACGCGCTGTTGGAAGGCCACCGACCTGTGCGCCATGCAGGAGCCCCTGTTGCAGGTTCGCTCGAGCGGGCAGATGTCGGCTTGTCACCACCCCGAAGTGTGAAGATGAAGCCTCGGTAGGCTGGAGCAATGCGTTCGGTCATCACTATCGTCACCGTCGTCGTCAATGTCGTGTCGATGGTGGGAATGATCGTGGGTGTGCTCCTCCATAGCGGTCGCGGTGGTGGACTGTCGGACATGTTCGGCGGCGGTGGTGCGGCTGCACTCGGATCGGCTGCGGCAGAACGCAACCTGAATCGCATCACGACCGTGTTGGCTTTGGTGTGGATTCTGACGGTGACCGCACTCGGCATCTTGCTGTCGGCCTGATTGAGGCGCGTCCGGAAGCCCAACTGACCGGCGCAGTTTGGGCGATAGTTTGGTGGTCTCACACCACGTCGAAGTGGCGAAATTGGCAGACGCACCAGCTTGAGGGGCTGGCGCTCGAAAGGGCGTGGGGGTTCAAGTCCCCCCTTCGACACCACATGACGCTGATTCGCGTTGCCCGAGAGCGAGACTAAAAGGCGATGAGACGCACGAAGGTCATTGCCACCGTTGGACCGGCCTCGCTCGCGCCTGAGGTGATTGCTGGTCTCGTTGATGCCGGAGCCGATGTCCTGCGGATCAATTGTTCGCACGTGGAAACCGACGGCTTGCGGGAACGCATTCGCCTCGTTCGTTCGGTGCGACCACAAGCTGCACTCCTCGTGGACATTCAGGGTCCCAAATTGCGATACGGCGGCGAGCCCCGTGAATTGCGCGACGGCGATTCCACTGCATTCTCGTTCACCGAATTGGGACTTCCTGAATCGCGTGCCACGGGTGATGGGGGACTGCGTGCGGGACAGCGGATTCTGCTCCATGATGGGCGCATCGAGACGGTCATCACCGACATCGTCGGGTCGTGGCCGAACGGGCGCATCAACGTCCGCGTGCTCCACGGCGGTGTGCTCCAGACGAACAAGGGTGTGAATTTGCCCGACACGGAAGTGGCGGGCAGCGTGCTTTCGGAGAAAGATCGAGCCGACCTCGAGGTAGCCCAGCGAGAGAACGTCGACTACGTCGCAGTCTCATTCGTGCAACGACCAAGCGATATCGACGAGGTTCGGACCATCCTTGGGCCAACGGCCCATGTCATCGCCAAGATCGAGCGCCCACAGGCGTTGGAACGAATCGATGAGATTTGTCGGGTCAGCAACGGTGTCATGGCGGCACGAGGCGACCTTGGCGTGGAACTGCCCTTCCAGGTGGTACCCGCAGCACAACACAAGATTGCCCGTACCGCGCTGCGCAACGGTGTCATCTCCATCTGCGCAACGGAGATGTTGGAGTCGATGACCTCATCGTCGCGAGCAACGAGAGCGGAAGTGGCGGACGTGACGGGAGCCGTTCGTGACGGCTTCGATGCCGTCATGCTCTCTGGCGAGACTGCAGTCGGCATTGATCCAGTGCGAGCGGTGGAGGTGATGTGTGCAATCTGCGAAGCTGCCGAACGAGACGTGCAACTCCCGCCAATCTTCGCCGATGCCAATCCGTCGACCGCTGCCGTAACTGCCGCCGCAAGTTCATTGGCGCGTCGAGTCGGGGCCGATTCCTTGTTGTCCCTCACGTACACCGGACACTCGGCGCATCTCTTGGCCGCGTGCCGACCAGGGTCGACCATCATTGCGGCAACGCCGAGCCCGGAAACCGCGAGAAAACTCCGCTTGGTGTGGGGGGTGCAGGCCGTGGTTGCCGAACGCGACGCGGACGTGGAAGTCGCCATTGGTGCGGGCCTGGCGGCTGCACGTTCCGAAGGCATGATTCGGCGTGGTGACAAGGTCGTGGTGTGCGCATCGCGCCTCAGTTTGCGTTCGGATGCCGACACCATCTGGCTGCACATCGAGCCCTAAAGTACGTTCATGGCTGAAACCTCGAACAAACCAGCGGAGCGCGCGGAGTTTCGTTCGTTCCAAGAATCGACCAAGGACGACTGGTCGATCATCATGCGTCAGATTGGTGCGACGCAGAACATGGTGGCAGAGAACGCCTTGCACCTGCTGCGGTGCCTCGCCAGTGACCATGGCGGTTTTCCGGTGACTCGCCTCGAACACTCGCTCCAAACGGCAACGCGTGCAGAGGCCGATGGCCGCGACGAGGAGTACGTGATGTGCGCACTCCTGCACGACATCGGCGACACCCTCGCGCCGTTCAACCATCCCTATATCGCATCCACGATGGTGAAGCCACTCGTCAGCGAGGCAAACCATTTCATGGTTGCCCAGCACGGGATTTTTCAGGGTTACTACTTTTGGCATCACATTGGATTGGATCAACATGCTCGGGAGGCCTTTCGTGACTCGCCGTACTTCGAGTACACGGAGGAGTTCTGCGCCAAGTACGACTCACCAGCGTTCGACCCCGATTATGTCAGCGCGCCACTCGAACACTTTGAGCCAATGCTGCGACAATTCTTCGCCCATCGTTCATCAACCCCGTAATGCCCACCTGGCGTAACTGGGCAGGCAGTGTTCGAGTTTCACCCAGTCGGCTGACGCGACCCAACAGCGTCGCTGAAATCCAGACCATCATCCGCAGTGCTCGACCGGGCAGCCGGATTCGAATGACGGGGAGCGGTCACAGTTTCACCCCCATTGCGGTTACCCGGGATGTCTTGTTGCAGCCCTCTGATTTTGGCGATGGTGTCGGTATCGACAGCAAGCGTCTCGTTGCAAGGATTCCCGCAGGCATGACCCTGAGCGAGGTGAACGAACACCTTGCGCTCGCTGGTTTCGCGCTCATCAACATGGGCGACATCACCGCCCAGACGATGGCAGGTTCGATTTCCACATCCACGCACGGCACCGGGCTGGCGTTCACCGGGTTGGCCGGTCAAGTGGAGGGTTTCGGCTTGGTGACGGCCGACGGCACTCACATGGATTGTTCAGCCTCCGAGCATCCTGATGTGTGGCGACTCGGACGAGTCGCTCTCGGTGCACTCGGGATTCTCACCTATGTCGATATGCGAATCGTTCCTACCTTCCGATTGCATGCAGTAGAAGAGCCACGGCGATTGGACGACGTTCTTTCGAACTTCGATCGAATCATCACCAGTACTGATCATTTCGAGTTCTACTGGATTCCCCATACGAGATGGGCCCTCACCAAGACCAACACGCGAACCCAGGACCAGGCTCAACCACGACCGCGGGTGGGGAGGTGGTGGAACAAGACCGTGATGGAGAACTACGCATTCGGCGCCGTGTGCGCAGCAGGAAGAGTGGCGCCATCGTTGATTCCGCGTCTGGCCACTGCACTGCCGTCAAGTGGTCGACAGGAGTTCACCGAAGCGAGTCACACGGTCTTTGCCACGCGTCGACTGGTGAAGTTCCACGAGATGGAGTACTCGATACCACGTCAGCATCTGGTGACGGCACTCCAGCACGTCGTCGATGCTGTGGAGCGTTCGAACCTGAAGATCAGTTTCCCCGTGGAAGTGCGAGTGACCGGTCCCGACGATGTGCCGCTTTCCACCTCATTCGGTCGCGAGTCGGCGTACATTGCGGTGCACATGTACAAGGGAATGCCCTACGAGAGATACTTCCGAATGGTGGAAGAAATATTGTCGACATTCGAGGGGCGTCCGCACTGGGGAAAGATACACTTTCAAAGTGCTGAAACCCTGCGGTCGCGCTACGAACATTTCGACGCATTCCGCGAGATTCGCGAGCGACTCGACCCGAACGGCGTCTTTCTCAACGAGTACGTCGAACGAGTGCTTGGGGCATGAAATCCCGACATTCCTGATCGCAGCCGCACTCTGAGCACCTTCTCCGCACTCGGAATTGCCGAGACATTGATCGCCGGGATGTCCCGCCGCGGGATCACCGAACCGACGCCCATTCAAACCATGACGATTCCGGATGGTCTGGCGGGCAAGGATGTTTGCGGGAAGGCGCCGACCGGTTCCGGCAAGACCATTGCCTTTGGCTTGGTGTTGGTGTCGAGACTGAAACGAGCCAAACCGTCCGCACCAACAGGCTTGGTGCTCGTACCGACTCGTGAGCTGGCTTCGCAGGTGTGCGATGAGATCGATCTCCTCGACTCCAGTCGCTCCTTGCGGGCTACGGCAGTGTTCGGCGGGGCAGGCTACGGACCACAGCTGCGCCGCATCGGTTCTGCCAGCGTGGTGGTGGCAACCCCGGGTCGCCTGGAGGATCTCATCAGTCGTCGGGACATCGATCTTCGGTCGGTGCAAATCGCGGTACTGGATGAAGCCGATCGAATGGCCGACATGGGATTCCTTCCTGCGGTCAAGAAGATCCTCGATCGCCTACCGGCGTCGCGGCAGGTGATGCTCTTTTCGGCCACGCTCGACGGGGCGGTGTCGGAACTGATCCAGCGTTACCAGAAGAATCCGGTACGCCACGATGCCAGTTCGCCGGAGTCGGAACCCGACATTGAGCACGTTTTCGAATTGGTTCCCAAGGACAAACGTTTGCGTCGCATCGCTGAGCTCCTGGATGAACATTCGCAAATCATCGTGTTCTGTCGAACCAAGCATGGTTCCGATCGTGTCGCCCGACAGTTGGAGGCGGACGATGCCCGCTGCGCCGTCATTCATGGCAATCGCAGCCAGGCGCAACGTGAGCGAGCGCTAGAGGATTTCCGTGATGGTCGCGCTCGGATTCTCGTAGCCACCGATGTCGCCGCACGAGGTATTCATATCGATGATGTTCCATGCGTAGTGCACTGGGACCCGCCGGACGATCCCAAGGACTACGTTCACCGATCCGGTCGTACGGGTCGAGCCGGAGCGCGAGGCGTTGTGGTGTCGCTGGTGGATCCGTCACAACGACGTTCGGTGGTTCGCGACATGCGCAGTATCGGTATCGACGTCCAGTTCGTCGATGGTAAGCCACCCGTGCGCACGCGTCCCGGAGAATTGGGTTGGCTGGCCAAGCGTGCTCCGCGAGCAATGGAAGCGACGTCGGTGTAAACGAAGGGTTTGCGGGTCAGCCAAAGACGATGTCTTGTGGTCGAACCGGGACACGAGCCAAGTCCTTGCCAGTGGCATCGCGAATTGCGGCCACGATGGCAGGCGTCACCGAGATGCACGGTGGCTCACCGATTCCTTTTGCACCGAGTGGAGCCTGAGGCTCGGGTTCTTCGATCATGCTCACGACCACGTCCGGAGCATCGAGCGCCGTCGGCAACAAGTAGTCGGTGAATGACGGATTTCGCATCTTGCCATCCACGAGCACGATCTCTTCCATCACGGCCAAACCCAGGCCCTGAGCGATACCACCCTCCACCTGGCCGAGTGCTGCAAGCGGATTCAACACTCGACCAACATCTTGCGCAGTGGCAACCTGCACCACCTTGACGAGACCCAACTCCGTATCGACGTCCACGACGGCACGGTGGGCGACGAAGGCGAACGCCACGTGACAGTTTCCCTGACCGTTTTCATCGAGTTCCTCAGTCGCGCGATGGTGATGTTCGAATGTTTCGTCCAACACCAAATCTCGACTTGCTGTGGCGACACTGATTCGCAGTGCGCCCATGGTGTCAACCACATCGGTTCCGTTGATGGCGAGTCGTAGCGAATCGATGTTGTGAACGGCAGCAACATGCTCAAACAATCGTTCGCGCACTACGCGACATGCACCATCGACAGCGCCACCACTCATCCAGGTTTGGCGTGAGGCAGACGTACTGCCCGCACTGCCGATGGCGGTGGAGATGGGTTCGAGGAGAACCGTGTCCACCCCCAAGACCGATCGGGCAATCTGTTGTGCCAGCACCACGAATCCTTGGCCAACTTCGGCGGTGGCAAACTGCAGGGTGACCACACCATCGGCGAGGCGACAGCGGGCAGTGGCATAGTCATCGAAGCCCTCGCTGTACATGAGGTTCTTCATCGAAACACCCCAGCCGATCCCTCGTTTGATGTTCGATGTGCGTGCCGTTAGACCCGAGCCACCCGGCAACGCCAGCACATCGGGTGTTTCCGCGAGGGCGGATGGCAGGGGTAGCGCAGCGGTTTCGCGGATGCAGCGTTCAACCGGAGCGACACTCTCCATCACTTGTCCGGTGATGAGTTTGTCCCCGGTAGTCATGGCGTTCTTGAGACGGATCTCGACAGGATCCATTCCGCACGCGGCAGCCAGCTTGTCCATTTGGGACTCGTGGGCAAAGCACGCTTGCACCACGCCAAAACCGCGCATCGCTCCGCACGGGGGATTGTTGGATCTCACGGCATAGCCGTCCACCGTTGCGATGTCGCACGTGTACGGACCTTGCATATGGGTAACGGCATTGATCAACACCGCCGACGACGTGGATGCATACGCACCACCATCCAGCACGACACGCGCCTCCACGCGGCGCAAAGTGCCGTCACGGTCGGCATGGTGGCGCATGAAGATGCGCGCCGGATGGCGGTGGATGTGTCCGAAGAAGGATTCTTCGCGTCCGTACTGCATCTTTATCGGTCGACCTGTCTTGAGAGCGAGAAGACAGCAATGCACTTGCAGGCTGATGTCTTCCCGACCACCAAAGGCGCCGCCGACGCCGCCCAGGGTGAGCCGAACGTTGCTCGTGGGCAGGTTGAGGCACGCGGCAATCTGTTTTTGATCCTCGTGCAGCCATTGAGTGGCAACGAAAAGTTCGATACCACCACCGTCGTCATCGGGTAACGCCAGTGCAGCCTCGAGTCCGAGGAAGGCTTGGTCCTGCATGCCGATCTCGTACGTTCCCTCCACGACGACTTCTCCGGTGAAGTTCTGATCCCCGCGTATCACTCGTTGTCTGCGAATGACGTTGCCATCAGGATGAATTGCCGGGAATGATCCTGCGATGGCGTCCTCGGCATCGACGAGCGGACGAAGCACTTCGTACTCCACGCGAATGGCGGCGAGTGCCCGGCGTGCGGTTTCCGGGTGATCGGCGGCAACCGCTGCCACGGGCTCTCCGGCGTAACGAACGACGTCCCTAGCGAACACCGGCTGGTCGCTGGCGATGAGACCGTAGGTGAGTTGGCCCGGAACGTCGTCCGCGGTGATGACGGCACTCACTCCGTTGATGGCAAGAGCACCCGATACATCGATGGAGCGAATCGCGGCGTGAGGGTGTGGGCTGCGCAGGGTGGCGCCCCACAGCATGTTGTCTGCCCAGGCATCGGATGAGAACGCAAATCTGCCCTGCACCTTTGGAAGTCCATCCGGTCGCAATGCCGAAGTCCCCAGCACACCTCGAGACGTGGTGGCTGTGCCGGTGTTGGTTCGGGTGGTCGTTGATGCAGACGGCGTCACTCGTGAACCTGTTCCTGTCGGGCATCCCGGGCTTGGCGAACCGCCTCGAAGATTCGTCCGTAGCCGGTGCATCGACAAATGTTGCCGCTGATGGCCTCCCGAATCTCCAACTCGTTGGGTGTTGGATTGCGATCCAGGAGATGGTGCACAGCCACGATCAGGCCGGGTGTGCAGAACCCGCACTGCACACCACCGGCATCGACGAACGAACGTTGTACGTCCGTGGGTTCACCGTCGGGCGAGAGACCCTCCACGGTGACAATGTCCGCCTCCACTGCAGTAGCGGCCATGACGAGGCAAGCGCACACGGCCTCACCATCCATGATCACGGTGCACGACCCGCACTCGCCCTGCTCACACGCGCCCTTGGTACCCGGAAGTCCGAGCCGCTCCCTCAGCACGTACAACAGGCTTTCACCCACCCATGCATCTTGCACTTGGTGGGACATCCCATTGACGGTGAGAGAAAAGAACTCGTTCCCGGACTGTTGCGGCGTCGTCATCGCGCATCACCTCCACTGGCATTCGAGGACGCCGCCCGCAAGAGGAGACGTTCGGCGAGAACCGCCACCGCGTGTCGTCGATACGCAGCCGTCGAGCGATGATCGTCGATTGGAGCACACTCCATGGCGGCTCTCCGACCAAACTCCTGGGCGATCCTTGGTGTGACCGCTAGTGGTCCACGAAGTGACAGAGCATCGGCCAACCACGATTCCGCCACTCGTGCCCGAACGACGGTGGGTGCTACCGCCCCGAAGGCGAGACGAACACTGCCACCCTCGGAATCATGCACCAGGCAGGCAGAGGCAACCGAGATAACCATTGCATTACGTGTGCCGACCTTGGCATAGCCCTGGAAACCGCGTGTGAG
Source organism: Actinomycetota bacterium (assembly GCA_005793215.1). Classification (GTDB taxonomy): domain Bacteria; phylum Actinomycetota; class Acidimicrobiia; order Acidimicrobiales; family Ilumatobacteraceae; genus F1-60-MAGs027. The sequence continues at coordinate 8,559 of SXPV01000085.1, forward strand.
GGGAATGGACACCGCCGTAATGAGTTCATCTGGTCGGCGCGCATTGCGCTTGACCCCCAGCATGAAGTCATGAATCGACACGTCACGAGACCCGGTGGAACCTTGCAAATGCACGACGGCATCGCAGGCACTCAGCACGGGGAGGCCGTCTCCCGCTGGAGAGCAGGTTCCGAGGTTGCCGCCAAGTGATCCTGCGGCCCGGATTTGGGGTGAGCCGACGGTACGAGCGGCCTCGGCAAGTGCGGGCAACAGGTCGCACAGCGGGCTGCGTTCGAGTTCCGCGTAGGGAACTCCGGCGCCGAGTCGCATGATGCGCGACTCGTCATCGACATGCCAGCGTCGCAGTTCGGAGACTCGCCGTAACGCAATGACGTCACCGACACCCGTTCGGTTGAGGTTGACCTCCACCATCACATCGGTGCCACCCTGCAACAATCGTGCGGCCGGATACTCACGAAGTGCAGTGACGACCTCGTCGATGGAGGTGGCGTTGATGACGGTCATAGCGACGGCGACCATCCCGAGAAGGCATCGATCATCGCTCTGACATCGCCAAGTGGATAAAGGATCGGGCAGGTGGCCCCATTGCGCATGTAGTGAGTTACTTGTTCTCGAGCATCCTGCGGCGTTCCACTGGCGGTGAGCATCTGCACGATCTCGTCCGGGACGTGTTTGGCGGCTGCCTCCACCTGCTCGTGGGTAGCCGGCCACGTCAGCACGCTTCCCACCTTGTCAAGGATGGTCTGGGGGACACCGGAAGCCTTCATGATGTGCGGTTGTTGTCCGAGGTATTGCGTCACCATCAATCGAGCCATGTCGAGTGCGGTGGCACGATCCTCGTGGACACTGCACACCACCAACTGTGGTCGGTCGATGGAAGCCAATGAACGCCCGGCTTTGTCGGCTCCTCGTTGGAGTGCTTCGATCGCCTGTGCGTTGTACTCCGGCGACACCAAGTAGTTGAGGACGACACCATCGGCGATCTCACCGGTGAGTTCCATCATCTGCATGCCCGTGGCACCGATGTAGATGGGGACGTCCTTCTTGCGACGTTCCTGATACACGTAGTCGAGTTCCACGCCATCGAGGTGGACGAACTCACCATGCATGGTGACGGTCTCGTTGTTCAGGAGTGCTCGCACAGCGGTGACGATCTCACGCATCGCGCGTAGTGGCTTGCTTCGGGTGATGCCAACCTTGGCCGCCAGAGGATCCCACCAAGCGCCAATTCCCAACAACACTCGTCCCGGCGCGAGATCGTCGAGGGTGCTGAACGTGGCTGCCAAGCGAGCGGGGTTGCGGCTCCAACAGTCGACGACGCCCGAGCCGACCTTGAGGGTGGAGGTGACGGACGCAAATGCCGCCATGGGTACCGTTGCCTCGCGAACCAGTCGGCTCTCGGCCTGCCAGACCGCTTCGAAACCCTTCGATTCGGCATACTTGGCGAACTCCATTCCCTCGGAGATCCGGTGAGCATCCTGGAGGTACAGGGCAACTCGTGACGATGTGGTCATAGGTTCTCCATTCGTTCATGCAGTCGTTTGGCTTCTTCTGCGGCCTTCTGACGAACTTCGTGTTCGTCCACCAAGACGGTGGTACCTCGATCGACGACGGTTCGAGGTGTGCCACTCACGGCATCGTTGGTTTCCACGCGCTCCACGCGCATGCCGGTGGTGAACACTGCATGCCACGGGTTGGCAGCCTGCGGATATCGCCATGTCACACGATCCTTGAGCGCGGCCGGGAAGAGGGTGCGTGCGTTGTCCATCCAGCCGTAGACGGTGTCGGGAAGAGCCGTGGAATCGAATTCGCGGAGTCGAACATAGGCAAGGCGTAGTTCCTCTGCCATATCGGATCCAATGCCATCAGAACCCAGGACGACGGTATTCGCACGGGTGGTGGGCTTGGCGTAGCCGACACCGTTGTTCATGTTCGATCGGGGATTGTGCGCGATGATGCCGGGGAGATCCCGGTCGAGGTGCACGGTGTGCACCAACAACCAATTGTCCCGAGCGAAGGGTTGGAGACGAGATCCAGCCGCGGCATCGTCGATGGCTTCGGCAACGTGGACGTGTACTCCCACGCGGTGTCTCTCCGCGAGGTCGCTCGCAGCGGCAATGGTGTCGTTGCTGCAGGTGAAGGCCGCGTGGAGACCGACCATCGCATCATTGCCGGCCCGAAGATGGTGTTCACATTCCTCCAGCCCGCGGATGGCTCCCTTGGTCATCGTCGAAAGTGGCGAGACTTTGACGCGAAGTGCACCGTCGTCGGCCCAACGATCGGTGATTCCGTAACAGGTACGAACCCGAACGCCGACTTCGCGACACGCGCGTTGAATGGCATCGAGCGAACCTTCGACGGCATTCGGTGATTCGTGATGGTCGATGATGCAGGTCGTGCCAGCAAGTACTGCTTCCAGTGCGCCGAGTTTTGCCGACCAATAGATGCTGTCCAAGGTGTGCGCGGCGTCAAGTCGCCACCAGACGAGCTCCAGCATGTTCGGGAAACTCGTGGGCTCGGCCCGGGGCGCCGGCATGCCGCGAGCAAGAGCGGAGTAGAGGTGGTGATGCGCATTGACCATCCCCGGGGTGGTGCTGGAGGTGTGCGCAGTAGCCGTCTGGTTCACTCGTCGTCGCTTCCCGTGCGGCGCATCGGAAGACGGTTCCGCCATTCGCCGTCGAGTTCATGAAGTGCAGCGGCTACTGCTCCAGCAGTGGGGACCAAACCGATTTCTCCGACGCCCTTGATTCCGTATGGGGCTCGCGGCTGTGGTCGCTCCACGAGGATGACGTCCATCGTCGGAACGTCCTTGGCGCGCAGAATGCCCAAACTCCGCAAGGTCATGTTGGTGGGAAAGCCGGTTGCGGGGTCGCTGGGAAAATCCTCGGTGAGTGCATAACCAAGTCCCATGTGGATGCTGCCTTCAATCTGTCCTTCGCAGAGGGTGGGGTTCATAGCGCGACCAACATCATGGGCGGCAACGACGTGCTCCACTTTTCCGGAATCACGATTCATGATCACCAACTGTGCGGCATAACCGAAGGTGGAGTGAATGATCGGGTTTGCAACTCCGGGTTCACCGAGTTTGGTCGTCCAATCCACGCGGTATTCGCCCACATGATCGACACCACGTGTGAGGCCTGCTGCCAAGGCGGTCGCACACGCGGCTTGGACTGCTCCGGCTCCCATCAAGGTGCCGCGTGAACCAGTGGTTTGTCCCAAGCCAAGTTCGCGAGTGGTGTCTACGATGACGCGTGTTCGTTCGGGGTCGATGGCGATGTGTGCGCCCAACTCTTCGATGACTACTTGCAGTGCGACCGTATTGATCCCTTGGCCCATCTCGGTCCAGCCGTGGCGAATCTCGATGGAACCGTCGTCTTCGAGACGAACCACCGCCTTGGTGATCTCCTTGAAGCCGTTTCCCAACCCGCTGTTCTTCAGTCCAAGACCAAGTCCGATCGGTGCGCCTGTTGCTCGTGCGGCGTCGTAGTGCGGCTTGATGGCTTCCAGGCACGCCTGGGCACCCGCGGCTCCTTCATCCATCACCTGTCCCGGACCCCACACCTTGCCCGGTTGAATCACGTTGCGGTGGCGAATCTCCCAACCGCTAATGCCAACGCGTGACGCGAGTCGATCGAGCATGCCCTCCATCGCGAACTGGGCTTGATTGGCGCCAAATCCTCGGAATGCACCACCAACAGGGTTGTTGGTTCGTACCGCAATGGCCTCGACATCGATCGTCGGCAGATGATACGGACCACTGGCGTGTCCCGCCATTCGCTCGAGCACCTTCATACCGACGCTCGCGTAGGCGCCGGAGTCTCCGACGGCGCGCACCCTCAGTGCGGTCAGCAGTCCGTCGGCGTCGCAGCCCATCTCGTAGTGCATTCGAATGGGGTGTCGCTTTGCGTGCATCAGGAAACTCTCCTCGCGGGAAAGCACGCATTTCACCGGTGCATCGAGGAGCCAAGCGGCCAGGGCGGTGTGCGCCTGGTTGGACATGTCCTCCTTGCCGCCGAATGCACCGCCGTTGGAGATCAGTTCCACGGTGACGTGTGAGTTGTCCACACCCAGGACACGGGCGATGTCGTTGCGATCGTCCCAGATACCTTGTCCACCCGAGTAGACCATGATGTGTCGTTTCGCAACGGATTCACCCGACGCTGAGGCGTCCCGAGAACCAGGAATGGCCACCGTTGCCTCTGGTTCCAAGAACGCGTGCTCGATGCGTTGCGTGTGGAAGGTTTCGGCAATCACATGGACGCTGGAGGCGAGGGCCGTCCCGACATCCCCGCGCTGATATGCGCTCGTGCTGAGGACGTTGCCGTCGGTTTGCCAAACGGCGATCTCCTTGGTGGAGAGTGCAGTGTCGACATCGGTGATGGGAGTGTGGACGTCGTAGTCCACTTCGATGAGTACGGCTGCGGCACGAGCCTGCTGCCTGGTTTCCGCCACCACGATTGCCAGGACGTCACCGGCGTAGGAAGTGCGACCACCGATGGGAATCATGACGGGCCAGTCCTTGTAGATGATTCCCACCATCAAGTCACCGGGAATGTCATCGGCGGTGTACACCGCCCGCACACCTTCGCCTGCCAAGGCGGAGTCGACGCGAATTCCCCGAACGGTGGCACGCGTATGGCTGGCGAAATGTAGTGCTGCATGGAGCATGCCTGGTACTCGAATGTCGTCGATGTAGCCACGATCGCCGAGGGTGAGGGCATGAGCTTCGTACTTGGGGGTGCGGGTACCAACTCCTGCAACCGCGGGCATGGCGGGAATCTCGTTCTTTGCAACGCACTCGATCGCCTCCAGGATCTTTGCGTAACCAGTGCATCGACACAGATGGGCTCCGAGATGTCGCGCCATGTCCTCTCGTTTGAGGGCGGATCCCTTCTTGTCGATCTGTGCCTTGGCGCGCACCACGATCCCAGGAATGCAAAATCCACACTGCAATCCGCCACAGGCTGCAAACGCGTTGGCGAACGCGGTTCGCTCCTCTTCGCTAACACCCTCGAGGGTGACGATCGACTTGCCCTCGGCCTTGTCCAGGCTGGTCTGACACGACACCACCGCCTTGCCGTCGATGAGGACCGTGCAACAGCCGCACTGTCCGCTCGGCGAACAACCGTCCTTCGGGGAGGTGATATTGAGTTCTTCGCGCAACGCCGAGAGCAGATGGGGATGCGATTGGCGAACCTCCACGGGAGTGCCGTTGACGTTCAGCGTGGTCACCTTTACAGTTTGTCAAAGGCAACCCCGACCCGCAACGGATGCTAAAAAACGCCTCTGGGGGTCGTTAGTCGAGGGCTGTTCCGTCGGCCAAAGTCCGTGGTCCGCGCTGATATGAGCTGCGGCGGTAGGCCTCGGGACGACGGTAGTAATCCAGGTCAAAAAGCGTGTTCTGGTAGTTCTTGCACCACTCGAGGTCGCAGTCCGCAACGACCACCTCATCACCATTGCCGATCGTTTTGGCCAACACTTCGCCTGAAGGTGCGATGATGTGGGATTCAGCCAACGAATCGACGCCCTCCTCGCAGCCACCCTTGGCAACACCCACCACGAACGTTCCGTTTTGGTACGCACCCGATTGCATCACGAGAGCGTTGTGGAACCCGGCCAGGCGATCCTGACTCGGGTCAGGGAGGTAGTTCAGCGGGGTGTTGTAGCCACAAAGGATGAGTTCCACACCTTGTAGACCCATTTCTCGGTACGTTTCTGGCCAACGGCGGTCGTTGCAAATCATCATGCCGATTCGTCCACCAAAGGCCGACCACACACCGAAACCCTCGTTGCTCGGTTCGAAGTAGTAGCGCTCGGCGTGTTGGAACTTTCGGTGTGGTTCGTGGGATGCATGCCCAGGAATATGCACCTTGCGGTACGTCGCCACGACCGTGCCGTCGCGCTCCACGAGTATCTGGGAATTGAACCGTCGACCGTCTACGGTGAGCTCGGCGTATCCGAGCGAGAAACCGACGTTGCGTTGGCGGGCTGCTTCAAACAACGGGCTCGTGGCCGGTGAGGGCATGGAACGCTCGTAGTACTGGTCGGTATGGGAGATGTCATCGACGAACCAGCGGGGGAAGAAGGTGGTGAGCGCCAGCTCTGGAAACACCACGAGTTCAGCCCCGAGGTCCGCCGCGCGGTGCAGCAAACTGCACAAACGATCCACCGCGGATTCGCGAGTATCGGAGCGTTGAATCGGGCCCATCTGGGCGGCTGCAACCCGTATGACGCGTGGTGCTCCGCGAAGTTCGCCGCGCATCAGAACTCCATTTCTGCGAGCCCGAGCATGGCGTCAAGCAAAACGTTCGCACCTGCAACGAGATCGTCCCGGTCGGTGTGCTCCTTGACGTTGTGACTCAAACCCTTGTGACTCGGGACGAAGATCATGCCCGTCGGGCACAGGCGAGCCAGCATCTGTGCATCGTGCCCTGCGCCTGAGGGCATGCGTTGCACCGTGTTGCCACGTTGACGTGCGAGTCCTTCGACCAGGGTGATTACTCGGTCATCGAAGACGACCGGCTCGAAACGAGCCAACGAGCGGCGGGTGATGGTCACGTTCTCGTTCGCCTCCAACTGGGCACAAAACTCGGCAATCTCGAGCTCCGCCTTTTGAAGCACTTTTTCGTTCGTGTTGCGAACATCGAGCGTGAGTATCACCCGCGACGGCACCACGTTGGTGAGATTCGGATGCACGTCGATCTTGCCAACCGTGCACACTTGATCACCTCCATACCGTTTCGCCACTTCACGCAGGAAAACGGTCAGGGCAGCCGCGGCATATGCGGGATCCTTCCGTAGATGCATCGGCGTGGTGCCGGCGTGATTGCTCTGGCCCTCTATCGTGACTTCCTGCCACGAGATGCCTTGTACGCCCGTGACGGCACCGATGCGAACGGAGTTCACTTCGAGGAGAGGCCCTTGTTCGATGTGGAGTTCCACGAAGGCGTGCGGAACGTGGCCTGGACACGGAGTGGCACCCAGGTATCCAATGCGTTCCAGTTCGTCACCCAATCGCACACCGTCGATACCGATCACGTTGTGAGCGGCCTCCACCGGCATTCCGCCCGCGTAGACGAGTGAGCCCAACATGTCGGGCGCGAATCGTGCTCCTTCCTCGTCGGTGAAGATGCCCACAGCCAACGGCCGCGAGGGAGTGATTCCATGCTGTTGGCAGGTTTCGACGATCTCGAGACCAGCGAGCACTCCGTAGTTGCCGTCGTAGAGACCGCCGGTACGGACCGTGTCGATGTGCGAGCCGGTCATCACTGGCGCGCCTTTTCCAACGCGCCAGGTGCCGATGACGTTACCGATGACGTCGATTGTCACTTCCATGTTGAGGTCGCGCATCCATCCAACGACGAGGTCGCGCCCGTCACGATCGGCATCCGTGAGTGCAAGACGATTGCAGCCACCACCAGGAAGTGCACCAATCTCTCCAAGAGCAAAGATGCGATTCATCAATCGATCGGCGTCGATGGAAAGAACGTTGCCGCCACGGGGCGATCGATTGACCTTCGCCGACTGCACATTGTCATTCTACGAATGGCAGACTTGACCCTTGATGACGACGGGTGCTTGCTGATGACCGGCATCAATCGCGGAGTTCTCTCCTCGCTGATGGCCACGGAGGTCGAGCGGTTCGTTGCCTTGCACCCGCGCTCGGCTGACCACGCCACGTCGACGACATCGCTCGTGTCGGGGGTACCGATGCCATGGATGCGACGCTGGCCTGGACCATTTCCGTTGGTGTTGGACACGGCCAGCGGTGCTCGTTGTACCGACATCGATGGCGTCGAATACGTGGATCTGTGTCTCGGCGACACCGGAGCCATGACGGGTCACGCACACCCGGAAATCGTCGCAGCAGTGTCCGCTCAGCTGCATCGCGGAACCACGGTGATGCTTCCCACCGTGGATGCCGAGTGGGTTGGCAACGAACTTGCACGCCGTTTTGGCCTGCCGAAGTGGCAGTTTGCACTGAGCGCCACGGATGCGAATCGTTTCGCATTGCGATTTGCGCGTGAGATTACCGGAAAACCAAAGGTGCTGGTGCACGACTGGTGCTACCACGGCACCGTTGATGAAACCCTGGTCGTCGCGTTGGGTGAACGAACGATCAGTCGTCCGGGAGCAATCGGCCCGCAGGTGAACCCGGCGCTCACCACTCGTGTGGTGCAATTCAACGACTTGGCGGATCTCGAACAGGCCGCGGCGCACGGTGACGTTGCATGTATGTTGATCGAGCCGGCACTCACCAACATCGGAATCGTCCTACCGGAGCCCGGCTACCTGGAAGGCGTGCGTGAGATCACTCGCAAGCATGGGATTTTGTTGATCGTCGACGAAACACACACCATCTGTGCAGGGCCGGGGGGTTGTACCTCGGCGTGGAACCTGCAGCCTGACATGTTGGTCATCGGCAAGACGATCGGTGGCGGCACACCCGTTGGCGCCTATGGTTTTTCCGCCGAGCTGGCCGAGAAAGTCGACGCGCTACAACTCAATGACGGTATCGACGTTTCAGGTGTGGGTGGAACCTTGGCGGGTAACGCTCTCTCCATGGCTGCGGTTCGCGCGACGCTGACGCATGCGTTGCTCCCCGAGCACTTTGCGTACTCCACGGCATTGGCTACGAACTGGACCCGTGGGGTGCAAGCGGCGTACGAGCAACGCAACTTACCGTGGAGCGTCCAGCAACTTGGCTCACGCGCCGAGTACTGGTTCTGCCCACCCCCTCGTACGGGAGCTGCTGCGGCCGCAGCAGTAGACCACGAGCTCGACGCATTCATGCATTTGTGGGCCATCAACCGGGGTGTCCTGCTCACGCCCTTCCACAACATGGCGTTGTTCTCACCGTTCCACGTGCAAGCGGACGTCGACCGACACACAGAGCAATTCGACGACGCGCTCAGCGCGCTCACCATTCATTAGGTGCCCTCGTCCGTGGAGGTGACGGAGATCCTGTGGGTGCTGGCGGTCATGTTCTTTGCTGCCCTGGTGCAAGCCGTGGGTGGTTTTGGCTTCGCGCTCATGGCGGTGCCACTTGCAGCAATCGCCGTTGACCTCGAACTAGCCGTCATCGCCGTGAGCATTGGTTCGCTCTTCAACGTCACGATGTTGTGCGTTCGCACCATTCGTCAGGTGGATCGGGAGGTGGCAGTGCGATTCAACATTGCCGCTTTCCTTGGCATGCCGATCGGTCTCGCCGTCCTCGAATTGACACCGCAACGACCACTAAAGATCTCACTCGGCGTGGTGATCGTTATTGCCACCTTCGCGTTGATGCGGGGATCTGCGGGATTGCGCACACGAGAAGGCGGCCGGCCTACGCCACGGAGATGGATCGAGCTTGCTGCCGGAGCCATCTCGGGAGTGCTCTCCACGGCGACGGGCACCAATGGGCCGCCGCTGGTCTTGGCTTTGCAGATGAGGAAGGTGTCGCCCGAGGTGTTTCGTGCAACGCTTGCATTCACGTTTGCAGTTTCCGGTGCGATCAGCATGGCATTGTTCGTCGGAGCCGGAATGGTGACGCGCCACGCAGTGTTCCTTGCGGCCATGGCAGTACCGCTCATCGTGGTCGGCCAACGAGTCGGCCTGCAATTGCAGTCGCAATTGTCCGAGAAGCGTTTCGACCGTTTGGTCTATGTGCTCCTGTTTGTCAGCGGTATCTCGGTCGCTGCTTCTGGCCTGATTGGCTGACGAAGGACGCTAGGCCCCGAACCAGCCGAGCCAAGCGTCCTTGCTCTTTGGTTTGAAGATGGCGTTCATCCTGCGAACGTTGGTCATCGTGTCGTGGGCGGCAGGGGAGTATTGATGTCCGGGAAAAATCACGGTGTCGTCCGGAAGCAAGGAGAGGGTTTGCAGACTGTCGTACATCTGCTCGGGATCGCTGCCCGGAAGGTCGGTGCGGCCGCAACCATCCAGAAACAGGGTGTCTCCAGATACCAGTCGCCCCTGCACGATGAAACATTGACTTCCTGGCGTATGACCAGGCGTGTGCAGAAGTGTGATGGGAACATCGCCCACCGTCACGATGTCGCCCGGTTCGTGGGCAACGAGGTGAGATCGATCAACGCCGGTCACCTTGGTTACCCACTCCACCTCCGACTTTTGGACGTGGATGGGAACCGCGCACCGTTCGAGTAGCGCCGCTATCCCATCGATTCGAAAACCCATCATCGATCCACCGACGTGGTCCGGGTGATAGTGCGTGGCGAGAACCCCCGCAACCCTCATGCCGTCCTGCTCGACGAGGTCGATGAGCGACGCTACGTCGTAGGCGGGGTCCACAAGGACACATGACCCCGTATCGCGGTCACCGATTGCGTAGACGAAGTTGACCATTTGCTGTGCGAGTTCGTTGTCGCGTGCGAAATCACGGCCTGAGAGCAGTTGACGAAAATACAGTTTGTCGACGCTCACTGCACCGAAACTAGCGGCAATTACCCTTGAGGTGTGTCCGAACGTGCGGGAGTCGCAGACCACACTTTGCGGTACGCCATCGTGGGCGCAGGGATGATGGGAGTGGAACACATTCACGCACTCGGCGCGCTTGCCGGATGCGAAGTGGTGGCACTGTGCGATCCACACCACGAGAGTCTGGACCGCGCCGGAGCAGCACTCGCATCGTCACCACCCCCAATTGGTGCCGGCTCCTCTCGTGGAACATCGGTGGCACGATTCAACTCCGTCGATGACCTTGTTGCCACATGCGACTTCGACGTGGCGGTGGTGGCAACCCCGAACTTCACCCACCGCGCAGTATTGGAACCGTTGTTGCATTCGGGTGCGCATGTGCTCGTCGAGAAACCACTCTGCACCACCGTCAGCGACTGCAGGGAAGTGATTGCATTGGAACAAGCCACTCACGTTCGCGGCCGCGTTGTCTGGGTTGGGCTCGAATACCGATTCATGGCACCAACGATGCGTTTACTTGAGCATTCCCGAAACGGAGAGCTTGGTCGTCTCCGGATGGTGGCCATTCGCGAACATCGGTTTCCGTTTCTCCAAAAGGTGGGGGACTGGAACCGCTTCTCCTGCAACACCGGGGGAACCTTGGTGGAGAAGTGCTGTCATTTTTTCGACTTGATGCGCTTGATCCTGGGAAGTGAGCCAACCCGGGTGTTTGCATCCGGGGCGCAAGATGTGAACCACCTCGATGAGATGTACGACGGAAAGGTCCCCGACATCATCGACAACGCATTGGTCATCGTCGACTTCGCCAGCGGTGCGCGGGCGTCTTTGGACTTGTGCATGTTCGCCGAGGCAACCAAGAACGAGCAGGAGATCTCCGTCGTTGGAGACCTCGGGAAGGTTGAGGCGCTGGTGACAGAAGGCGTGGTTCGAACCGGATTGCGGGCCAACGGCTGGTTTCAATGCGAGGAGGACCGCATCGGTCATGGTGACGTTCCAGCATCCGTGCTGCAACATGGTGCGCATCACGGCTCGTCGTGGCGACAGCACATGGCAATGCAGTCAGCCATTCGCAAGGGTGCTCCCGCAACGGTCACGACCCACGACGGGCTCATGTCCGTGGCGATGGGTGAGGCAGCTCACCGCAGCATCATGCTGGGCCGCCCCGTGTTGATGAGCGAGATCCTCGCGCCGTAATTGCGCTACAGCAGCGACTCGAAGATTCGTTTGCGGATTCGCGGAGATTTTCCGTGACGCAATTCGTACGCATCGATGCTCTCCGAGAGTCGTATCAATGTGTTGATGCCCAGGAAACGAACCGGCTCGGGTTCCCACTTGGGGGAGTGGTGGTTGATGAAGGGAAGTTCGCGCAGCGGCGATTGCGCCTCGTGCCACTCGTCAACCAGCGTTCTGGCGAGCAAATTCGAGGCAGCCACACCGTCACCCGCGTAGCCACCAATACGTGCGTAACCAGACGCTCGATCGATGGTGACGTTGGGACTCCAGTCTCGCGGTAGCCCGAGCGGACCACCCCAACGATGCGTGATTCGTGCCCCGGCAGCAGCCGGAAAATGACGGGCTATGGACGTTGCAATCTTGCGATGCGTGTCGTCATCGAGGTCGAATCGATCGTGGACGCGCGAGGCGAAGTGGTAGGGGGCCCCGCGACCACCGAATGCAATTCGGTTATCCGCAGTCAGCTGGGCATAGATCACCATGTTGCCGCCGTCGTTGAAGGTGGCACGGTGCCGCCATCCAATTTGCGCCAGTACGTGGTCATCCAGCGGCTCGGTGGCCACCATCAACGAGTACAGGGGTACCAATCGGCGCCTCGTGCGACGAATCGTGTTCGAGTAACCCTCGGTTGCTTGCACCACGAGCGTGGCACGCACGTGCCCATATTCGTGCGTGACGACACCATTATCGATGCCCTTCACCGCACTGTTCTCCCATATGTGCACTCCACGGCTTCGAACGACGCGGGCGAGACCCATCACGAGCGAATACGGATTCATGGTCGCACAGTGCGGACTGTAAACGGCACCATGAGTTTCCGCGAGCTGCAGGTGCTCACCAACGAGCTGAGGCGGGAGCCATTCCATGTCGCTGCCGCGGATGCCGAGTGCATGTTGTACAAGAAGCATCTCCTGGAGACGTTCTGCTTGCAGTGAGGTTGACGCCGACTGCAACGTACCTCCCCGATGCCAGTCGCAACGCAGGTTCTCCTTTGCCAATACCCGTTCAACCTCCAGGACCGTTCGGAAACTCTCTTGGTACGAAGCATGTGCCTTGTCCCAACCGAACAGGTGCGCCAATTCGGAAGGAAGAAGTGGAAAGAAGCCGCTGCACCAGCCTCCGTTGCGTCCACTGGCACCGAATCCAATACGTCGGGCCTCCACGATGGCAATCCGTGCGTCAGGACGTAGTTGGGACATGTAGTACGCAGTCCACAACCCACTGAAACCTCCACCGACGATTGCGACGTCCACGTCGTGCGATGCCGGCGCAACCTCCATTTCCCACGGGGGAATCTTCGAATCGTGCCAAAGCGGATGTCTGGCCGCAGTGTCGATGAAACTCATGGCTGTGTTGGTCAGCGAACCCAAAGGTCGTACAACTCACGCTCCAAGTCGACGACCGTCTCGTTGCGCTCATCGACACGAAGCACGGTTCGAGTGCCGTTGGTCGGATGCCAACCAGGATTGGCATTCGCTGCAAACTTCAAAAGCGCACCCGCCAGAGTGTCGGCCAGATGTCGGTGGGCGGGGGACACTCCGATGAAATGCTCCACGTTCGGAGCATCGACGTTGTCGAAGACGAAAGGAATGTCCAGGCCGTGGCAAGCCCCGAGGATTCCATCGAACACCGGGGTCGGCCACGTGAAGAAGTACTTCCAGGTGGCGCAGCCCGCTTTGTCGCGTGCATCGACCACGCGCCACGCGGGCACCCGGAACGACTCGTCACTCTGCATGGCTGCCAGCATTTGCGCCGGTGACGATCCAGGTCGCAGTGATTGGTATGCGTTCCAGGCATGGTGAGTGCTGTCGCCGAAGCGCGATTCAAATTCAGTGAGAACTGCTTCTTGTGTCAGTGATGACGCAGACGGGTTGAGAGCCACCCAGAGGCGACTTTCGTCGCGCATGGTTCCGAGCACCAGTGGTCGCTCATCCTGTGCAATCAGATCGTGGGCGTTGGCGGCAACGACGTCGCCTCCGACTGTGGGGCTGAACATCGTGACGACATCTTTCGGGTCACGCAGAAGACGACCTTGCGAAGCGATCATGTCGGAGTGTGGCGTGGTGTCGATGTCGCTAAGGCTTGAAGCTTGCAAGTCGGCAAGCAAGCGTTGCTTGGACTCGTCGGCGCGGGACAACGTCCGTAGTTGACCCAGCGAGGGACTCATGGCCCATCCGCGATGGAACAGGGACCTCGCCGAGGGCGATGCGTACAGAGCCACGACACTGCATCCACCCGCCGATTCGCCGAAGATGGTGACATTGTCGGCATCGCCACCAAATCGCTGGATGTTGTTTCGCACCCACGTGAGAGCGGCTATTTGGTCTTGTAAACCCACATCAGCGTGACCAGTGAAACCGAATGAACCAAGTCGATAATTGACGGCGACGACCACACAACCTCGCGACGCCAAATTGGACCCGTCGTACCACGATGCGTTCCCCGTTCCGTTGGTGAAGGCACCGCCGTGGATCCACACCAGAACGGGCAGCAAGGCGGTGGGCGAATCCGGGAAAAACACGTTGAGCGTGAGACACTGCTCATCCATCGGCATGTCCGCCGTACCCATTGCTTGCTCCAAGAGACCAGGAACTTGCGGGCATTGCACCGGCGTCGCAAGGGCAACGTGCTGGTCGACCAACACCGGCGGGCGAAATCGGTCGGCGTATGCGTAGACGATGTTTCGGTATTGACGCACGGCTTTGGTCACGGATTTAGAGTAGCGACCACATCGTGAGCACTACCGTGTTGACGTGCTTCGCAAGACATTCGAAGGAGCCATCGCCCGCGTCGTGGCCAACCATTGGGAGGATTTGCAGTTTTCTGCCTCGATTACGAATCGAACGGCTCGAGGACGAAAATTCAAGCACCTCGGGTCGGGGTCGCTCATCGCTTTTCCGTGGGTCACCATTTACAACGAGCATTTCATCGAGATCGGCGACGACACCATGTTCGGTCCGTACTGTGCGCTCTCTGCAGGAATGCTGCCCGGTCAGCAATGCCTTACTTCACCAGTAGTGCGAATCGGCGATCGTTGCCTGATCGGAAGGGGGAGCGGCATCGTTGGTCATCTGGCAATCGATATCGGTGATGACGTGTGGACCGGCCATCACGTGTACATCACCGACCAGAACCACGGATACAGCGATGTACACCGACCGATATCACAGCAAACTCAGCCTGAACAGCCGGTGACAATCGGTTCAGGCTCATGGCTTGGGACGGGCACCGTGGTGTTGCCTGGTGCTTCCATCGGAAGAAACGTCGCCGTCGGAGCAAATTCGGTGGTGACTGGTACCTTGCCCGATTTCTGTGTTGCAGTCGGCGCTCCTGCACGGGTGATACGTCAGTACTCCCCGGAGACAGGATGGAAGCCGAAGGATGAGTTTGGTAGCCCAGTTCACTGAGGGTTCCCGGACTACCAAGCGTCGGATGACGTGATGCAGAGATACTGCGCGAGCACTACACCGAGAGATCGATGGGCGGTGCACACGCCGGCATTCGATTGTCGCCGGCAAAGGTCGCAAGTCGTTCCGCGAGCGGCAGACCTTCGAACGTCGTCTCGGAGAATGGCGCATTGTTGCCATCCCGCAATTGCGTGGCATACTCACGACGATCTGCAACATGTTGCTCGTATTCGTCCAACCACATCGGCACGATCGCCCGACCTTTTTCATCCGAGGGCATGTCGTTGCGCAAGGTGGCGAGCATGGCTTCGATCGTGTCAGTGGCTTTGTCCACGATGTCGGCACGCTGTCGTAATCCGTTCACTCCGGCATCGGTGATCAGGCGATAGTCGGCCAGTGTCTCACGTTCTCGTTCCGCCTCCAGACATCGTTGTTCAGCGCGTTGTGTCCACGCCGTGTCACCGATCTTGTTGACGGCCTCCTTCGAGGCAAAGAACAAGGCGTAGACCCACATAACCGCTAGCGCGCTACAGATGAGTGCCAGAATGATTCGTGCTGTTGATCGCATCTAGTCGGAGACGCTACCCGTGACACCCAAGTCGAATCGCCTGACCGTTGCTTCACGTTTGCTGCGTGCACTCGTGAGTTTTCACAGGGGATATTTCGTCATCGCAGTGACGGGTGCAGCAGTATTCGCCACCGCAACGGTAGTTTCGTCGTACGGCGTGAAGCTGGTGATTGACAACGTGATTCTTCCGGCTTTCACGGCGAAAGGGATCTCATTCGCGACGTGGGCTACTACGTCGCTGGTGGTAATTGCCATCGGACTTGTGCGAGCCGTCGGTGTGGTGGTGAGAAGATCGTTTGCTGGAGTATTGCAGTGGTCGACTGCTCGTACGATCGCCAATCGTGTGCTGCGTCACATCATGACCCAGCCAGCATGGTGGCATCGAACTCGAATGACCGGTGATATCGCCGCGCGGGCGGGAGTCGATACCGATGCCGCCGTCGGCATTCTGGCTCCGCTGCCATTTTCTTCATCGGTTGCGGTGTTGCTCGTGGTAGCGGGCACGTGGTTGATGGTGACCGATCTGTGGTTGGGATTGTTCGCAACCCTCGTCTTTCCGGTCATGTTGGTGATGAACGTGCTGTACCAACGCAAGGTCGATCGTTTCTATCGCACTGCACAAGATGAACTTGGATCGCTATCGGAAGCAGCCCATGAGAGCTTCGATGGCGTACTGGTGGTGAAGGCCTTCGGTGCGGAGGGTCGCGAAACGGAACGTCTCGCCGAAATCTCGCGCCGTCTGCGTCGCGCGCGAAAGCAGGCCGTGAATTTGCGATCCACGTTCGAGTCGCTCATCGATGCAACCCCTTCACTGGTCAACATTGCCATCATTGCCTTCGGTGCGCTTCGTATTCGAAGTGGGGACATGTCCATCGGAGATTTGTCCTCGTTCGTGTACCTCTTCACCCTGGTGACCCTTCCTTTGAGGATCGTCAGCTACCTCTTTTCCGAACTGCCGCACTCCTTGAGTGGATGGGACCGAGTGCAGGAGGTACTGACCGAGCCCATCATTGCCTCGCCGCGTGAGCAGATACGGAATATTGGAACCGTCGGTGAGCGGAATCCACTCGTGGAGATGGAACATGTCTACGCCGTGCATGGTTCCACGGACGCCTTGATCGACATCTCGTTGTGTATCAAACGAGGTTCAACCGTGGCGGTGGTGGGTTCGACCGGTTCGGGGAAGACGACACTGCTCCATGCCATTGCAGGGCTCGTGCCCGTACGATCCGGTTCTTTGTCGGTGGGCACGAAGAAGGTTGGTCTCGTCTTTCAGGAGGCCTTTTTGTTTGCCGAATCGTTGCGGTACAACCTCACCTTGGGAAGTGAGGTGACATCGGATGACATTCGCCGAGCACTCGACATTGCGTCAGCATCGGAGTTCGTCGACGAGATGGGCATGGGGCTTGACACGGAGTTGGGCGAACGAGGTGTCAGCCTGAGCGGAGGTCAGCGACAGCGCTTGGCGCTGGCGAGAGCATTGGCAATGAGAAGCGAACTGCTGCTCTTGGATGACACGACGTCGGCACTCGATCCCGCCACGGAACAACGGGTTTTGACGAATCTGTCGTCGATGCACGATGAGATGACAACCATCGTCGTTGCATCTCGCCCCTCAACCATTGCACTCGCCGATGAGGTCGTGTTCATGGAAGGAGGCCGCATCGTCGCCCAGGGGGTTCACGAGCTGCTCTTGGAGACCAACCACGGATACCGTTCCCTCATCGCTGCCTTCGAGCACGATCGTTCGGGTTCTGCGCCATGAGTTTGAACGACGACATCACCGAAGGTCTCCGTCGTCGGGGCACGGTCGACACCATCCGTGCCGGAATTGCCGAAGCCCCGGCACTCGGTAAGGGCCTCGCGCTCACGTTCCTTTTGGCGCTCTTTGGTGCAGCAGGGCGTGTCACCATTCCGGTGGTGATGCAGCAGGCAATCGACAACGGCATCGTGGGGGCAGAGGTTCGAGTTGGATACATCTTCCGCCTTTGCGCCGTAGCCGCGACGGTGGTCGTCATCGCTGCGGTGAGTCAGCGCACTGCCGTATACCGGCTCGGATCCTCCGCCGAGGAGGGGTTGTACGGGCTACGGGTTCGTTTGTTCGACCACATTCATCGACTCAGCTTGGCTGCGCACAACGATGAACGGCGTGGTGCACTCGTGGCTCGGGTTACCAGTGATATCGAGACCCTGACCATGTTCTTTGCATGGGGTGGATTGGCGTGGATGCTGAATCTTTCGCTGATGTTCGTCGTTGCTTGCGTCATGCTGGCGTACGACTGGGTTTTGGCGATGGTGGCCTTCACCGTGGTAGCACCCCTCATCTTGGTGCTGCGTCTCGTGCAGAAGCGGTTGATGCGCGCCTACGACGGCGTGCGCACCAACAATGCCGGGATGTTGTCGCTTATCAGCGAAACGGTGTCGGGGGTGGAAACCCTCCAGGCATACGACGCCGTAGAGCCTGCGTTGTTTCGAGTGGAGGAAGCGACCGCGAAGCGATCAAAGACGTCCATTCGAGCTGGAGTCATCGGAGCGTTCTTGTTTCCGTCGGGTGAAGTGTTCAGCGTGTTTACGGTGGCGGCCGTGGTGGGAATCGGCGTATGGCGAGGCGAGGCCGCCGGACTCTCGGCCGGTGCGCTCGTCGGCTTCATGTTTCTCACGTATCGCTTCCTGGAGCCGATCGCAGAATTCACCGAGGTGATCGATCAAACTCAAACGGCGGTTGCGGGGTTGCGCCGAGTATTGGGGATATTGGACACGCCGATTGGTCCGCCGCCTGCAACGGATCCGGTCGAATTGCCCATCGGGCAACTCGGGATCTCATTGAGCGAGGTCGCATTTTCCTATGCACCACGCGAGGAAGAGGTGGCGCCAACCCAGGTGTTATCGGCACTCACTCTCAACATCCCACCCGCACAGCACGTTGCGTTGGTCGGGGAGTCGGGTTCTGGAAAGACGACGATTGCCCGCCTGATCGCGCGACTGGCAGACCCCACCTCTGGCCGCGTGGTCATCGGCGGAGTCAACCTGAAGCACGTGGCCAACGAGGATCTGCGTCGCCGCCTCACCGTGGTTCCGCAGGAGCCGTTCTTGTTTGCCGACACCATCTCGTACAACTTGCGGTTCGCCAAGCCCGAGGCCCCTGACAGCGAGCTGTGGCACGCTGTAGAGCAGTTGGGATTGGAGGATTGGGTGCGTGCTCTTCCGCACGGACTAGAAACCCAAGTAGGACAGCGCGGTCAAGCACTTTCGGCAGGAGAGCGACAAATAGTCGCGTTGTTGCGCGCCTCGCTGGTCAAGCCCGATGTGCTCATCCTGGACGAAGCAACATCGTCCGTTGACGCATTGACCGAGGTTCGTCTGGCTCGCGCACTACAGCGGCTTGCGACGGGCAGAACGACGATTTCCATTGCCCATCGCTTGTCGACTGCAGCTCGCGCCGATCGTGTAATCGTGCTTGCCGCCGGGAAGGTAGTCGAGGATGGGTCGCATGAGATGCTGATGGCTCGCGGTGGAGAATACCGACGCATGTACGATTCGTGGTTGGCGGCGACGAACACATGACCGCGACGTGGAGAGCCAAGCTGTTGGCGGGGATTGTCGTTGCGTTCAGCCTTGGTGGATGTTCCAGCGAGTCGCTGAGTGATGCGTGCCTTCAGGGCCCGCTGTTTTCGAATGCGCGCACTCGAGCCGAGCGAGCGGTAGCGGAGCTCGACCGCACGACGAGCATCGAACTGGAAGAGGCGGTTCTCGCGATGGTCGACCAGGTATCGGTGATGCGAGAGGTGTCGCCACGCTCCCTACGGGATCCTCTCGGTGTCGCCCTCGCTGCATATGGTCAGTTGGTGTTGGCACTGGAACAGTTGGGTTGGGATCCCGTGGTTGCGGCCACCGATGCCCAAGTGGAGTCTGCGCGGAGAGCCTTCACCGATACCTCCGTCTCGCAGGCGTTGCTGCAGATAGAGGACTTTCTCGATGAGCAGTGCGAACAGGCTCGTAGCGCATCGAACCCCAATTTTGCATTGACTGGGACCACGCTGGCGAACCCGACTATCTCGGAGGAACCAAGTACAGATGCAAACGAAAATGACGCACCCAGCGGCACTGAGTTAGTGGCGCTTGGTTTTGCAATCGGAGAAGCATACGGTGTGGCTCTCACCGACGCCGAGGCGCAGTGCGTGGCACGAGATCTCGGTGTGACGTTTGCCGACGGAACGGATGTAGACGTGGAGGATCAAGCATTCTTCGATCTTGTGAAGTCGTCGTTCGTCTCGTGCGGAGTCACCACACCGCCGGTGACGATACCCAACAACTAGAGTTCTGGCGTGTTCATCACCCTGATACGACATGCCGAGCCTGAATGGGTTCGCGATGGCGTGAGTCAAGACAATCCGCCACTGACTGCGCGCGGCCACCGTCAGGCTCGCCGCTTGGCCGACCGTTTGGAGCAGGAGCACTTCGATCACGTCTATGTGTCGCCGCTCTTGCGAGCCCGGCAAACGGCAGCGCCAATCTTGGATGCCCAACGACGTGGTGAAGTCGTCGAGCCGTGGCTTGAGGAGATCAGAAGTCCGATCTGGCAAGGCAATCCCGCAGACAAGGCCGAGGCGGCCTATCGGGAAGAAAAACGTCGGCCAGCCCTCGAACGCTGGAAGGGTCTTGAGGGTGGCGAGTCGGTTCGTGACTTCACCAAGCGGATCCATGCGGGAGCCAACGAGTTTCTCGCGCAACGCGGTATCTATCGGATCGAACACGAACTACCGGTGTGGCATGTGGAAGAGCCGGGTGACCGCTTGGCCTTCGTTGCTCACGCGGGAACCAACAGCGTGTTCATTTGTCACTTGCTCGGTTTGGCGCCAACTCCTTGGGAGTGGGAGCGGTTCGTGATTGGACACGCCACCATCAGTCGTCTCGAGGCATTGAAGCTCGGAGACGGCTACACGTTCAGCCTGACGCGACTCGCCGACAACACCCATCTTTTAGAGACCGACCACACGTACTAGCTCTGCACCGCAGAGCGACGTGGTTCTCACATCGCGTCGCTCTGCGGCGAGAGCCCGACCCGGCGTCGTCACGCCGAACCGGATGCTTATGACTGCGGGCGTGGTTCTGTGATATGGCACGCATTGACCGCCGCCACGATGGGCGTTGGGTCGATTGCGGCACCTCCGCGTGGGTGAACCTCGAAGTGCAGGTGTGGGGTTGCGGTGTTTCCGGTTGCACCATTGGTGCCGAGGATCTGCCCGGCTCGCACCTGCGTTCCGACGGTGATGTTCGGCGCAATCGTGTCGAGGTGGGCGTAGAAGAAGTACGTACCGTCTGCGGTGGTCAGGCGAACGCCATTGCCGGTGAGACTTGCGTCGTTGTACACCTTGGTGATCGTGCCGTCGACTACGGCATAGATGAGGTTGCCTTTGGGCGCGATGATGTCAACACCCTCGTGCGCGCGACTACCGCGCGCTTGCTGCCACGTGTTCACGAAGCTGCAACGACCCTGAACGGGGAACACTTGAATCGAAGGAATTCCGAGGGACTCGAGTGACGGAACGAGACCGAGTGCCTGCGCGGTTGGGAAGTCGACGGCCTGTGAGGGATTCAATCCACGACCAACCTGGAAATTGCCCAAGGCAATCGATGTAGCGAGTCCGAACACACCGTCGGCTCCACCCTTTACCTCTATGCCGTTGTTGATCAGGGTTTGCTGAACGAGTCGTACGGCATCGCTGCGCTGACCACGTGATGGCAGAGCGTTGACATCGAGTTGCGTCAAGGACGCCGCAATGGCTGGCGCTGCAGCCGGCGTCGGTGCAGTCACGGCTGGAGCAGTTGGCGCAACCGGATTCACGGCTGGTGCGCTAGGGGCTGCTGCGCGAGACGTCGTCTTGGCGACCGGAGCAACGACGATGGTCGGCGGTGCGACGTCAACGAGTCCGAGCGAGAACGCCGTGGCGTGGTCGAGTGTCTTGGTGATCGGAAGTCCCTTGCGGCTCTGGAATGTGGCAAGGGCGATGGAGGTTGCCACGCCGAATGTGCCGTCAGCGCCACCTTTGACGACGACACCGTTGTTGATCAATGCTTGCTGTGTCGACCATACGGCCTCGCCAGAGTCACCCAATTTGGGCAGTGCTTCGGGTGTCAGTCGCGACACGGTGATGAGACCCAGGAATCGCGCGGTTCGTTCGTCAACCACGCCGGTGACCTTGAGGCCGACAGCGCGCTGCACGTTGCGAAGGGTTGCTTGGGTGCGGGCGGAGAATTCACCGTCGACACCGCCCTTGAGGGTGAATCCACGGGCGACCATCGCCTGTTGAAGTCGAACGACGTCGTCACTTTGGTCGCCAAACTTGGGAAATGCCTGAGTGGTCTGACTGATCGACGACGAGTTTGCAACGCGAGACTCGCTCGACGCGTGAACGACGGTCGTAGCGCCCTGGGCGCCCAGACTCAGAACGATGGTGGTGGCAAGTGCGGTGAGAACCATTGGTGTTGCTCCTTGGTGAGATCCGCACAAGGGATCGGCGCATCTGGAGCAAACATGAGATATTTCTCACGGTGGGTATGTCTGTGACCACTGAGAGTGGGCTATTATGACGTGCAGCGACCATTTGGTCACGTATGGTGAGCGACTTATCGCGTCGTGGTGGTCGCAGCATCCGCGTGCTGCGGGTGCCGAGTGGACTCCCGGAGGCTAGTCGAGCACCTCATATCGACGACCGGCAAGGAGCCAGCCGTGCGGGGTTCGTTCATAGCGGTCGTGCAAGGTGGCGATTCGGCTCCCGATGGCCCCATTTCGGCGCTGGAAACGCTCGGTGACGGTGACACGTCCCGTCGCATGTCCGGTGGACTCATCCGCAAGAAACACCACGACTTCCGGACTTTGTAAGGTCCAGCGGTCGCTGCCGTAGTGCTTGGTGAACACTTCGACGAGGGCGTCGTGTCCTTTTGCCGCAGCACCATCGGGCATCACCAGTTCACCCTGCGGGCCCCACAGGGCCAACCACCCGGGGGCGTCCCCACGAAGTTGAGCGTCGGAAATCGAGGCAAGGAGTTGCCGCAACGCCGCATCGGTGATTGCGGTGGGTGCCACGCCACCGGTCACTGGTGACGATGGTGTCGATGTACGAGTCGTGCTGGGGCGGGGGCCACGCTTGCCATCACGAATGTCGTCCGGTGAGAGTCCGGTCTCGAATGCCGCCAACGCACGCAACGCCCGCATCAATTCCTTGCGCTTGACGACGCCCTCGTGGGCCGCGAATTGCACGGCTAGTCCATCGATCAAAGCAGTTATTCGCATGGCAGACACCCGCGGCTGATCACATTGAAATTCTCCGGTCTCGTTGCCGCGACGCAACACCCGCTCGAGAAAGCCGATGGATTGTTCGTCGAGTTGTTGACTGATGCTCTTCATCAGTGGGTTGCGCAACGCCTCACCCCATGCATCGATCCACAGCATCCATTCGACGTCGTCGCTTCCTTCGGGAACGTAACTTTCGATGAGCCGCCACAATTGGGCAGTTGCAGACTGCCCGAGTTCGATATCGCGCTCCATCTCGGAGAGGTCTTTTCGTGCGTAATACTCGAATGCAGCCGCCAGGAGAGCCTCTTTGCTCTCGAAGTGGTAATGAATGAGGCTGTTCGACACATTGAGACGCTTGGCAACATCGGCGATGCGGGTACCCGCAAAGCCACGTTCGATCACCACTTCACATGTCGCTTCGAGGATCTCCACCCGCCGTGCTTCGACTGCGTACTTCTTCACAAGGCGACATTACTCGCGAGACCATTGCGTAGCCTCTGGTGCGTGATCCAGGAAGCGGTATCCGTCCGTCGAGGTATGCCTCCTTCTCGTTATCGCGTCATTGCGTGGTGTGCGTTTGCTTCGCTGTACGTCATCATCGTCACGGGTTCACTCGTGAGGCTTACGGGTTCGGGCCTTGGTTGTGTGGATTGGCCAGCGTGCAACGAGGAACAGTTCGTTGATGTGTCAACTCCTCACGCGGCCATCGAACAGTTGAATCGCTTGTTCACGAGCGTCGTGGCGCTGAGCGTGATCGTTGCGGCACTGGCAGCCCTTGCCATTCGTCCGCGAAGCCAGAGAATCGTTCGTCTGGCGGTGCTCTTGGTGCTCGGAGTGCTCGGGCAAGTGCTCCTCGGTGGCATCGTGGTGCTCACTGGTTTGCACCCCTTGTCGAACATGGGTCACTTCTTGTTGTCGATTGTCTTGATGACGTGGGCACTGTGGTTGTTGCACGCAGTTCGGGACCTCGACGAGTCGAGTCCGGTGGTTGCAGTCGCACCCTCATCGTCTCCGGCGACAGGGCAGGGTGATCATCGGGTCTTGGTCTTGTCGCGGGTGCTCATCTTGGCGACGTTCGTCGCCATCGTGACCGGCACCATCGTGACGGGTACGGGGCCGCACGCTGGCGACGAGAATGCTCCACGATTTGCGCTGCGCATCACCGAAGTGGCCCGATTGCACGGAGCGTCAGTTCTCGTGACCGTGACGCTTGCGGTCCTCCTTGGGATATTGCTTCGTCGAACTCCGCATCGCAGGGTGCAGCAGACGTTCGAAACGTTTCTGTTCCTGGCCCTTTTGCAAGGGGGTATCGGATATCTGCAGTACTTCACCGGAGTGCCCGTGCCCCTGGTTGCGGTGCACATCGCCTTGAGCGTTGCGGTATGGCTTGCTGCCTTGCAGTTGGTACACGTAGCTCGGGCCGTGAGAACTGGTGACGCTCAGACGACCACGCCTCATCATGTGGCACACTAGAAAGATGCTGGTCCGAAGTTCATGGCAGCGCTGGTTCCTGGCAGGGATGATTGCTGGTGGGGTGTTCGTGGCCAGTCCCTCGGCGAACGCCGACATCGTCGATGATCTCGGGGTAGTGGGCCAGTTGCAATACACCGATGCTGCCGGCAACAAGGTGTTCGTGGCCGGAGTCGATGTGTCCATCGACGACGTCGGCGGTGCAACCACCGATGGCGACGGAAACTTT
Organism: Actinomycetota bacterium; assembly: GCA_005793215.1. Taxonomy (GTDB): domain Bacteria; phylum Actinomycetota; class Acidimicrobiia; order Acidimicrobiales; family Ilumatobacteraceae; genus F1-60-MAGs027. The sequence goes on from SXPV01000085.1 coordinate 33,185, forward strand.
CGAATCCCCGTCCCTGGACCAGGGGAGTACAGCATTTCACTGGACACCTCGACCTTGCCCGCGGGAGTTGCACTTCGGGAGGCCGAGCGTTCGACCCTCACCGCGAAGGTCAGTCCGAACGGTGACCAACGGATCATCTTTCCCCTGGTGACAGCCGACAGCGTGGCGCAAACGACGGAGAGCAGTTTTTCGGCACGGAGGATCTTCCAGTTGACGCTCGAAGGCGTCAAACTGGGGTTGTATCTGGCGATGGCAGCCATCGGTTTGTCGTTGATCTTCGGCACCACGGGACTGGTGAATTTCGCTCACGCCGAACTCATCACCTGGGGAACGTTGATGGCCTACTTCTTCAATGTGTACGGATTGGTCGGCACGTTTGGGTTCCTTTCGTTCCTTCCGGCTCCATTCGGTGGTGGCGTCAACTTCATCGTTGCCACCGTGCTGGCAACGATGATGGGTGGTGTCCTGGGTTATGTTCTCAATCGAGTGGTATTTCGCACCTCGCGGAACGCAGGAGTGTCTCTGCTCGCCCAAATGGTGATGACTATCGGACTGTCGATCTTGTTGCGGTATGTCTTCGTGTACTTCTTCGGTAGCCGATACCGCGTGTACCTCGACTATGCATCCCAACGCGCCAACACGTTCTGGGGGTTGGAGCTCACCAGTCGCGATGCAACCGCCATGGTGGCGTCGATCATCATCCTGGTTGCGGTCGGAATCGGTTTGACGAGAACCCGGACCGGACGGGCCATGCGTGCCGTCTCGGACAATCGGGATCTTGCCGAATCGTCCGGTATCAACGTCGAGCGGGTGATTTCCCAGGTATGGATACTGGGCGGCGCACTGGCGGCCCTCTCCGGCACATTCTTCGGATTCGACACCGTGAAGTGGGACATCGGTGCCCGAATCCTGCTGTTGGTCTTCGCGGCCGTGACCCTCGGAGGTCTTGGTACCTCGTTCGGTGCGCTCGTTGGCGCAATCATCGTCGGCATCGCCATCAACTGGTCGACCCTGGTGATCGACACGGAGCTGAAGAACATGACGGCGTTGATCGTGTTGATCTTGGCACTGTTGCTCCGCCCGCAAGGAATCCTGGGTAAGAAGCAGAGGATCGGCTGACCATGGATTGGGGATTCATCTTCGAGCGATCGTTCTCTGCGATGATCGGTCCCGAAGTGGTCGTGTACGCCATGGCCGCCGTCGGGCTGAACGTGCACTTTGGATACACGGGGTTGATGAACTTCGGTCAAGTTGGTTTCATGGCCGCCGGTGCCTACGGGGTTGGTGTCACCGTCTTTTGGTTGGAGTGGAATTTCTGGGTCGGCATTCTCTTCAGCTTCGTGTACGTGGCGGTCCTGGCGCTCCTGTTGGGTCTGCCCACCCTCAGATTGCGTGCCGATTATCTGTCCTTGGTCACCATTGCGGCGTCGGAGACCATCCGCTTGCTGGCACGGTCTCGCGTGATGAAGCCTTACACCGGTGGTGTGGAGGGCGTCAACCAATTTGCTGGCCCGTTCTACGATCTCAGCCCGTTCGAACTCGGACAGTTCTACTCCTTCGGTCCCTTCAAATATCTCGGTCGCGACGTGTGGGTCCTCGTCGTTGGCTGGACGTTGCTCATTCTCATCACCCTGATGGTGCGCCAACTCATGCGTTCGCCGTGGGGTCGCACGCTTCGTGCCATTCGCGAAGACGAGGATGCCGCTCGGGCACTCGGCAAGAATGCGTACTTCTTCAAGATGCAGTCGCTGTTGCTCGGGGGCATGATCGGTGGTGTGGCAGGCGTGATACAAGTGATTCAGAAGGCGTCCGTTCAAGCCGACACCTTCAACCCGGTGATTACCTTCACCATCTGGACCATTCTCATCATCGGTGGTCCCGGCCGTATTTGGTCGCCGATCGTTGGTTCATCGATTTATTGGACGCTGATTGTGTTCATCGAGAACACGCTGCGGCAATTGCCACCAGGCGTGCGCTCCACCCTCGAGGACACCGTGCAGTTGTCGGACTTCAACATCGCAATGTTGCGCTTCATCCTGGTCGGTGTCGGATTGCTACTCCTGGCACGATTCCGACCACAGGGCATCTTCGGTTCCCGAGAGGAGATGGCCCTTGACCGCCGCTGACGCCACCCAACTCATCGGTAGTGATGCTCCAATCATCACCGCCACCGGCGTGGTGAAGTCTTTCGGTGGTCTGCGCGCTGTCGATGTCGACAAACTGGAGATTCGGCGAAACAAGATCACCGCGCTCATCGGACCGAACGGAGCCGGTAAGACCACGTTCTTCAACCTGCTGACCGGTTTCGATCAGGTCGACTCCGGTGAAATCACCCTGGATGGTGCGATCATCACCGGAACTCCTCCACACCGCTTGGCCGCCAAGGGCATGGTGCGAACATTTCAGCTCACCAAGGCCCTCGCCAAGCTGTCCACGTTGGAGAATATGAAGCTCGGCGCCCTGCAACAGCGAGGCGAGAAGTTCTGGCAAGCACTGATTCCTGGACTCTGGTCTCGACAGGAACGCGAGATTGAAGCCCGCGCCGAGGCAATCTTGCAGCGATTCAACCTCACGCATATGCGCGATGAGTACGCCGGCACGATGTCGGGAGGCCAACGCAAACTCCTGGAGATGGCGCGCGCCCTCATGACCGACCCGCGAGTCGTGATGCTGGATGAGCCAATGGCGGGTGTCAATCCGGCGTTGGCGCAGAGCCTCCTCGAGCTCATCAAACTGTTGCCGGCCGAGGGTCGGACGGTCATCTTCGTCGAACACAACATGGACGTGGTGCAGGAGATATCCGACTGGGTGGTGGTGATGGCCGAAGGGCGCATCATCGCACAGGGGACACCGGCGGAGATCAAGAAGAACAAGGCAGTGGTCGACGCGTACCTCGGAGCACACCACGGCGAGGATCTTTCCAAGGTGGACCTGACATGAGTAACGCCACAAACGGATCAACGATGGAAGTGTTGTTGGAGGCCAAGGACGTCACCGCCGGCTACACGCCTGGTGTCAACATTCTCAACAACTGTTCACTTACCCTGCGACGTGGCGAGATCGTCGGCATCATCGGTCCGAATGGTGCCGGTAAGAGCACATTGCTGAAGGCACTCTTCGGGTTGTTGTCCGTGCAATCGGGTTCCATCACCCATCGTGGGGAGTCGATCGTGGGAAAGCATGCCCATGAACTGGTGGAACGAGGAATTGGTTACGTCCCCCAGCGCGACAACGTGTTCCCGTCGCTCACCATCATGGAGAACTTGGAGATGGGTATCTACCTCAAACCCAAACAGTTCCGTGAACGCGCAGAGTTCGTGCAAAACATGTTCCCGCGCCTGGCAGAACGGCGTAGCCAACGAGCCGGTTCATTGTCGGGTGGAGAGCGTCAAATGCTTGCCATGGGAAGGGCGCTCATGATGAATCCAGAGGTGGTCCTGCTGGATGAACCTTCGGCTGGCTTGTCGCCCGTGCTTCAAGATCAGGTATTCGTGCGAACACGTGAGATCAACAAGGCGGGTGTGTCCGTCGTGATGGTGGAGCAGAATGCCCGTCGATGCCTACAGATTTGCACGAGGGGTTACGTTCTCGATCAGGGCACCAATGCCTACACGGATACTGGTGAGAAGTTGTTGCACGATCCCAAGGTGATCGAGTTGTACCTCGGAACGCTGGCGTCCTAACTCTCGGGTACAAAAGAAAAACCCCGCCCGGTTTCCCGGGCGGGGCCTTCCTTTTCTGAGACGAACTCAGCTCGCGAAGACGTACTTGTCAAGCGAGGAGTCTGCGCCGGCCGCACCGTAAGTGATGATGCGGAACGAAGCAGCTGCTGGCTCACCGGCATCGACGAACTCGTACGGTCCACCAAGACCGTCGTAGTCGATGTCAGTTCCAGCCTGGACCAGTGAGAGGCACGACGCGAAGTCGGTGCACTTTTCGCCGTCCTTGGTGACGCCGTTGATCTGAGCACCGATCGAGACACCATCGGCGCAACCGGCGATTTCAGCAGCAAGTGCCGAGATCACGATTGCATCGTAGGTTTCTGCGCCGTAGTCGTACACGCCATCAACGCCTGCGGCGTCGAGACGAGCAACGAAGTCGCCGATCGTGTTGAGGTCAACCGACGGGGTGGTTCCCTTCATGCCCGCAAGGATGGAAACATCCGAGACGAGCTTGTCGAGACCGGCAATGTTGCCGTCCACGCCGTACACCTTCTTGGCCGTTGGTCCTACGCCACGCTCGTGCATGGTGTTGAGGATCGGGCCAGTTTCGGCGAAGCCGACGATGAGGACTGCGTCCGGGTTAGCGGCAACAACCTTGTCGACTTCTGCGTCGAAGGCTTCGGTTCCTTCTGCGTACTCGATGAACTCAGGTACGGTTCCGCCAGCAGCTTCAAAGTCAGCTTTGAAGGCTTCGGCAAGACCGACACCGTAGGCATCGTTGCGGTACAGCACGGCTGCCGAAGTGGAACCTTCCTCGATGACGAGGTTGGCAAGCACTCGACCCTGGAGCAAGTCCGACGGAGCAGTACGGAAGTACAGGCCCTTGTCGTCGTACGTGGTGAGGGTTGGCGAGGTGTTGGCGGGCGAGAACTGCACCACACCAGCTGAGGTGATCTTGTCGATCACGGTCAACGAAACACCAGACGACGCTGCACCGATGATCACCTGTGCGCCGGCTGCAAGCAGACGGTCGACTTCGGTGTTGGCGGTGTCAGTCGTTGCGTCGCCCGAGTCACCCTGGTTGAGCACAACCTGGTTACCGAGCACGCCGCCGGCTGCATTGATGTCTTCCACTGCAAAGCCCGAGGCTGCCACTTCTGGCGGTCCGAGGAATGCAAGTGAACCAGTCACCGGAAGGATCGTTCCGATGTTGAGGGTGGTTACTGCGCAGTCTGAAGCAGGTGCCTCAGTCTCCTCAGTGACCTCCTCGGCCGCTTCGTCGTCGCCGCCGCAGGCCGCGAGCACGAGTGCTCCGGCTGCAACCAGCGCGCCGAAACGACGCATGTTGGTTTTCTTCATTTTTCTCCCCCTAGGAGTGGGACGGTATCTGACCGTCCCTATTGGGTACGGAAAGGCTACAAGCCTGCGGCTGCCTTTGAGAGGCGGTCCCGTAGTGCAAATCCGAGACCGGAGGGTGTCGGTAAGACCACGTGAGCCAACGGAATGTTACGGGCATCGAGCTCACGAAGCCGTTCGTACAAGTGTCGTGCTGCATCCACGAGATTGGTGTCGAATCGGAGTATCGGAGCGCCGTCGACGGGGAGGGGATCGCCGGCCTCGTGCAACACCAGTCGGGCTCGCGGTGCGTAGTGGCGGTCCATCATTCCTGGGGCTCGCGAGGGTCCGTGCGAACTGGTCGAAAGATCGGTTCCGTGATGGCTCAGGATTGCACGAATCTCTTCGGCCGTGATCGAACCCGGGCGAAGAATCTCGGGTGGTGTCACCGAGAAATCCACGATGCTGGATTCCACTCCCACTGCACAGGGCCCGCCGTCGAGCACCAGCGTGATGTCGTCACCGAGATCATTTGCCACATGGAGGGCACTGGTGGGGGAGACATGCCCGAATCGATTCGCCGATGGTGCCGCAACCGGTGCTCCGAGTTCGCGAATGACCATCTGTGCAAGAGGGTGAGCGGGGAGTCGAACGGCAACGGAGTCTCGACCGCCGGTACACACTCTGCTCACATGGGGTGCAGCGGACACGACCACCGTGAGGGGGCCCGGCCAACAGATTTCCAGCAGAGCCAAACATGCTGGGGACACGCCGACGGCAAGATCGTGAAGTTGATCGAAGTCGGCGATATGCACGATCAGTGGATGCGACGTTGGTCGACCCTTCACGGAGAAGATTCGTTGCAACGCCGCTTCGTTGCGGATGTCGGCCGCCAGTCCGTACACCGTTTCAGTGGGGAATCCGACCACGTCTCCTCGTCGCAGCGCCTCCACCACATCGTGGACGCCCGAATCACCGGAGACGATGTGCGCCATCGCTACGAAAACGTATTGACGACGAGGTCGATGAAGTCGAACGATTCTGGGGTTCGGAAGTGATCGATTCCCTTCAGTGTGACCAGACGGGCGTTAGGTAGGGCGGCGGACAATCGAGTAGCGGGGCCCGAGAAATCCTGGTCGCCCAGGGCCACGATGACAGGGTTCGTGATCGCCGTCAAGGACTCATGTGTCAAAGGTTCTTCCCGGGGCCTGCGCAGTACGGCGGCGAGTGCCCGCACATCGTTGTGCGCCTCGTTGCCGATCTTTCCGAAGATTCGTGCAGTGACATCTCCAGGCTCGGCCCGACCTTCCAAGCCGGCAAGAATCCTTTCGGAGCGCGATGGATCGTGTGGCGAAAAGACGCCATCGCCGATACCGGCAAGGATGACGGTCCCGAACGCGTCGGGTGTTCTCGACACGGCTCGCAACAACGTAATTGCGCCGAGCGAGAATCCAACGGCATCTACCGACAGCGACCCATGTTGCTCCACGTGCGCAAGGAGATGGCCGGCAAGATCTGCGTATTGCGTGGGATCGTGCGGTTTCGTTGCAGATCCGTGACCGGGGAGATCGTAGGCAACAACGGTGCGACCTGCTTCGCGAAGCAACTCCACGACTCCGGATCTCTCCCAGGTGTGGGCGAAAGAACCTGCCCAACCGTGGACGAGGAGTACTGGTCGCGGCGCGGTCACGGCGGCTAACAGTAGCCTTGGGTGGTCGCTTGTGAGCCGGTTCGGAGGTTCTTCATGCAGTTCGTGAACGGTCAGCCGAACTATGACCTTACCTATAGCGATGTGTTCCTCGTTCCGAGTCTGTCGTCAGTATCGTCGCGAATGGACGTGTCATTGCGCACGCCGGATGCCATCGGAACGACCATTCCGATCGTCGTGTCCAACATGACGGCGATTGCCGGTCGTCGTATGGCAGAAACCGTCGCCCGTCGGGGTGGCGTGGTGGTACTCCCGCAGGACATTCCCCTCGACGTGGTGGAGACGGTGGTGGACTTCGTGAAGACGCGCCACACGGTTTACGACACGCCGATCACGATGTCGGGGCACGACACCGTGGGTGAAGCCTTGAGTTTGATTCACAAGCGATCGCACGGAGCGCTAATCGTCGTGGACGACGACAACATGCCCATTGGCATCTTCACGGAAACCGATGCCAGCGGCTTTGATCGATTCACCCAGATCTCCAATGTGATGAGCCGCGAGGTGTTCACGCTGCCGGAGGGCCTCGATGCTCAGACAATGTTCGAGCGACTCTCCGAGGCTCGATTGAATTTTGCACCAGTTGTTTCCAAGGATGGTCCACTCGTTGGCTGCATCACTCGTAAGGGCGCGCTGCGGAGCACGATCTATCAGCCCGCAGTGGATCGCAATGGGCGATTGCTGATTGCCGTGGCCGTTGGCGTCAATGCCGATCCCGCCACGCGTGCCAAAGCGCTCACAACACTCGGCGTGGATGTCATCGTGGTGGACACCGCCCACGGCCATCAAGATCGAATGCTTGATGTGGTTACCGAGGTTCGCCGCAGCGTGGATTCCACACCGATCGTTGCGGGCAACGTCGTGACGGCGGCGGGTACGCGCGACTTGATCAATGCCGGCGCCGACATCGTCAAGGTGGGCGTCGGTCCGGGGGCCATGTGCACCACTCGCATGATGACAGGTGTGGGTCGGCCTCAATTCTCGGCCGTACTTGAGTGTTCGCAGGCCGCACGTGCGTTGGGCAAGCACGTGTGGGCCGACGGCGGCGTTCGATACCCACGCGACGTCGCCCTAGGGCTTGCCGCCGGTGCAGGCAACGTGATGTTTGGTTCGTTGTTGGCGGGCACGTACGAGTCGGCGGCCGACACGGTTCGCGACGCCCAAGGGCGGCTGTACAAGGAGAGTTTTGGTATGGCCTCCAACCGTGCCGTTCGCAACCGGACTCGGAGCGAAACCGCTGTCGAGCGCGCACGCAAGGAGCTCTTCGAGGAGGGGATCAGTACCTCGCGAATGTACCTGGATTCCCAGCGACCGGGCGTCGAGGACATCATCGATCAGATCGTCGCCGGAGTTCGATCGTCATGCACCTATTCGGGTTCGCGAAGTATCGAGGAGCTACATCAGCGTGCAGTGGTTGGTGTACAAAGCGCCTCCGGCTACGACGAGGGCCGTCCACTCGATACCAGCTGGTAATGCGTCCGCTCGTCATCGCAATTGACGGACCAGCAGGTGCTGGAAAGTCCACGATCGCCAAGGCCTTGGCCACCGCGTTGGGCATCGAGTATCTCGACACGGGAGCGATGTATCGGGGCGTCACGTATGAGGTGCTGCGCCGTGGACTGGAGGCAACCGACGTCGACGCCGTGGCACGCGTGGCACGCGATGTTCGGTTCGAGCAAACTGCGAATTCACTTCACGTCAATGGTGATGACGCGACTGCAGCAATTCGCACTCCGGCGGTGGATGCTGCCGTCAGTCATGTGGCGGCAAATTCGGCTGTGAGAAGCGAATTGCGCGAACGTCAACGTCAGTGGATAGCCGAGCGTGGTGGTGGCGTCGTCGAGGGCCGTGACATCGGTTCGGTGGTGTTTCCCGATGCCACGCTGAAGGTGTACCTCATGGCCTCTCCCAGGGTCCGTGCACAACGGCGTGTCGCCCAACACGGAGGAGACGTGGACGAAATCGCGCGAGCAATCACAGAACGCGACGAGCGAGACTCCACCCGCGATGACAGCCCGCTTCGTCAGATGCCCGATGCCGTGGTGGTGGATACGAGTGAACGCTCTATTGATGCTGTGGTAGCCCACATTCGTGAATTGATCGTCGCAAGGACCGAATTGTCATGACGAAATACACCACGAAGCTCGCCGGTCGAACGGTGTTGCACCGAATGGCATACGTTCTCGTGCGCGATCTCCTGGCGTTGTTGTGCAAGGTGTGGTTTCGCTACAGCGTCAGTGGACGGGAACACCTGCCCGCAACGGGGGCATACGTCATTGCTCCGGTGCATCGATCGAACATCGACACGCCATTGTCTTCTTTCATCACTCGCCGACGCGTGCGCTTCATGGGCAAGGACTCACTATGGAAAAACGCAACGATCGGCAGGTTCTTCACGCTGCTCGGCGGCTTTCCCGTCACGCGCGGCACCGCTGACTTGGAGGCTCTCAAGCGTTGCGTGCACGTGCTCGATGGGGGAGAACCATTGGTGATGTTTCCCGAAGGCACCCGCCAGCACGGCCCCACCATCCATCCGTTGTTCGATGGACCGGCCTATGTGGCATTGAAGCGGGGTGTTCCCATCATTCCCGTAGGAATCGGCGGATCCGAGCGTGTCATGAGGAAGGGTTCGAAGATGATTTGGCCGAACAAATGCCATGTCACGATCGGTCGCGCAATCGTGGTGGAGCACGGCGGATCCGGACGCATCGATCGCGCGCGAATGGCGGAGATCACCGCTGAACTTACCGTTCGACTGCAAGAGGTGTTTGACGACGCCCGGGCACGCGCGGGCGATTAGCAGGTATACCCCGAGAGGGAATCAACCGCGGAGGAATGCGGCCACGATCTTCGGGAGATCCAGTGCATCGGAGACACCGCACACCTCGCGCGCAGAATGCATCGAGAGTTGGGGAACGCCAATATCGACGGTGTCGATCCCGAGCCGAGTGGCGGTAATTGGTCCGATGGTTGAGCCACACGGCATGTTGTTGCGCGAAACGAATTCCTGGTGCGCGACGCGAGCGTTCTCACTTGCATCGAGAAAGGCAGCACGCGAAGTAGCTGACGTGGCGTAACGCTGGTTGGAGTTGCTCTTGAGTGCCACACCCTTGTTGATGTACGGCGCATGCTTGGGGTCGTGGCGCTCCGGATAGTTGGGATGCACCGCATGCGCATTGTCACAGGACAGACACGCTGATGCCGGAAGCATGGCCAGATACTCGTGTCTCGATTTCCCGAGGGCGATGGCTACTCGCTCGAGTACGTGCTCGAGGAGTGGACCGGCAGCACCGGTGGTGCTCTCACTGCCAACCTCCTCGTGATCGAACAAGGCAGCAACGGCAACACCCGAATTGCCTTTCACCTGTGCGATTGCGTCAATTGCGGCCCAGCACGACAGTTGATTGTCGAGCCGACCAGAAGCCAATAGGGAGGCGTCCGCACCGAGAACTTGGGCTGGAGTGTGATCGACCAATTGGGCTTGGACGGCAGCCACATTGCGCACGGGGGTTTCTGACAGCGAGGCAGCCAGTTGCGTCACGGTGTGTGTGCTGTCGCCGGTCAGCCACACCGGACGCAGATGAGCATGTTTGTCGAGCACGAGGCCGTTGTCGTTGACTCCGCGATCGAGGTGGATGGCAAGTTGTGCGAGGCGAGAAACAGGTTGCGCCGAGCGGAACAAACGTGTGGTCCCGTCCTTGCGGACCACGTGGCCAGCGATGTCCAAATCACGATCGAGCCATGAATTGAGAAGTGGCGATCCGTAGACCTCCACTTCGAGCGTTCCGAAGTTGCTACTCGTACCTTCAGGTCGCGATTTGAGGTGCAGACCCGGTGAGTCGGTGTGAGCCCCGACGATTCGGAATCGATCGTTCGCCTTTTGGGATGTTGCGAACGCGATCAACGCTCCGCCGCGAGTAACGAAGCCCTTGACGACACGTCCCGTGAAGTCGGGCAGGTCACTGCGCTCGTCAAACCACACGAAACCTGAATCGAGCAGTCGTCGAACTGCCGTTGCCACCACGTGGTGAGCGGTAGGCGATTGGTCGAGGAAGCTGCAGAGGTCAGCTATCCGTGGATTGGTCACCTTGCTGGAAGGGGATTTCGACCGTGACGTCACGCCCCAAGAAACTACAGGTGATGTCACTCGAATCACCTTGCTCCACCCGGGCCTGAATTTCGGCGATGCACGCGCTCAAATCATCGCGTTGGGAGAAGCCGAGCCAGATCACCCCGGCGAAGATCGCCGACAACAGGAGCTTGGATACCAGCGAAGAGACGAACTTCAGGACGAGCAGCACACCAAGTACACCGACCACCATCGCAACAAGTGAGGCATCGCGAGCGGATTGTGCATCGAACGAGGAGAGGTCCATGACGTATCGAGTCTGCCAGCCCGATCTTCGTAGACTGCGCATATGAGCGACCAACCAATCAACATGTCCCGTAGTGGTCCGCCCGAAACCGTTTTACCAAGTCTCGATATCACTCTCCGCCACGAGTTGGCACAGGCAGAACAGAGCGCCATAGAAGTTCGTCGATCCACCATCGCAGCACTTGCCGCCCGTTTCCCCACGTGTTTGCAGGTGTGGGCGGCATTGGGTCGGACGAGTACGCCGGGCATCGAGGCGTACATGCCGTTCCGGATCGGTTACCACCGGGGGCTCGATCAGTTGCGAGCCAGTGGTTGGCGAGGTTCGGGTTTCGTACGGTGGCACCACGAGTCCAATCGCGGGTTTCTTGAGTGTCTCGAGGGTTTGGCGGTGAACGCACGAATCATCGGGGAAGAGGCCGAAGCGGTTCGATGTCAACAGTTCTTGATTCAGCTGGATCCCCGCGGACGTTCCTGAAAGTGAGCAGTCGGGATCCTCGACGAACATGAAAACCCTTGGTGCGGTACTCGTTGGTGGCGCAAGCACGAGATTCGGCTCCGACAAATCCCTCGCACGAATCGGGAACACCACCATGCTCCAGGTGATCCACGAAACCTTGTTGTCAGCCGGGCTCGATTCGTTCGTGTATGTGGGCGGTCGAGCTCGCGAAGGCTTCGATCCGACCTTTCGGCACGTGCCCGATGAGATCGCCGATGTCGACGACGGAGAGCAGAGTTCGCTACGGGGAGTCCTTGCGGCGCTCACCCATGCGTGGACGACTGGGCAGGAAGCCGTCGTGATACTCGGCTGTGATGTCCCGCTGGTAACGCCCAACACGATTCAACGCTTGGTTTCGGCACTCGACGTTTCTGATGTGTCGGTTGCTGAATGTGATGGCGATCACTGGTCGATTTTGGCGGCACGTGCCGACATTCGTGAGCATGTTCTGGCGCAGTACCGTGCCGGACGACGTGCCATCCACCGAGCATTGACGGATCTTCGGATCTCACGAGTGGCCTGTAGCACGACTGAGTGCACAAACGTGAACGATGTTGCGACGTTGCAGCTCATCACCGAGAATCGTTCGAGCGATGTGTAGGCTCTGCCGCCGTACTTATGAGAGAGATATCTGCCAGCGAATTGGCCCAAATCATCGAGCGTGGTGGAACCGTCATCGACGTTCGTGAGCCCGACGAATACCGCGAAGGTCATGTGCCTGGCGCTACGTTGA
>SXPV01000086.1 GCA_005793215.1 Actinomycetota bacterium
GGACTCGTGCGAGAGCTCGTGGTGATGCTGGGAGTTGCGCTGCTCTTCTCGCTGATGGGGCTCGTGGACGACCTTCGTGGTCTCAGCCCATGGCTTCGATTCTTCGTCGGTCTTGGTCTAGCGACCAGCGTGGTGCTCTTCGGGATTTCTCTCAACTCTCCACTCCCTGCCTCGGCGGACGGCGTCATCTCGGTGGTCTGGATTTTGGGGATGACCAATGCCTTCAACCTGCTCGACAACATCGACGGCTTGGCAGCTGGTACGGCCGCGGTTGCCTCCGGATCGTTCTTCTTCATTGCAGTGATTAACGAACAGCAGTTCAGTGCGCTGCTCGCAATTGGTCTTGCTGGCGCGATGCTCGGGTTTCTCCGCAGCAATTTTCATCCCGCCAGCATCTATATGGGCGATGCGGGAAGCTTGTTCATTGGATTCATGATGGCGTACCTCGGTTTGAAGATGCGTACCACGGTGACGGAGATACCCCAGCTGTTCGCACCGGTGGTGGTACTGGGTGTTGCAGGACTCGATACCACGGTGGTGGTGGTGTCACGGGTGCGTCGTGGCGTGAGTCCGTTCACCGGCGGGCAAGATCATCTCAGCCATCGTTTCTTGCGGCTTGGGTTGTCGGTGCGTCGCTCGGTGACGTCGCTCCTCGTGGCATCGGTTGCACTCGGTGTGCTTGCAGTGGGACTCTCGGAAGCTCCAGCCGGTGTGGGCTATTGGATTCTTGCTGCCGCAGTGGTGTCAGGTGGCATGGCCACGATCGTGCTCACCACCAAGGTTGCGCGGGTCGAAACGTCCAGCGAGAGTAATGTCACTCCGCTTCATCGAAACAACGGATAGTGCAGTCCGTCTCGCTGGGTGCGCCCTTCGTCTTCTGCGCCAATTAGCTAGATACGAGCGCGGGTGAGAGTACTCGCGTGTCAATGCGCGTATAGGGATCGTGTCCGTACTGATGTTGCCAGCGGTGCGAAAGCACGTCGAGTTCACGGTCTCCAATCGACATGCTGTCGAACACTCGGACATGAGACAGTGGTGTGACGATGGCGTGCAAGCCCTTGCTGTGTAATTTTGCCGCCAAGTCGAAGTCGCGCGCGATGGTGGAGAACGCAGGACTGAAGCCACCGACTGATTTGACGGCCTCGACATCCACCAATGCACAGCGAGTACTGACGCCGTAACACTCTCGGGCAATCGCCAGCATGCCCACCGGACCCAAATCAGAGTGATGCCGACCAAAGCCGATGTTGTGGGGCTCGGGACTAAAACCGATTCCAGCCGAAAGCAGAGAGCCAAATTCGTCTACGAGTAGCGGTGCGACTGCGGCGACTGAATCACGTCCGATGTATCCCAACAGTGTGGCCAGCCAGTCTCCATCTATCAGCTCGCAATGCTGGTCAAGCAGAACCGCATGTCGTGAACGGGCCGCGATGAGACCGATGTTGAGGTACTGACCCAGATCCACGGTGTCGTCACCGTGGAGCACCTGCACCGGTTGCTCGAGGATTGACGGCATCTTGGAGATCAACGTCTCGTCACTCTGTGGTGGCACTACCAGCACTACTTCGTAGTTGTTGTAGGTGGTCACTTTCGAGAGTGAGGCAATCAGATTGGTGGCCAATACCGTGTCGACACCGAAGATTCGTCGACTTCTCAAATCGGTTGCGATCACGATCGACACCAATGGATGGTGAGATATGGAGCGACGAACTCGTGCAAGCGAAGGTCCAGCTTCGGTTACCTCGGCGGAGGTTCCACATCGTTCAAGGTGCCCCCGAACGGCTTTGAGCGCAGCGAGAAACGCGTAAGGTTTCGCCGAGGCGCTCGATGCCGTGGATGTTGGTAATGTCCGCCAGTGGTACAACACGTGCGGAACATGGGCGATATGGCGCGCTCGTTCCACCACCCGCAAGACGAGGTCGTAGTCCTGCGACCCATCAAAACCGCTGCGAAAGCGGCCCACCGAATCAACAAGACTGCGCCGTAGGACTGAGAGATGGCTGGTGTAATTCTGGGCCAACAGGCGCTCTGGTGACCACGTGGGTTTTGCAAAACCATCGAAACGCACACCTTCTGGCGTGAGCTTGTCTTCGTCGGAGTACACATAGTCGGTATGTGGTTCCTTCTCGATTGCTTCGGCAACGAGAAGTAGCGCATCTTGATGCAGCTCGTCGTCGTTGTCCAAGAGCACCAAGAAGTCACCCTGAGCGATCGAGATCGCGTCGTTGGACGCCGCAACAATGCCGCCGTTGGAAGGTCGATTCATTACCCGAATGCGGGAATCAGCAAGTTGTAGCTCCGACAATCGATCCGATACCCACTCATGTGACGATGCGTCATTTGCCAGGCACCACTCCCAATCGGTCATGGACTGATTCAGGACCGATGCAACACAGGACTCAAACGCATCACGCGGTGGGTTGAACACCGGGGTGATGATGCTGAATGTGGGCACCGTCACCTAGCTGCGGCGTGTGAGCCGCTTGAGCACGCGAACCGGCAACATGAAAAATCGTCCGATTTTCCATGTGGTGGATGAACGCAATGCAATCAACTCCTGACGTTGCGCTTCCAGGACGGATGAACGCAATGCAATCAACTCCTGACGTTGCGCTTCCAGGACGTTGGCACGCTGGTTGGCTTCCGCATGTGCGGACTCAAGCCGTGAAATGTGAGCAAGATGATTTGTGATATGGGTTGATTGGTCGTTCAGACGTTGTTCGTATGTTGCTGCTTGCTTGACGATGCGAAATCGAAGCGCACCAATTTCGGCAGCTTGACCGAGTGCATGATCTCGGGAGTTGAGCACCTGAAGCTCAAATTCTGCACATTCGTGCAGTGCTTGTTGTAGTTGAAGTTGCAACCGAATCGTTGATTCGTCGCGCTGAACCACCTCGCTACTGTGGTCGTTGCTCACCAGCATGACACTACCAAGTTGGTACCGTACATAGTGGTGCAACAAGTAGCAGAGATCATTCGATCGCGCAATCTGCTCTGGAATCTCACGTTGCGCGAACTGCGGGCAAAGTATCGCCGGTCCATCTTGGGATGGGGATGGTCAATGCTGAACCCGTTGTCCCAGATGCTCATCTACAGCGTGGTATTCGGGGCCATCTTCGGCGTACAAGCTCGCACTGGAGATCCATCGGGAATCGAAATCTACAGTTTGTATCTTCTCAGCGGCATTTTGCCGTGGGGCTTCATCAATCTCATCTGTGGCTTGGGGCTGGGTGCGCTGACGAACAATGCATCACTCGTTCGTAAGGTACGTTTCGCACGCGAGACATTGGTGTTCTCCGAAGTGCTCTTCAGTCTCGTGCAGTTCAGCATTGAGATGACGATTCTCTGTGTGGTGCTCTTGGTGTTCGGTAGTCCTCTCTTGCCGTGGATTCCCATGATGCTGGTGCTCATGGTGTTGTTGGCGATGTTTACTTCGGGAATTGCCCTGATTCTCGCCGTAGGCGCAGTGTTCTTTCGGGACCTCAAATACCTATGGACGATTGTCAGCCAGGTGTGGTTTTTCTCCACCCCGGTGATTTACGACCCGGCACGAGTTGAAGAGAAGATCTCAGGTTTCTGGTATTCCGTCTATCACTGGAATCCTTCGACTGCTTTCATCCGTTCGTTTCGCCATGTGACCTTCGATGGGCGCGGCCCCGAATTGAGCGATATCGCAGTGCTCACCGTGGTGTCGTGCGCGTCGCTCGCGATGGGACTAGCGGTGTTTGGTCGCTTTTCACGACGAATTGCCGAGGAGCTCTAGGTCAGGTTCGCTGACGACCAATCGACCAGGTTGATGGAAGGGCTATCACTCCACCATCGTTGAGTTGTCCGCCCACCACATGGATTTTTGCCCAATGTTGACAATGATCGAACTCGGTCGTGCCCGTGGCATCCGTGATGGACATGCTCACGTAGTACGTTCCCTCCGACAATGGCAGAGAAGGAATCTGCAACAACGCAACGGCCGGACCATCGAGCACGCGCAATGTGGCCGTTCCACGTTGGGTGGAAGTTGACCACACGAGTTCACCCGACATCGTTTCCAGTTGAACCCGGAGAACGGGTGATTCGATACGAATGTGGGAGTTCAACTCCATGCGGATTCGAATTTCATCTCCGGAAGTGAGTGTGTCGATTGGTTGCTCGTTTACGTCCAGTGTTGCGACTTGGGTGATTTGTGCGTCGCCAGATCCCCACCGTGTTTTTGAGCTTGCATCCTCACGCGCAAAATTGCCGTACGTATTACCTGTGTATTCCGCAATCACGTCGGACGCCGGCCCGATCATCTTGACGTGACCCTTTTCCAACCACACCACGGTGTCACACAGTTGCTGGACGAGTCCCAACGAGTGGCTCACCACCAAAATGGTGCGACCATCGCGACGAAATTGCTCGATCTTCTCCGTGCTCTTTCGTTGGAATGCTTGATCACCCACGGCCAGAATCTCGTCGATCAAGAGCACCTCTGGTTCAACATGCGTGGCAATCGAGAATCCGAGTCGTACCACCATGCCTGAGGAGAAGTTCTTTACGGGCGTATCGATGAATTGCTCGAGACCTGCGAACTCCACGATGCTGTCGAACTTGCTGTCAATCTCCTTCTTGGACATACCCAAGATCGAGCCGTTGAGGTAAATGTTTTCGGTGCCTGAGAGTTCAGCGTGAAACCCTGCTCCGAGTTCCAACAGTGCTGCGATGTTGCCGTTGATGTCTACAGATCCTCGGTCTGGGGTGTAGATACCCGTCAAGCATTTCAGCAAGGTCGTTTTGCCGGAACCATTGGAGCCGATGACGCCCACCGTGGCGCCCTGTTCCACCGTCAGGTTCACGTCGTGCAACGCCCAGAACTCTTCGTAACGAGCACGACGTCCGCGCAACATTGCAGCTTTGATGTAGCGGTTGCGTTCGTGATACAGACGGAAGTTCTTCCACAACGATTCGACACGAATGGCGGGAGTACTCATGATGTGCTGCTTCCATTGTTGCCGAGATGCTTCAATTTGGCGCGAACATTCGCTGGAATTCTGTCGGAGTTCCAGTTGGAGATGAGACGGTCAGCATGGGCGACATAGTACGCCTGCTCCTGCGTGGGGGAACTGGTGTTGTCATACCACGGCATGTGCCGCGCTTCGTAGGGCGACTGTGCCCGTAGCGATCGACTGTTCTGGTGGCCAAGCCCAGGTCGGTACACCGCAAAAGTGGTATCGATTGGAGCGAAGAAAAAACCAGGCTTGAACTGGTTCGTCCAGAACTGACGTTCCCAAGCGATGAGGTCATCGCGGTGCGCAAAATGTATTGGAAGGTCGTCGATTCGCAGGGAGAAGCCCACCTTGTCGATGTCGTGGTGCACTTGCAGGGTGTCCCAGAAGTAGTCGAGCGCATCGTGAGGGCACGTATCACAAGGAACCACGTCGGGATCGGTGACCACAAATGGTCGGTCGGCTCCCAGTTCTGCAACCAGACCACTCAGCCACGGCGCACGGTGTCCCAGATTGCGTTGGTTGTGCACTACATGGTGGGAGGTGTTGGCGAGAAACTTCACCATCGGCTCGTAGGTGCTGGCGTTGTCGCATAGCCACACCTCACGTTGACCGACGTTGTGTAGCCACTCAAGGAGCGACAACAGATCTGTCAGTCGATCACGCACGATGACAATGACCGGGTACTGGCGCTTCATCGCCAACTCCGCTTATTCATTGAAACTTCAGGCTAGTCCTGCGCATGTATTCACTTGCTTGGTTGTGTGCAAACGAGAATGAGGATGATGTCCGGACAAGTCCGATAGGTTCACAATGCAGATGTCACGCTGGTCGATGCAACAACTGTGGCGCGCGGCAGAGACTGCCTACGCGATTACGGTGCTGTTTTCGCTTACGCAGGGCCCGGTGTATCGACTGTGGTCTGAAAGCTCCTCGTCTTTGGTGACCTCTCCACAACCATCGATGCCACATATTTACTTCGCAACGTTCGTTGCACTACAACTGCCGGCAGCGATGATGTTGTTTCAACGGATACCAACGGGATGGTTTCGTGACCGTCGAATACAAGCCCTCCTTGCACTGTTGGCGTGGCTCGGCTGCAGTGTGATGTGGTCAACCTTGGCACGCTTCTCATTGCCTGAATATGGCTCTCTCACTTTCACCACCAGTGTGGGGTTGTATCTTGCAGTGAGTTTTACTCCGAGTGCGCTGTGGCGAATCGTTGCGGTAGCGATGTCGTTGGGTCTTGTTGTCTCACTGATGGCAGTCCTTCGCCAGTGGGAGTTCTCCCGCAGTATCGATGAGGACTATTGGATTGGTATCTATTTCAATCGAAATTCCCTTGCTCCTGTTGCGGCAGTGGCGTTACTCGCCGTGGTTGGAGTCACTCTCACCAATACGTCATGGAAGAACGCCAAAGGTGCTGTGGTCTTGATGGCGACGACAGTCTTGGCTGTGCTGGCAGGTGTGACGTTGTGGCGGGCGGAATCGCGAACATCTCCACTTGCTCTTGGGGTTGCCATCGGTGCACTCGGCGGGTGGGTGGTGCTGCGATTCCTCTTGGTTCGGTTCGCTTCGAAGACATCGCGGTATGCAGCTGCGATCACCATCGTGTTGACATCAATCGTGATGTTCATGGTTCTTCGCTGGATTGGTGGATCGGCAACCGTGTCAGGGGAAACCGCAACCTTCAACTCGCGCGGCGCATTGTGGTCGTTGAGTTGGACCGGTTTTCTCGAAAAGCCATTTCATGGTTGGGGGTGGATGTCAGCGTGGCACACCCCACAATTCTTCAAGCAAGGTACGTGGTGGGCAGTATTCGATACCACATGGTCACATAACGGATATCACGACCTGTTGTTGGGTGGCGGTGTACTCGCTGCCGCGTTCTTTACGGTCGTGTTGTGGTTTGGGTTGAGAGCAATCGGTACTCATGCATCTCTCAACGAAGGAATTCCGAGTTTCCTGATTGTTGCGTTCGTTCTTGCTGCAGCAACACAGGAGTCGTTCTTTATCGGCACCCATTTTCTTTGGGCGCTCCTGATTGCGGGGCTCTTTTTGTCGAGTCCTTCACGACGCGCAATCGACGGCGATTTAGTCCAGTAGCAACACGCCTGCCAACGAACGCCCGGATCGCTCGAGCGCCGTAAGCACTTCGACGAGGTCCTTTCGCAGATCCTTGTTTCGCTGCACCACGATGACGTCTACCTCGGTGGTTGATGGCTGGGTGAGCGCGGCAACGCTCAGTTCCGCAAATGGTGATGCGACAACGTGCGTGGCACCAGTAGTGGACGCCAACTGTTGGAGTGATGTCTCGTCGGACGCCGCATGACGGAGGGGTACGTAGCGGATGATGGACGCCTTCGAGCGACCCAGAACAGCATGGATGCCGACTGCGGCACGACGCTCATTCAGCGGGTTGTCTTTCTGGGACATTCTCCCGAGGACTCGGTCGGCACCCGCAATTCGCGTGAGTTGGCGTAGTGAACGAACACGGCTGTCGGTATACGTGAGTTGCAGGAGAATGAGCACAGCAACCAAGACACCCGCAGCAACACCAAAGGTGTAGGTGGGTCGTCGGACACTCGTGAGTGTTGCCCCGATTGCTTCTTCGTACTCCGACACTTTGAGCATTGGCGTATCGAGCCGTTGCTCGAGCACTTTGATGGCTGCAATCTTTGTTTCAGTGCCGTCGTCGGGGGAGGTGCTGTTCACTTGACTCAACACGGCGCGAAGATCAGCCAAGCCAGCTGCTAGCGCATCACGACGAATCTCCGTGGTCTTGGCAACATAGGCAGCAATGGCGGCTTGGCAATCGGCCTTCACGGGTTGATTACAGGAGAAGTTGTACGTGGGGACGCCCGCACTGGTGAACACGAACGAACTCTGGCCATCGCTCTCCAAGGTGTCAACGAGGGTGAAGCTCGGACGGCTCCGCGTCACGGTCACCGCAACGTCACTCCCAAGTTGTTCGGCAATTTCTGCTTTGACGGCTGCGCTCTGAAGCAACAGCACCTGGTTGTTTGCGTCCGGGAACGAACGAACCGAGACCGGGTCGATACCCACGCTGGCAAGGACGGCAGTTGGATCACGGGCTTCGTACGTTTCGCTGATGTAGTACGAGCCAGGTTCGGTCTGTAGGTCGGACTCCTGGGCCCACAGGAAACCAACGGCAACGGCCACGACGGCTGGAATCACCCACCAGCGCAACTTGAGGGTTTCCCAAAATGCGACAAGGTCAACACCGGCCAGCAGGCTGAAGTCGGAGTCTTGCTGCTGATCTACCACGTGTGCACCTCCTGACAGGCTACCGAAGTGTTGCGTCATCGTCCGTAAAGATGGAGAGTGTGGTGAGCGTGTTCCCCTCTACACCATGGACAGACCCCGCGGTGGTGGAGATGCATCGCCTGCCGATGCGTCCACCTCTGGTGACGAGTGAGTCGGTGGAAGCGATGCGATCGAACCGCTCATCGCGACGCAAGTCGCTGGATGGCGCGTGGCGGTTGCAGTTGTTTGATGCACCCACACACGTGCGTGAGAGCGATTTCCGGGGTCGCACATCAGCACTCGGAAAACGATGGCACCGTGTGAACGTTCCGGGTAACTGGACCATGCAGGGTGTTGGTGACCTGCCGCACTACACGAACACCGACATGCCATTCAATGGGCCACCACCGAATCTTCCCAAACACAATCCCACTGGCTTGTATCGCCGGTCGTTCACGGTGCCTGCCGCGTGGGTCTCTCAACAACTGGTGTTGCACATCGGCGCTGCCGACAGCGTGCACATGGTGTATGTAAACCGCACGTTCGTTGGTTACGGATCGGACAATCGACTCGCCAGCGAGTACGACATCACCAAGGCGGCCCGTGCCGGCGACAACGAACTCGCCATCGTGGTGGTGCGCTACAGCGCACAGAGTTATGTGGAGGACCAAGACCAATGGTGGATGGCGGGATTGCATCGTTCGATATTCATCGAAGCTCGCGCACCACTACACATCCGATCGGTGTCATGCACCACCGATTACGACGCAGAAACACGGAGTGGTTCCGCCGTTGTAGACGCAGAGGTTGCGTTTCTCGACGAACCATCACCGGGATTTGCAATACAGATGTGGTGCGAAGAGTTGTCGGGCAAGCGTGTGTGCGAACCGGTGATGTGTGATGTGCCCCACAATTACGCCGAGAAGTACGTGTTCGCCGGTCACCATGTAACTGCAAAGCTCACCATTCCCGATGCTCGTGCGTGGTCGGCGGAAGACCCGCAGCGCTATCGCGTGGTAGTGAAGCTGCTCGGACCACAGCGCCAGTACACCTCGGTGGTGACCGGTTTTCGACGCATCCGAGTGGAAGGCGGCGAGGTACGGGTGAACAATCGGCGAATCACCATTCGCGGTGTGAATCGCCATGATCACCATCCCGTTCGTGGCAAAGCGGTCACTCGCGAGGACATGCGCGCCGATGTCGTTGCGATGAAACAACACAACTGCAATGCCGTGCGCACGAGTCATTACCCCAACGATCCAGAGTTCTTGGACTTGTGTGATGAATACGGTCTGTATGTCGTTGATGAGGCGAACATTGAGTCGCACGCCTACAACACCTCATTGTGTAACGATGACCGCTTCTTGGGCACGTGGTTGGCACGCGGTGCACGCATGGTGGTGCGCGATCGCCATCATCCAAGCGTCATCTTCTGGTCGCTGGGCAACGAGTCCGGTTTCGGTACCAATCACGATGCGCTTGCAGCATTGATTCGATCACTCGATCCGTCGCGACCACTGCACTATGAGGGTGCAATCTTTCATGGACGCAATGGCGAGATGCGCCCATGGCTGGACGGTGGCCGCAATGCCACCGATGTGGTGTGTCCGATGTACCCACCGATTGCTGCAATCCTCGCGTACGCGCGCAGCGGTGCCGATCGGCCTCTGGTGATGTGCGAATACAGCCATGCCATGGGGAACTCCAACGGGTCACTCGCCGACTACTGGAATGCAATCGAGAGCGAGCCGCTCCTTGCTGGCGGGTTCATCTGGGAGTGGAAGGACCATGGTTTGCGACAGGAACTTGACCGCCGCAGCAACCCCAATCGGGCATCGTGGCGCTACGCCTACGGAGGACAGTTCGGTGACTCACCCAACGATGGCAACTTTGTTGCCGATGGGCTGACGGCACCTGATCTTGTGCCGCATCCGGCAATGCGAGAGATGGCATGGGTGTATCGACCAGTGGCCGTAGTCGGGAGCGGGGCCAATCAGTTTGTGGTGCACAATCGGCAGTCGCACGTCGATCTTCGCTCCCTTCGTGGCACCGTCAACGTCCTGGTGGCGGGAATCACGATGCACGAGGAGCCACTCGTTCTTAATGTTCCCGCGTTGCAGCATGTCACTTGCGACTTGTCGCCTGCTGTAGTTGCAGCAATTGACGCCGCGGCTCCGGGTGACACCGTGACGGTGCAGTTCCGTTGGGTGTTGCGTGACGACACACCATTTGCAACACAAGGCCATTTGGTGGCATGGGACGACATCGTGCTGAGAGCACCACAATCAAAAGACATCCCCGTTGCTCCCGAAGTGACGCATCATGTGGCCCCGGCAGACAGCGAGTTTTCGTCGCCGGTGCGCTTGGCTCTCATGCGTGCCACCATCGACAACGACGGCTACAAGGTGATGCCTGGATTCGGCGAAACACATCGCATTGGTGGTCGAGCGCTTGCTCGCTGGACTCGACAGGGCATCCTTGCCGACACCATTCCCACGGGAGTGCAACATGTGCAACGTCGGGACGTTCGAGCGGATTCGAGCGTGGTGTATCACCATCGCGTCACCGTGCCAGAGCCACTCAGTGGGCTACCGCGAGTCGGTGTTCGATTTGCATTACCCCAGTCATTCACGCACGTTCGCTGGTTCGGTCGCGGCCCTCACGAGAACTATCCCGATCGCAACGCTGGTGCGCTTCGTGATGTATGGGCGCGCGAACCCGACGAATTGCCATATCTCGTACCACAAGAGTTCGGGCTTCGTACCGACTGTGAGTGGATTGAATTTGTCACTCGTCATCACACGCTTCGTATCGACGTGTTGTCACCAGCCACCATGCACTTCAGCGCAGTGCATCACACACCGTTACAACTGTTTACAGCCATGGATACAACGCAACTTGAGCGGAGCAACGATCTCATCGTTCACTTGGATGTCGCGCACCGTGGGCTAGGCACTGCCAGTTGTGGTCCCGATGTCGACCCAAGGTACGAAGTTGCCGCAGGCGTGTACGAGTTCAGTTATTGCGTACGGCGGATGTGAAGCTTGCGGTCCTCCGCAGTGACACAACCTCCATCGCTGGTGCGAAATCGCCAGCCATGCAAGGTGCACACCACTTCGTCGCCTTCGATACAACCAAACACCGAGAGGTCCGCCTTGCGGTGCGGGCAGTAGCGCTCCAGTGTGAAGTTACCGAGTTGAATCTCTTCACTGGGTAGCTGTTGATCCCCCAAGCGTCGTCGGGCCTCGGCTTCAGCACGGTCGATTCGCTCCACCGACAAACTCTTGAAGAAGTTGTACAGGTACTCGTTGAATGCCCCCGCACGCCAGGCACGAAATCTGCACGACAAGAACAATGAGTTCGACCAGTCCACGGCAAACTCAGTGATGACCTTTTCCAGCAGCTCTGGAGCAATGTCAAAACTGAACTGAAACGCTTCATCGGCATACGTTCGAACCGTTCCCGTGGGAAAGTCGACAACGATGGCCTCGTCGCCTGCTCGAATCAGACATACACCGCCGACTCCGGCCCGCAATCGCGGTGTGCGCAACAACAGTGGTTCCCACCACGCAGCCAGCCGTGGTTGAAACGGTGCGGTCTTGTCTGGCCAAGCCGCCCTCTGCGAGTTGAGCCAATCCTGCCAATCGGCCTGGTAGGTGTGCAGATAGTTGCGCTTGTCGGAGAATGGCGCTTCAACGTCCCCGGCGGGGTGTGTTACGTTCACCACGCCGTTGACCACGCCAATCGTGGTGCCGGGAATGTTTCGTTCGGCGCGTATCCCGCGCTGGGACAACCGATTGATGAATTCGGTCTGGTCGGGGAAGATCGATACTTCATCGCCGTCAATCATGTTGAACGAGAAGAGGTCGCCATCCAAGAAGCACGGCGGACCTGCTGACGGCACCACGGTGGTGGCGCCGATCGCCTTCACGTAGTGCTCGGCCCTGGCGAATTGACTTTCCACCTTTGCGCGTGACTGCTCTCGTTGTTGTTCGACGGGCATGTCGTACACCATTGGATACCAAATGGCACCGCTGAATTGCAGCCAGTGTTGATCCACACGACCATGGCCGGCAAGCGCCTGTGGGTCGTGTGTGCGACAGTCGTTCTGGTTCACCAAAACTGATTCGCCGTTCTTCACCACGAGGGCCGAGTCCCCGCCGGGGCCATCACTAATCGACGACTCCACGTGGATGGCGATTACCAAATCATCATCAAGCGAAAGCTCTTCGCCGTCACGCGTGGTCACAAAATCGCTGAACCCCAACCGAGTGAGTCGGCGACGTAGCTCATCGGTGGGGAAGTCGGGGAGCAACACACGAGCGGACTTGCTCATTCGCTCGCGCAGGAACGTTTCGTCGAAGTGGTCACCGTGGAGGTGCGAGATGTAGAGATAGTCGGGTGAACACACCGCTGCCATGAGGTCGGCATCGAGTTGATCGTTGCGCGGAAAGGGAAACCACGAACCCAAGAACGCAGGCACAAACCACGGGTCGCACACGATGGTTGCCTGACGGCAACGAATCAGAATTCCGGCATGACCAAGCGAGGTCGCCTGCATCGGAAAGTTACGCGACTGGTGGGTCGGTGAACTGCTGGCCACCACGGGAAACGTGTTCGGTCCACGCCGAACCGTTCCAATAGCGCATTTCGAATCGTCCGGACGGGTCTTTGTACCACGCGGCAGGAACGGCTGGCGTTGCCGAAGTGGCGGTTACTGCACCACTTGCCACGCCATAACCAGAATCGTTTGCAGAAGCAGTGGTGGTTGCAGTACCAGCACCAACTACCACGCCGGCAGTAGCACGTTGCGCAACGGGACGGCGCAGAAATGCGCAGAAGCGACCATCGGCCGTCGTGGTGATGGAGACCACCTCCCATCCCTCTGCTGACTTGCGCGTGAGTTCAGCCGCCAGACCTTCGGGGCTGGCGTTGAAGGGATTGAATGCCGCGTATTCAAACATGGTTGGCAGGCTAACGGCTGCTCCTAGCCTTGTCGGGGTGACGAAAGCACGTCGCGTCGGCTTTTTTGGTCCAGCCGGCACGTTCACCGAACAGGCCCTCCTCACCCAGCCCGACCTGGCGACCATGGAACGTATTGCACTTCGTACAGTGCCCGATGTGCTCGATGCAGTGGATTCGGGAGAGGTGGATGTCGGCTTTGTCCCGATTGAAAATTCCATCGAAGGCACGGTGAACTTCACACAAGATGCGTTGGTGTTCGATCACGATGTGCTCATCCAACGCGAAGTGGTATTGGACATCGAGCATTGTTTGCTCGTGCGTCCGGGTACTGCACTGAACGTTGTCAAGGTGGTGCTCTCCATCCCCGTTGCGACGGCACAGTGTCATGCCTTTCTCCGTCGCGCACTTCCGGATGTCGATGTACATGCCGCCAACTCCACGGCCGAGGCTGCTCGCATGGCAGCAGAAGAAGGGGCGCACGGTGTTGCCGCGATTGCTCCGGCAAATGCTGCAGCGCTTTATGGTCTCGAAGTGCTCCAGCGCAACATTGCCGACCATGATGGCAACCAAACACGCTTCGTGTTGGTGGGCAAAGATCGAATTCCTTCTCGCACCGGCAACGACAAAACTGGAGTCGTAGTGTTTCAACGCGCAGACGAGCCGGGCAGCTTGATCGGCATTCTGCAGGAGTTTGCTGCGCGTCGAATCAACATCACTCAATTGCTGAGTCGGCCGACCAAACGTGGTGGGCTGGGCGACTATTGCTTCGTCATCTACGCCGACGGACACGTGTCGGACGAACTCATGGCAGATGCTCTGCGCGACCTGCGCACCAAGCAGGGCGATGTGAAGTTTCTTGGTTCATATCCTGCTGCCGGCAAACACACGCAGTCGGCGCGCGAACATGCTGATCAACGCTGGCGTGACGCCGATGATTGGCTGA
>SXPV01000087.1 GCA_005793215.1 Actinomycetota bacterium
AGAAGTGCAACGCGTGGTGAAGGCAATGCTCGGGTACGGGGCACGCATGCCCAAGGAACTCATGTTGTACGTAAAGAACATGGTGTTCCTCGATGGCGCCATCGCCCGTCTCGCCCCCGATCTCGACTTGCTGGGCGAGATCGCGCAAATCTCCATGCTGTTTGCCCAACGCCATGGCGAGCGTCTCGGGCGCGAACTCGGCATCGACCACACGCAGGTGGAAATCAACCTCGACAGCGTGAAAGCCGGGCTCGGGGTGAGCAACGACACCGATCGCATGACGTACCGCGATCTCCAGAAACGTCGTGAGTTGATTCAAAAGCGCATGCGCGCCCACGTCGGCCGCTGAGCCTCACTT
This sequence comes from Actinomycetota bacterium, assembly GCA_005793215.1. Taxonomy (GTDB): domain Bacteria; phylum Actinomycetota; class Acidimicrobiia; order Acidimicrobiales; family Ilumatobacteraceae; genus F1-60-MAGs027. Next base: position 359 of record SXPV01000087.1, read on the forward strand.
CGCACATCTTCGCGGGATTTGTCAGTATGTGTGGATGCGTCTCGTCGTTGCTCGTTGCACGGTCAACTATGTGGGCCGACTCGAGGCTTCGCTTCCCGAAGCAACGCGGCTCATCATGGTGAAGAACGACGGTTGCGTTGCGATTCACGCCGATGGTGGCGCCTACAAGCCGCTCAACTGGATGAATGCTCCGAACGAGATCCGCGAGTTTCCTGATCGCTGGGAGATCACCAATCCGAAGGACGAGAAGCTCACCATCACCATGTTGGACGTACTCAGTGACACCTCGCATGATCTCGGTGAAGATCCCGGCCTCTTGAAGGACGGCGTCGAAGCACACCTGCAGGAATTGCTGGCGGCTGACCCGACGGTTATTGAGGATGGTCTCACGCTCATTTCGCGCGAGTACCCCACCGCAATTGGTCCCGTTGACTTGCTCTGCCGCGCCAACGACGGCACCACGGTTGCCATCGAGGTGAAGCGTCGTGGAGAAATCGACGGCGTCGAACAGCTCGGTCGGTACCTCGAGTACCTCCGCGCCGACACATCTCTCGGCGTGTTGCGTGGCGTGTTCGTCGCCCAGTCCATCAAGCCACAGGCGCGCACACTCGCTGAAACTCGCGGCTTGGCATGGAAGGAAGTCGACTATGACGAGCTTCGTGGTCGTCGCGCGGATGAACTGCGGCTGTTCTAACCCATGATTCGCGAGCTTCACATCGACGACGTCGACGACGTCATGCGAATGAACAACGACAACGTTCCCGCCGTCTCGTTCATCGAACGTGACGAGCTGGAGCAGGATCTCCGCCTCGCAAAACATGCATTGGTGGTCGGCGACGCCCCGGTCCGAGGGTTCTGCACCACGTTCGCCAGTGGCATTACCGAAGATCTTGGTGTCAACTACGCGTGGTTTACTGCGAGGTATCCACACTTCGTGTACCTCGATCGGGTCGTGATTGACACGGCGTTTCGCTCGCAGGGTTTGGGTGAATTGCTCTACGGCGAGGTGGAACGCCGAATTCGCACCGAAGCCGTAACGGACCTCTTCGTGTGCGAGGTCAACCTGCAGCCGCGCAACGACGGGTCATTGCGCTTTCATGCTCGCTTGGGGTTCGAACAAGTCGGCGAACAAGAGTCCAAGCCCGGACTCATCGTGGCCATGCTCGCCAAGCGACTGCGCTAGCCGAACCCCAGATCCGTTGCTATTTCTTTTGTGGTTGTGGCCAACTGCCGGGGCGACCATCCATGCCCGAGTTGACGCGAGCTTTGCCGAGCAACTCCTCGACGATTGGTCCCAGGCGCGTGGGGTCGTCAACCGGATCATGCGATGGACCGCGCACCCAACCTTCGGCGATGGCAAAGGTTCGGCCGCTGGCCTCGAACACTCGACCGGTGACGTCCTTGCTTTCTGCCGACGCCAGCCAGGTGACGATTGGTGCGATCCAACGCGGTGATTGCGCTTCGCGCTCCTCGTCGGTGGGTGGGGTTGGCTGCAGGTTCTCGGTCATGCGCGTGAGCGCCACCGGAGCAACTGCGTTCACGGTGACGCCGTACCGAGCGAGCTCCAACGCAGTGATCACGGTGAATGCGGCGATGCCGGCCTTGGCTGCGCCGTAGTTGGACTGACCAACGTTTCCATACAAGCCCGACACCGAGGTGGTGTTGATGATTCGACCGTCGACGGGCTTGCCCGCCTTCGACTGATCACGCCAGTAGGCGGCGGCGAAGTGCGAAGGCGCAAACGTGCCCTTCAGGTGCACCTTGATGACTGCGTCCCATTCGGCCTCGCTCATGTTGGCCATCATTCGGTCGCGAAGGATGCCGGCGTTGTTCACCACACCGTGCAAATCACCAAAGGTGTCCACCGCAGTCTTGATGAGTCGCTCGGCGCCTTCGAACGACGAAATGTCATCGCCGTTGGAGATTGCCTTGCCACCCATGGCTTCGATTTCCCTCACCACTTGGTTGGCCGGCGACTCGTCGCCACCGCTTCCGTCGACTCCTGCACCGAGGTCGTTCACCACCACGTGGGCGCCGTGTCGCGCCAGGCTCAGGGCGTGCTCGCGACCGATGCCGCGACCCGCTCCCGTAACAACGACTACTCGACCTTCACACAACTTGGCCATGACCGTGACCCCTTTCCCGACTCCATCGTCGGATAACTACCGCTGACGCAATCTAGTCTCTTCGCGCGTGACCAGTCACACCGACGTTCTCATCGTTGGCGCGGGACCTGCGGGTATCGCAGCTGCCCTCACCGCCCAGCAACGAGGACTTACGGTCTGCGTCATCGACAAGGCCACGTTCCCACGCGACAAATGTTGCGGTGACGGTCTCACCACCGGAGCGCTGCGACTACTGCAACAACTCGGTCTACAACCGTCGACCGTCGCGAGTTGGAAGGTGTGTCGAGATGTCGTGTTGCGCTCACCCTCGGGTCGCACCGTGGAACTCCAGTTGCCTGACGACGGACAATTCGCCGCCATCGCCTCGCGAATGGATCTGGACGCGGCGTTGGTCGATCACGCTCGCCAACGTGGTGTGCTCGTTCGCGAGGGCGTGAGTTTCGTGGATATCACTCGCGACGGTGACTATCGGGTGACGACGAGCGACGGCGTCGTCACTGCACGTGTCGTGATTGCCGCCGACGGAATGTGGTCGCCGGTTCGCAAGGCGCTGCAGCCAGATCGCTCCCCGTATCTCGGCGAGTGGCACGCACTTCGCCAGTACGCACACAACGTGACGGGCCCGGCCAGCGATCGACTGTACGTGTGGTTCGAACCCGACTTGCTACCCGGTTACGCGTGGTCGTTTCCCTTGGCCGATGGTCGAGTGAATCTGGGATTCGGCATCCTGCGCGGCGCAACCCAGAAGGTTGGCGACATGAAGCCGTTGTGGGCCAGCGTTCTTTCCCGGCCTCATATTCGCGAAGCGCTCGGTGATGCGGCGGTCATCGACGACAAGGTGAGTGCCTGGCCGATTCCGGCGCGGGTTACGTCGGCAACGTTGAGCGTGGACAACGTGCTGTTCGTGGGCGACGCGGCCAGCGCAACCGACGTACTCACGGGAGAAGGTATCGGCCAGGCCTTGTTGTCCGGAATGCTCGCTGGGGCTGCTGCCGCGTCGTCGGCTCCAAGTCGTACGTACGAACGAGAAATGCGCAAACATTTCTTTGCCGATCATCGGATGTCCGAGATTCTTGGACGCATTTTGTCCAACGAGCGCTTGGCTCGCGGAGCGCTACGAATCATCGATGGAGGCTCTTGGCGCAAGCAGAAGTTCGTTCGTTGGATGTTCGAGGACGAGCCCCGGGCGAGTGCTTTGACACCGCGACGCTGGCATCGCGGTTATCTCTCTTCGCCCGGCGCCTACTAATCTCGCCACATGCGCACACGTCTTACCGAGATGCTCGGAATCGACTATCCCGTCATGCTCGCCGGAATGGGAGGCGTTTCGTACCACGAATTGGTGGCAGCCGTTAGCGAGGCCGGTGGTATCGGCACCCTCGGCGCTTCCACCATGCGGGAACACGAGTTGCCCGAAGAGATGCGCCTCGTACGCGAGCGAACCAAGAAGCCATTCGGCGTCGACCTCCTGACTGCCCTACCAAATCAAGTGGATGTCGGCATCAAGTCGGTGATCGAAGGTGGTGCGTCTATTTTCGTTGCTGGTCTCGGCGTACCGCGCGAGGTGATCGACCTTTTGCACCAAAAGAACATCTTGGTGGGATCAATGTGCGGCAAAGTGAAACACGCCGTTGCTGCGGTGGCAAGTGGTTGCGACTTCGTCGTTGCCCAGGGCACCGAGGCAGGCGGACACACCGGCATGGTTGCCACCATGGCACTGGTTCCTCAAGTAGTGGATGCCGTGGGAGAAAAAGTTCCGGTGGTTGCCGCCGGCGGATTGTTCGATGGTCGTGGGCTGGCGGCTTCGCTCGCGCTCGGCGCCGACGGCGTGTGGATCGGTACTCGCTTCATCGCCACACCCGAAGCCCGCGCAGTGAACGGATACAAGGATCAGTTGCTCGCCACCAGCGAGGACGGCACCACCATCAGCCGCGCCTACACCGGCAAGACCTGTCGCGTGGTTGCCAACGACTGGACGCGCCACTACGACAAGAACCCGGCAGAACTCAAACCGTTCCCGCAACAAGCCGTGGCTTCGATGCAAGCGGGTGTCAACCATCTTGGCTTCCCCACCGGCACCGACGTTGATGCGTCACGCGAGTTTTACCCCGCCGGGCAAGGTGTCGGCGCCATCAACGAGTTGATTCCTGCGGGCGAACTCGTCCGACGCATCGTTGATGAAGCCGCTGCAGTTCTCTCGCGCGTCGGGAAGCTGTCCGCGCGTTGATATTGCCGAACGTCCTGCGCACCAACCGCGACCTTCGCATTCTGTTCGTTGCGCAGAACCTGTCGTACATGGGTGATTGGTTCACGTTCGTTGCACTCGCTGGATTGGTGCAGGATGTCACTGATTCCGCTCTGCTTGTGTCGCTGTTGCTCGTTGCGTTCTCGCTTCCGTCGTTCCTTGCTTCGCCCATCGGTGGGCCGGTCGCCGACCGTTACGACCGACGAAGCGTCTTGGTCATCGTTTCTTTGGCCCAAGCGCTCGCCGCATGTGGTCTCCTCTTCATCGGCGACTCCCACATCTGGCTTGCGTTTGTCTCCCAAGGTCTCATCGCTGCTTTCGCCGCGTTCGTGCGCCCGGCGGTGGAGGCGGCCGTACCCAATCTCGCACGATCCCCCGAGGAGTTGCGCAGCGCGAATGCACTGTTCGGCTCCAGCTGGGGCGTCATGCTCGCCGTCGGTGCCGGTCTCGGCGGCGTCTTTGCCCAGGTCTTTGGCAGGCAGGCCGCCTTCATTGCAGACATCGCGACGTTCGTTATCGCGGCTGGTCTCATTGCAATGATCAAGCGACCAATGCAGGAAGATCGCGGACCGCATCGAGCCCCGGTGCGCCCGATCGCCGACATGCGCGAGGCCATTCAACTGGCGCGACGTGACTCGATGATCATGGCTCTGCTTGCGTCAAAGATGACCTTCGCGATTGGCGCCGGTGTCGTGAGCCAACTCGCCGTGTATGCCGCCGACACGTTTTCATCGGGAGATGCCGGGCGTGGACTGTTGCTCGGTGCACGCGGTGTCGGTTCTGGAATCGGACCGATCATCGGCTCGCGGTTCGCCAAGGGTGACGTCCGACGAGTGCTGCTGGTCTGCGGAGTGTCGGGGTTGATCTTCTCGGTCGGATATCTCGCGGCCTCGGCTGCGCCATTCCTGCTCGTCGCTGGCGTCTGCGTGATGTTCGCCCACCTCGGGGGTGGCGCACAGTGGACGCTCTCCACGTACGGCCTACAAGTGTTGGCACCCGACGACATGCGCGGTCGAGTACTCGCCGGCGACTTTGCGCTCATCACGCTGACGCTCGCGGTGAGCAGTGTCGCGGCCGGTGTGGTGTCGGAACAAATCGGCGCACGTGGAACGGTCGCCGTCTTTGGGGCGCTGGCTGCAGCCAGTTCAATCATCTACCTTGCGCTGACGTCCAAACTCCGCGCAGCAGCCGCGTAGAACTATGCGTCGATGAGCGAACGCAACGTTTCCAGTTGCGCCGACTGCTTGCCGCCCACGGGATTCACCGACAACTGGGTGACACCGGCGGCGCGGAACGCTGCGATGCGTTCCTTTACGTAACCGGCCGGGCCAACCAAGTTGGTGAGTTCCAACATCTCGCGTGGCACTGCCCGAGCGGCTTCGTCCTTCTTGCCCGACAGATAGAGATCCTGAATCTCGGTGGCTTCCCGTTCGTAGCCGTACTCACGACAGATGTCGTTGTAGAAGTTCTTACCGCGGGCCCCCATTCCACCCACGTACAACGCAACGTTGGGTCGAGCCATGTCGAGGACCTTGTCCTTGGCGTCTCCCACCAACGACTCGTCGATCGCAAGCAAACCACCGGCGGAAATTTCCAACTTCTTGAGTGAAGGCGATCGCTTGGCTTCACCTTTTTTCAGGGCCGTGCCCCACACCTGTTGAAATTTGTCCGGCACGAAGAACACCGGCAGCCATCCATCGGCGAGTTCGGCTGTTGCTTCCACACTGAGACCCTTCAGCGACGCCCACCACACCGGAATGTCGGCGCGAACCGGGTGATTGATGAGCTTCAGCGGTTTGCCCAATCCCGTTCCTTGCCCTGCAGGCAATGGCACCTTGACGGTCTGTCCGTCGTAGGCCAGCGCTTTCTCTCGCTTCCATACATCGCGACACACTTCGATGTATTCCTTGATGCGTTGCATCGGCTTTTCGTAGGGAATGCCGTGGAACCCCTCCACCACTTGCGGGCCGGACGCACCGAGCCCGAGGATGAACCGCCCATTCGATACGTAGTCGCACCCCGCAGCGGTCATCGCCGTGAGTGCAGCAGTGCGGGAGTACACGTTGATGATGCCAGTGCCAATCTCCACGCGTGACGTGATGGCAGCCAAATACCCCACCTGAGAAATGGCGTCGAAGCTGTAGGCCTCGGGAATCCACACCACATCGAGACCGACTTTTTCCAACTCAGCGACGCGACGAGCGCCCTCAACGAACCCACCGGAGTAACTCATCATCATGGAGATTTTCATGGTGATGAGAACCTAGCGAACGACACCACGCACGCGCGCGGGCAGGGCTCACGCGAGGGCCCGGCTCAGTTGACCTGTCGGGTACGGCCTTCCCAGTAGGGGGCGCGGAGGTCCTTTTTCAGGATCTTGCCGCTCGGGTTACGTGGCAGTGCATCCGCCCACGCCACCTTCTTGGGCGTCTTGAAGCCGGCCAATTGCGTGCGGCCGAAGGCGACGATGTCGTCCTCGGTCACCTCGACACCGGGTTTTCGCACCACGATTGCCAGTGGCACTTCACCCCAACGGTCGTCGGGAATGCCGATGACTGCGACGTCGGCCACGGCGGCGTGCTTCATCAAGGCGTTTTCCACCTCGGCTGGGTACACGTTCTCGCCACCTGACACGATCATGTCCTTCACGCGATCGTGGATGTACACGTATCCGGCTTTGTCGGTGTAGCCGGCATCGCCGGTGTAGAACCATCCGTTGCGGATGGACTTCGCAGTTTCCTCCGGCATGTTCCAGTAGCCCTTCATCACTTGCTTGGAGCGAATGATGATTTCGCCAACTTCGCCGGCGGGCAACTGTTTGCCAGTTTCGTCGACGATCTTCAATTCGATACCCATCGACGGCTTACCACACGAGCGGAGCAGGTGCTTCTTCGGGCCGTCCACGTCGTGGTCTTCGTGCATCAGCATGGTGACCACACCCGTTGTCTCGGTGAGGCCGTACACCTGCACGAAATTGCACTTGAAGGTTTTGAGTGACGCAGCAAGCACTTGCTCGGAGATCGGCGATGCGCCGTATGCGATCAACTTCAGGCTCGAGAAGTCGGCCTTGTCGACATCGGGAACCATCAACGTGAACGCCAGCAATGCCGGAACCATGAACGCGTGGGTGATGCGGTGCTGACCGATGAGTTTGACCAGTCCGGCAACATCGGTTGCTTCACGAACCACGATCGACTTGCAACCGTTGTACTGACCGGCCGTTGCCCAACCGCTACCACCGATGTGGAAGAGCGGCATGGCAATGAGGTTGATTGCATGCTCGTTCATTTGCCAGAGGTCACGCGAGGTTGGGAGGATGCCCATGAAGTTCTCGTTCGTGAGCATGACGCCCTTCGGACGACCCGTGGTGCCGCTGGAGTACAACTGGAAGGCGACGTCGCCAGTCTTGGGTTGTCCACCTGGATCGACTGCCTGGTAACGAGCCACCCATGACTCGTACGACTCGTGCTGTGGATGTCCACCGATGACCACGATCTTCTTGGTGTGGATGAGGTCGCCCACAATCGCATCGAGCACCGGAACGAAATCCGGTCCAACGATGAACACCTTGGCGCGAGCATCGTTCACGATGAACGCCACTTCGGGGGCGGCCAATCGGAAGTTCACATCGACACTCACCGCATTGAGCAGCGCACATCCGTAGAACACCTCGAAGTGCTCGATGGAGTTCTTGTCGAGGAAGGCAACGCGATCTTGGTTGCCCACACCCGCGGCCTTGAGTGCCTGAGCCACCTGGCATGACCGCTGATACGACTCTTGCCACGTCTGCACGCGATCGCCCTGCACGAGGGCAACTTTGCCCGAGAGGTTCTTGGCATGCGTGCGGATGATGCCAGCCACGTTGGTGATTGCGGGGCTCGCCGCGTGCTTTGCTGACGTTTTCTTCGCGGGTTTCTTCTTCGCAGCCTTCTTCTTCACAGGTGTGCGTGCGGGCTTCTTCTTCGCGGCCTTCTTCTTGGCTGGCTTGCGTGCGGGCTTCTTCTTCGCAGACTTCTTCTTGCTAGCCCTCTTCTTGAGCGCCTTCTTCTTGGCTGGCTTCTTCTTCACAGCCTTCTTCTTGGGTGCTTTACGTCGTTTGGTTGCCATGGGCGATAAAGGTAGTCGGTGGTGGGTCGCGAGGCAACCCCAGGACCCGTTCGGCGAGGATGTTTCGCTGCACCTCACCGGTACCTCCGCCGATGGTGAGTGCTCGAGCAAAGAGATACCCGTGCAAAAAGCCTGCGTCGGCAAACGCCGTGAACACAGGGGCAACAGATGCCCCCGACGACGTCGTCAGCATTCCCGTAGCCCCCAGCAGCCGGCGCCCTGCCTCCATCACCGCCTGACCATGTTCATCAGCCAGGATCTTTCGCACGCTGGCTTCGGGACCTGGTTCGCGTCCCGCCAGGCGTTGCGCCAGAGTGCGAATTCGCACCAACTCCAACAGCGCGTGCTGCACGTACAGCTGCGCCACGATGTCACGAGTGACAGCATCAAGCGTGCCACCCGCAACCTTGTGTGCTCGGCACGCGTCAATCACGTCGGTGGCGGTCGGACCCATACCCCACAATGCGCCGCCCGATGACAACGACACGCGCTCATTGCTCAGCGTGACTCTCGCCAAACGCCATCCGTCGTTCACTACACCAACCACGTTGGACTGCGGAATGCGCACGTTGGTGAAAAACACTTCGTTGAACGTGGCACCGCCCGTCATTTCCTTGATCGGGCGCACGTCGATTCCGGGCAGGTCCATCGGACAAACGAAGTAGGTGATGCCGTGGTGCTTGTCCGCGTGCGGGTCCGTGCGGGCGAGCAGAATGCCGAACTTTGCGTACTGCGCGCCGGAGGTCCAGATTTTCTGTCCATTCACCACCCATTCATCTCCGTCACGCACGGCGGATGTTCGCAAACTTGCAAGATCGCTACCGCTCTCTGGTTCGGAGAACAATTGACACCAGAACGCCTCACCCGACAACATGTCGAAGAGATAGTCGTCCTTTTGTCGTTGTGTTCCCGCCATCAGCAGAGTGGGTCCCGCCCACCCGATGCCGATCGGATTGTTCGGCCGCCGCACGTGTGCCCGACGC
>SXPV01000088.1 GCA_005793215.1 Actinomycetota bacterium
ACGGCACGCGCCCTCAGCGGTCTGAGTGTTGGCCTCGTGGGTTTTTCGCTGTACCTCTATGCACTTCGCGGTTTCTACAGCCACAGCGACACACGTACGCCATTTTTGATCAACCTTGGACAGAACTCGCTCAACATCGTGTTGGCCGTTCTGCTGGCGAGTCGCTATGACGTACTCGGCTTGGGATTGGCATTCGCCATTTCCTACCTGGTGTTTGCGGTAGTGGCGGTGGAAGCAATGGCCAAACGACACGGCACACCGCACGTGGCGGGGCTGGTTTTCAGTAGACGATGAGGTCGTCTCGGTGCACCAGCTCGGCCGGGATGTCGTCGGCTAGCTCCGAACTCTTCTTTCCGGCCGCTGCCGCAGCCTGACGTTCGTCCACGCGGACCAATCCACGCGCCACGACCGCACCTGATACGTCGGCGATTTCCACCACATCGCCAGCGGCAAACCCGCCACGAACCTCAACGACACCTGCATGCAGGAGAGATACGCCTCGATTCACCAGCACAGAGCGAGCGCCGTCATCGATGGTGACTCGACCGGTGGGTTGCGCCGCAAAGGCAATCCACAACTTTCGTGCGGTCAGACTCCGGCCGTGAGCAGCAAAGGTGGTGCCGACGCCACTCGCACCCGTCATGGCACCGTGCAGAACGTCCGGACGTGAGGCGCGCGCAATCACCGTGCGTACACCCGACCAGCTGGCGATTCGAGCCGCAGCCAACTTGGACGCCATGCCACCACTGCCTCGCGCCGTACTTGAAGCACCGGCGCGCACGGTCATGAGTTCGTCGGAAGCCGACACATGGTCGATGAGTGTCGCTGATGCATCCGTCGTGGGGTCGGCAGTGAACAATCCGTCCGTGTCGGTGAGCAGTACCAGCACGTCCGCATCCACACTGTGGGCGACCAATGCCGCGATTCGATCATTGTCACCGAAGCGGATTTCGTCGCTGGCGATTGCGTCGTTCTCATTGATGACGGGAATACAACCGAGCTCGAGGAGTCGCAGCATGGTGTTTCGCGCATGAAGATATTGAGCGCGATCGATGAAGTCGTTCGGCACCAGCAGGACCTGTGCGCCAATCAGGCCGTGCGTTTCGAGTGCTGCGTTGTAGTGACCCATGAGTCGACTCTGCCCCGCTGCAGCCAACGCCTGGAGCGTGGAGGTGTCGGTGGGACGCTGCGACAACCCGAGTGCTGCCACACCACCTGCTACCGCGCCACTCGTCACCACCAGTACCTCATGATGTTGGCTGCGTAGCTGCGCAACTTGTGCGCACAGGGACTGCACCATCGCCACGTTGATTGCGCCGCGATCGTCGGTGATCGATGACGTGCCGATCTTGGCGACGACTCTCATGGCGCTACCTCAGCCCACCACGTGCGTGTACTCGAAACTGAATTCCTTGATGTGAATCGTTGCGCCATCATGCGCACCTGCACGAGCCAGGAGTCGCGGCACACCCAGACCCGTGAGACGATCGTCGATGTAGTTGAGTGCATCCGGCGATGACACATCGCTGAGCGCAACCGCGCGTTCGACGGCACGGCCATGCAAACGGAACTCGTTGTCACCGACCTTTTCCACCCGAGTTCCCTCAGGTTCGGGCCGAAGGGTGATTTCGGTGTTGTCCACTGCCGGAACTTCCCGCGCTTCGTACACCAACTCGGCGAGGGCACCCACCACCTCGCGCACACCCGCCCCGGTGACCGACGACATCATGCGCCATCCGGCAGCCTCCCAACGAGCCTTGGTGTCGCCGTCGACGGCATCAAGCTTGGTGCCAACGATCAATCGCGGTCGCTCCAACAACTCGGGACGATACGCCTGCAATTCATGCAGCAACACTTCAACCTGAGTTTCAGGTGCGATACCTTCCATCGACACCAAGTCGGCCAGGATGCAGAGCACTCGTGCTCGCTCGATGTGGCGCAGGAACTGGTGCCCGAGTCCGCGACCTTCGCTCGCACCTTCGATGAGACCGGGAATGTCGGCGATGACGAACTCGGTCTCCTCACCCAACCGCACCACTCCGAGGTGGGGCTCCAATGTGGTGAAGGGATAGTTCGCGATCTTCGGCTTTGCTGCCGACACCGTGGAGATGAACGTGCTCTTCCCGGCGTTCGGATAGCCGACGAGCGCGACATCGGCCATCAACTTGAGCTCGAGCTTCAGCCACCGTATTGGACCGTGTTCACCCTGTTCGGCAAACTTCGGCGCCCGACGTTTGTTGGTGAGAAACCGCGCGTTGCCTCGACCGCCTTGACCGCCCGGAATCGCCATCCAACGCATGCCGTGCGTACGGAGATCGGCAAGAATTTCGCCACCGTAGAGATCGCGCACGATCGTTCCCTCGGGCACTTTTACTTCCAGGTCCCGTCCGCGTCGGCCGTGGAGATCTTTGCCCATCCCAGACACACCATCTTCACCACGTCGATGCGGATGATCCCGGAACGCCACGAGCGAGGCCACGTTGTGGTCGGCAATCAGCCACACTGCCCCACCGTCACCACCGTCGCCACCGTTCGGGCCACCGAACACCACCGGGCCCTCGCGGCGGAAACTCACGCAACCAGCACCACCATCGCCGCCACGCACGTTCAGTTGCGCTTCGTCAACAAACGCACTCATGTGGGGTGAACTCCTGGTGACGACTCATGCCGTTGTGGCGAATATTCACGCTACAAGCGCATACCCCGTACGTATCGTTGAGGCATGACATCGCGCGCCGAATCGTGGGCGTCCACCATGCACGGCCATACGAGTGACGGAAACATTCGCTTTGCCCACGCAGACTCGTGGGCTGGCACGGGTCGCTTGGAGTTGGTACCCCGCGATGTTCGCGAGGCTCACGAGTCGGAATTTCTTGCACCACATGCGACCCGTTCATTCGGCGCAGGCAATCGCCAGATTGCCGAAGAGCCCGACGCATTCCGTACCTGCTTTGAGCGCGACCGCGACCGGATTCTCCATGCCTCGTCCTTTCGCCGCCTCGCAGGCAAAACACAAGTCTTCGTATTTCCCGAGGACCATCAGCGAACTCGTCTCACGCACGCACTCGAAGTGGCCCAGGTTGCTGTCTCGGTGTCGAGGGCGCTTGGGCTCAATGTGGCACTCACCGAAGCCATAGCCCTTGGTCACGACTGCGGTCACGGACCCGGCGGACATGCGAGCGAGGATGCGCTCTCGCCCTATGTGGAAGGTGGCTACGACCACGCCGTATGGGGGGCCGACGTTGCCCTGTCGTCGCTGAACCTGTGTACCGAGACGTTGGACGGAATTCGAAACCACTCGTGGTCGCGGCCGGCTCCAGCGACCCCAGAGGGTGAAGTGGTCTCCTGGGCCGACCGCATTGCCTATGTGTGCCACGATTTTGAAGACGCCGTCTCCACCGGATTGGTAGTCGCCGAAGCGCTGCCCGATGCCGTACGTGCACGGTGCGGTATTACCCGAGGCTCACAATTGAAATCGTTCATCACTGCAATGATCGACGCAGCACGTGACTCTGGCCGCATTGGCATGACTGGTCAGACGGCCGATGCACTCGCTGCATTTCGCAAATTCAACTACGACAACATCTACATGCGCGACGCTTCCCGAACCCAGGCCAAGGCCGTCATCGACTTGTTGCGAGCATTGGTGGAGCACTATCACGCCCACCCCGACCACATGGCTGTGGCGTTTCGTGACGGTATCGGTGCCCCAAACAGTAGTGACGCCCTCCGGCAGGCGGTTACCTATGTGGGCGGCATGACCGACCGGTTTGCGTGTCGCCAAGGGCTCACGTTGTTGAACTACGACCCAGAGCGTTTGCCTCGCGGCATCGACGTTTAATCCTCTTTTACTCCGCACACCCCGTGCAGCGATGCCGGAACGGAAACGTTTGCGGCTAGAGGAACTTGATCATCGCGCCAACTGCAGCGATGGTGATGCCATTCAGCGTGATCATGGTGGTCAGGAGGGTGCGGGTATTGCGAGCCATCTCCTCGCGCAACGAACGCTCCATGGCCGCCATGTCTGCGCGAATCGCCTGCTCCATCTTGGACATATCCGCCCGAATCGCCTTTTCCATGGATGACATATCTGCGCGAATCGACTTTTCCATGGCCGCCGTGTCGGAACGAAGCGAGTTCTCCATGCGGCGGTCTTCGCCGCGGAGTTCGCTGCGAATCCGCTGACTCTCGTACAACACCACTCCCACCGTGGCTGGTGCATTGAAGTCGAGCGATGCGTACTCTGGCGGCAGATGATCGCGCGGGTCATCCGACGTCGATGGATTCTCAAGTGTCATTGTCATGGGAGCATCCTTGGGATTTGGAACTTTGTCAAGTACTTCACACCGCCTTGGTGTGTGCCGTCACTCCCTTGAAAGGGAAGGAAATTTAGGCGCGAGCAGGATCCACCGCGATACGAACCCGCTCCTTGGGGCGCTCCACTGATGCCAATGCCTCACCGAGGGCTTCCCACGATTGCGCACGAACGAGTGCACGCTCGTCGCTCATTGCAACCTGAACGAGCAACGACTGCGACAATTGCTCCGCGAGCCCTGCTGCGCCCTTGCCGCTTATCTCTGCCAGCGCACCAAACGGCGGGAGCGTCAAGCGTTGCCGACGCTGGGTCTCTGCGGCCACGTGTGCCGTGAGGTCGCCGGCCACGAGACCCGTCAACACCTCATGCTGTGGCACCGCAGTTTGAATGACGAGTTCACCACCGTTTGCCGCCAGCCGCGCTCCGTGCGCCAGCACGTCGAGCGCCTGCTCGCTGGCACGAAATCGCGGAGCCAAAAGCTCGGTGTCGATATCAAGGAATACCACCACATCTGCCCGATCGATCCGATGCAACACGGCTTCGGTGCCGACGAACACCGATGCTTGGGAGTCAATCGATGTCGTGGTCGGTTTGATTTCCTGCACGCGTCGCCCTGCTGCTGACTCCAACTCGTCACGAAGTCGTGAGATTCCGATTCGTATGGAGCGCATCTTCTGGGAACCACACGACGAACACATGACGGGCCTGGAGGTGGCGCAGCGTGGGCACACCAGCTGCTGCTCGTCGGGTTGCGTAACGGCCGCTCCACATGACTCGCATCGTGCGATGCTTCGACACGAGTCGCACGCCAAGGCCCGTGCACGACCCTTTACGTTGAGCACACAGACCACTCGCTTGCGCTCGTCGCGCAACAACTCGATGAGGGGTGAGGTCACCAGCGATGATGCCCACCGGTCGTCGCTGTTTCGGTCAATCACTCGGACCGATGGCCACTGTCCGACATCGTCGGTGACTGCGTACCGATCGCCAGCCCACTGTCGAGCGCTGATCGTGGGCACGGGTGACACCAACAAACACGGCACGCCTGCACGCCGGGCTCGCTCGACCGCTACATCTCGTGCGTGCCATGTAGGTGAGCGTTCTTCCTGCAGAGTGTCATCGTGTTCGTCGATTACCACGATGCTCGACAACTTGGGAACACTCGCCCACACGGTGGATCTGGCACCAATAACCACATCGACTCCGGACGCTGCAGCACTCCAGTCGTCTGGATACATCGCGGTCGTGAAGCCCATTCGGCGAGCCTCGGCGGCCAGCCGACCGGCCTGCACGATGGTGGGCACCACGACGAGCGTCGGACCCAGGGTGAGTGCTGTAGCAAGCACTGCAACATGACTCGATGCGGGACCACACTGCACCACTCCACCACCGACGCGAAGAACCCCGAGAATGTTCTGATCGCCGGTCGCTGATGTGCGCGGCGAGTAGCGGGGTGCGAGCAGTCGCGGGACGCGGCGATCGGGAGATGCCGACACGAAGAACGGTCGCCGACGGGATGCCCAGCGGACGGCTGCCCACTCGATGAGCGATACCACCTCGGGGGTTGGACCGATCGAGGTGACCTTGACGATGGGAAGCAAACGCGAGACGTCGACATCGCTCTCGTGCGTATCGAGCACCGCTGACACCCAACCAGGAACCTCGCGGCGATGCAGTGACACTCGCACTCGCGCGCCAACGGCGACAGCGTCGGCAAGATTATCGGGAATGAGATAGTCGAACGGTTTGTCGACACCCGTCACGTCGACGACGACTCGGGCAACCTTCGACACGACACCTATGAGAGTACGCAGTCGGTGGCACGCGGGACGCTTGCGGCCGACACCGTTTCCGTTAGAGCTTGGCGGCTTTCTTGAAGGCGTCGAGACGCGACAGTTGTTCCCAGGTGAATTCCGGGTTGTTCCGACCGAAGTGACCGTACGCGGCGGTCTTGCGATAGATCGGACGTTTGAGGTCGAGATCGCGCACGATTGCAGCCGGACGCAGGTCGAACGTGTCGCGCACGGCTTGTTCGATCTTGGACTCGTCGATGGTGTTGGTTCCGAACGTTTCCACGAGGATGCTGATCGGTTGGGCCATGCCAATGGCATAGGCCACCTGCACTTCGCAGCGGCGTGCAGCACCGGATGCCACCACGTGCTTGGCCACCCAACGCGCCGCATAGGCAGCGGATCGGTCGACCTTCGATGGGTCCTTGCCGCTGAATGCGCCGCCGCCGTGACGACCCATGCCACCGTAGGTGTCG
>SXPV01000089.1 GCA_005793215.1 Actinomycetota bacterium
CAACCTCGATGCCAAGTTGCGCGTGCAGATGCGTGCCGAGATTTCGAACCTGCAGAAGCAACTTGGAACCACCACCATCTACGTGACGCACGATCAAGTGGAAGCAATGACCATGGGTGATCGTGTTGCAGTGATGAGCATGGGCGTGTTGCAACAGGTCGCACCACCGCAAGTGCTGTACGACGAGCCTGCCAATCTGTTCGTCGCTGGGTTCATCGGTACGCCTCCGATGAACCTCTTCGAGGCGCGTATCGAAAAAGATGGTGGCAACGTTGCCGTGGTGTTGGCGGGCGTGAAGATTCCACTTCCTGCAGATCGCAATTGGCGCTATCCGCGATTGCCCGAGTACGCGGGAAGGAACATCGTGCTCGGCGTTCGCGCCGAAGACGTTCACGCTGCAGAAACCAAGCCTGATTGGCCGGCAATTCCAGGTCGACTGGGCTTGTTGGAGGCGTTGGGGTCATCCCAGATTGGCTATTTGCACATCGACGCCACCAAAGTGGCGATCTCTACGTCTGCGGTGACAGCATCAACTCGGCCAGAAGATCAGCCGACCGAATCCGCAAGCTCGTTCGTCACCAATCTGGTTGCATACTTCCCGCCTCGGCTCCCTCTGAAGTTGGGTACCGACGTACGGGTTGCGATTGATACCGCCAACCTCCACTTCTTTGATGCAGACACTGGTGCGGCACTTCGCTAGTCGCAGTCTCGTACTGGCTGCACTGGTCGTACTCGCGGCCTGCTCGGCGACTGACGATCCCGCAACGGTCAGCGAAGATGCGACCATTGATTCAACGGGCTTCCCAACTCCGGGTTCACCAGAGGAGGCGGAACTCATCGATTCGCTGGCAGTGCCCATCGTGTACTCCGACTTCGCCTCGCGAGTGATCTACTTCGTGATGACCGACCGGTATGCAAACGGTGATCCATTGAATGACAGCGGGTACCTCACTGGACAGCGAAAGGTCACCGGATTCGACCCGACCGATATCGGATTCTTTCATGGAGGCGACCTGAAAGGACTCACGGGTGGGTGCACGGACCCAAAGGTCGGACTGCAGCGATTGGCCGACTTGGGTTTCAACGGCATTTGGATTACGCCATTGGTTGTGCAGCGAACGGTACAAGGCGACAGCGCGGCGTACCACGGCTATTGGGGAGTCGACTTCACCACCGTTGATCCACGTTTCGGAACCGAAGCCGAGTTGCGTGCGTTCGTCGACTGCGCTCACGCTTTGGACATGAAGGTGTACCTCGACGTGGTGGTCAATCACACCGGGGATGTGAACTTGCTGGTGGGAGGAAGCGGCTTCGTTGAAGAGCCTGATCCTGCCTACGAGGCCTACGTGTTACCGGACGAAAGGAACCTGAGGAAGCCTGCGTGGCTGAATGACACCGCGAACTATCACAATCGTGGCGACATCAACTGGGGTGGATGTAGTCAGGCATGCATCGAGCAAGGCGACTTCTCCGGCTTGGATGACTTGTATACCGAGAAGCCCGAAGTTGTTGATGGCTTGGCCGAGGTATTCGGTAGCTGGATCACTCGGTTCAAATTCGACGGCTTCCGTATCGATACGGCACGCCACGTCGACCGCGATTTTTACAAGCGGTGGGTTCCACAGATTCTGAATACAGCGAAGACGGCGGGTATCGACGACTTCGAGATCTTTGGAGAGACGTGGATCACCGAGCCGATCTCGCAGAGCGAGTACGAACGCGAGTGGGGCATTCCAAATCATCTGGACTTCCCGCTCTACGACGCCGTGGCTCGATACGCGGGCGGTCTGATCGGTGGAGGACCGATCATGTTGCGTTTGGACGACGACGACTATTCACGGACCGATGATGGTCGGGCCCCTACTCCTGGTACGTTCATCGGAAATCACGACATCGGGCGAACCGCGATGGTGATCAAGTCGCAATCCGGTGCGGAAGGCGACGAATTGTTGCAACGCGTGAACCTCGGACACAGCCTGCTGTACTTGTCACGCGGTGCACCCATCATCTACTACGGCGACGAGTTCGGCATCATCGGCACCGGGGGCGACAAGGAGGCACGCCACGACTTGTTCCCCACGCAGGTGTCGTCGTGGCAAACCCAAGAACGTGTGGGCAGCCCTCCAATCGGATCCGCATCGTCATTCGACCTGGTGGGCCACCCGGTGGGTCGGCACTTGCGAAATCTTGCAACGCTGCGACGGGAAGTACCGGTGCTCTGGAACGGTGCGACCTTGCCGCGTACTCGTGATTCTGGGGCACTGGCCATCAGTCGGTTCGATATGAAGAACCGCACCGAGTACTTGACGTTGTTCAACAACTCGTTGGATTCCGTCACGCTGCTCGTTCCGACGTCCACCACGAACGCCAACTTTGCAACGATTTGGGGATCGGTGGCTGCGGCAACGACCAACACCCGGGGGGAACTGGAAGTAGTCATTCCGCCGTTGTCGGCCTCGGTGCTGCGCGCCGATGCGTCGTTCACGGTGAACAAGACGGCACCAATCATCACCGTTGGCCCGGACGACTTCAGCGAGTTGTGGTTGCTCTCGGCAGAAACCTCCGAGTCGCCGCAGGAAGTGTCGTTCATCGTCGATGATGGCACGGGCTGGCGACGAGTGTCGGTGGACGACTCCTGGCCGTATCGAGGATTCCTCACGTCGAATGCACTTCCACAGGGTGGAACCATTCGTATCGTTGCAGTATCCCGCTTCTCGGATGGCACCGTGCTGCGAAGTGACATCGTGGATTTCAAGAATGAAAGGTGAAGTGATATGAGCGAACAGTTGGTCTGGTGGCGAAACGCCGTGGTGTACCAGATTTATCCGAAGTCATTCGCCGACGGCAACGGGGATGGTGTCGGCGACTTGTCCGGTGCGGCCTCGCGCCTCGATTACTTGCAGGCACTTGGCGTGGATGCCGTGTGGTTCAGCCCCATCTTTCCGAGCCCGCAATGCGACGGTGGTTACGACGTCTCCGACTATCGGGACATCGATCCGCTCTTCGGCACCATCGCAGATGCGGAACGATTCATCCAAGAAGCACACAAGCGCAGGATTCGGGTGATCCTCGACGTGGTGCCGAATCACTCCAGCATCGAGCACCCGTTCTTCATCGAAGCGATGAAAACTTCGCCGGGTTCGGCGGCGTGGCAGCGCTTCCATTGTGTGCAGGGCAAAGGCGCCAACGGTGAGCTACCCCCGAACAATTGGCAGTCGATTTTCGGCGGTATTGCATGGACGCAGATTCGCAATGAGACGGGAGCGCCAACTGGTTGGTGGTACTTGCATCTGTTCGATTCCGGACAACCCGACTTGAACTGGAATCATCCGGACGTCGTGAAGGAGTTCGACGACACGCTGCGATTTTGGTTCGACCGAGGCGTGGATGGCATCCGTATCGACGTGGCACAGGGAATGGTGAAGCAGGCTGGCTATCCGGATGTGAAGGATGTCAATGATGCAACGCTGTTGGATCCACACGCCCGTCCGTACTTCGATCAACCAGAAGTACACGACATCTATCGTCGGTGGCGCAAAATCGCCGACTCCTACGATGCGCCCCGTGTGTTCGTCGCCGAGGCGTGGCTCGACACGCCCGAAAAACGTGCGAGGTACTTGCGCGCCGACGAACTCCACACCGGATTCAACTTCGACCTGCTGACGGCCGAGTGGAACGCAGAGGCTTGGAAGCGAATCATCACCGACTCGATTGCCGCGGATGCACTCGTCGGCGCACCAACAACATGGGTTACCGAAAACCACGACGTGCGACGATCACCCACGAGATACGGCGGGCGAGTAGTACACCGACAAGTAGCTACACCTCAACACCTCGCCTTGGGACGGGTTCGTGCACTTGCGGCGATGCACACCATCTTGGCGTTGCCCGGTACCACCTATCTGTTCAACGGTCAGGAGTTGGGACTCGAGGAGGTAATCGACCTCGACGATGCACAACGTCAGGATCCACATTTCCACCGCACCCGCGGTGAGCACCTCGGTCGAGACGGCTGTCGTGTTCCGATGCCGTGGTCGCGAACTGGCGTGTCGTTGGGATTTGGACCACCGACAGGATCGCAGCCCTGGTTGAGTCAGCCTGCTTCGTGGGCGATGCTCTCGGTGGAGGCACAGGAGGCGAGCCCGTCTTCGTCACTGAATCGTACGAGGCGAGCAATTGAGGTACGTCGCACGCAACAAGCATTGTTGTGCGGTGCACTGGAGTGGGACAACGACCGCTGCAAGGACGGCGTAGTGGTGTTCAGACGTGTATTTGCGGGTCATCCCACCGTGGTGTGCATCGCAAACATGGGTAGTACTACAACGCCAGCAGTCGCGGGAGATTTGCTGTGCACGTCGGGCGATCTTGTCGGTGGCGAGGTGCCGCCCAACACCACGGCGTGGTTCGCTACTCGCGATTGATAAGTCGCCAGGTGTCGGCTGGGTGAGGCCCGTGGTGGTTTAGGCTCGGGCGTAATGTCGCAACGTATGAACATCATTCTCGATTGCGATCCGGGGCATGACGACGCATTCGCTTTGATCGTGGCAGCCAAGTTCACGAACCTGCTCGGAGTCACCACCGTTGCGGGGAATGCACCACTGGAGCTCACCTCCCGAAATGCACGGATCATCCTGGACCTCTGTGGCTCGACGGCGCCGTTGCACTCGGGTGCCAACAAGCCATTGGTGCAGCCTCCGGTGTTTGCCGATTATGTGCACGGCAAGAGCGGCATGGATGGTGCGGTCCTTCCCGAGCCATCGCGCCCGGCTGAGTCGACTCGGGCCATCGACTTCATCATCGACACGGTGCGGTCGCGTGACGACGTGTGGTTGGTGCCCACTGGCCCGCTCACCAATATTGCACTTGCGCTCACTCGTGCCCCCGACCTGGCAAAGCGGGTGAAGGGAATCTCGCTCATGGGCGGTGGTCGATTCGGAAACCGCACCCCAACCGCAGAGTTCAACATTTGGCTCGATCCCGAAGCAGCCGCCACCGTATTCATGAGTGGTGCTCCAATCGTGATGGCCGGATTGCACCTCACGCACGAGTTTCAGGCGTCACCATCGCGAATCGCAGCCGTCGAATCGGCTCACCCTCGAGTGGGGCCGTTGTTGGCCGGACTTCTCAGGTTCTTCAGCGGAACGTATGTGAATCGCCATGTGGGCTTCGAAGGTGCCGCGATGCACGACGTGTGCTCGGTGTTGGCGCTCAGCCATCCGGACATCTTTGGAACTTCACAGAAACATGTTGCGATTGAGCTCCATGGAAGCCAGACGCGCGGGATGACCGTCATTGACGATCGCCAACTGATCGATCGCCCCGCGGCAAACGTGACGATGCTGGAAACCATCGATGCCGAACGTGGATTCGCCGTGATCGTCGACGCCGTTCGCGCCTGCCCCTAACCCCCGGGACTCACTGGTGCTCAACCGTGAGCGTCGCGGCCCTCACACCGCGAGGTCACACTGGCGCCCTCGGCAGGACTTGAACCTGCGACCACTGGCGCCGGAGGCCAGTGCTCTATCCGCTGAGCTACGAGGGCAACTTTGCGTGTTCGCCCCGACGCTATCTCGCAGGCGCCAGCACGCGACCGTATCCGTGGAACATCCGCAACAATGAAAGGGTGACGAATGCGAAGCACCCCATCACCTACGTGGATGTGACCTGATGCCTGATCCAGCGGTGGTAGTGGCGCAGCGCGTTGCTGCTGCCGTGGCGCAGTTGTATCCCGATGTCACCGAAGATCTGGATACCGCAGCACGACCAAGCGAACGCGCGGATGCACAAGTCAACGTCGCAATGGGGCTCGCCAGGCTCGTTGGCAAGAAGCCTCACGATGTGGCTGAAGGGATTGCCGTCGCGTTGGACCTCCGCGGAATCTGCAGCGAGGTCACCGTAGCCGGACCCGGCTTTCTCAACCTCACCTACGACAACGACTACCTCGGCGCGTTGCTGCACGATGCTGCACGCGACCCGAACCTCGGCGTACATCGAGCCGCAACGACCGAAACCGTCGTCATCGACTACTCCGCCCCGAACGTCGCCAAGGAAATGCACGTCGGACACTTGCGCTCCACGGTGATCGGTGATGCGCTGGTTCGCATGTGCGAGGCGGTTGGCCACCGCGTGATTCGCGAGAACCACATCGGCGACTGGGGAACACCGTTTGGAATGTTGATCGAGCACCTCATCGATCTGGGGGAGGTGGATGCCGCCCGCGAACTCTCGGTGGGGGACCTGGATGGCTTCTACAAACAGGCGCGTGCCAAGTTCGAGGCGTTGCCTGAATTCCAGCAGCGGGCCCGCGAGCGAGTGGTGCTGTTGCAAGGAGGCGACGCCGATACGTTGCGACTGTGGAAGTTGCTGGTCGCCGAGAGCGCCAGATATTTCGCCACCGTGTACGAAAAACTCGGGGTAAAGCTCACCGATGCCGACTTGCGCGGTGAGAGTGTCTACAACGATTTGCTCGTATCGGTCGTCACCCGACTTCGCGACGCCAAGTTGCTCGTCACCGACAACGGAGCGGAAGTGGTGTTCCCGGCCGGCTTCACCAACCGCGACAATGCGCCTTTGCCTCTCATCATCCGTAAGCAGGACGGTGGTTACAACTACGCAACCACCGATTTGGCCTGTGTCATCGACCGTGTCGAGCACCTGCGCGCAACCCTGATGCTGTACGTGGTTGGAACGCCACAGGCTCAACATCTGTCGATGATCGAGGCCGTGGCAAGGGATGCCGGTTGGTTACCCGAATCCACGCGAATGGCCCACGTGGCATTCGGCAGTGTCCTCGGAAGCGACCGCAAGATGTTGAAGAGTCGTACGGGGGACTCCGTCAAGTTGGTGGAACTTCTCGACGAGGCGGTGCAGCGAGCCGAGGCGTCGATTGCAGAGAAGAACCCGGAATTGCCGGTTGCTGATCGGCAAAGGGTTGCGCGAATGATCGGCATTGGGGCCGTGAAGTATGCGGACTTGTCCAGTGATCGCATCAAGGACTACGTGTTCGACTGGGAGCGCATGTTGTCGTTCGACGGCAACACCGCTCCGTACTTGCAGTACGCGCACGCGCGAATCTGCAGCATCTTTCGTCGCGCGGGGAGTACGCGTGAGGCGACTCGGCAGACCACGCCCGTGTTGTCGCACCCGAGCGAGCATGCACTCGCATTGTGGCTGTTGCAGTACGACTCCGCCGTGTGGGACGCGCTCGAGCGCTACAGCCCGCACCGTTTGTGCACGTATTTATACGAACTCTCCACGCGCTACACCTCGTTCTACGAGAAGTGTCCCGTGTTGAAGGCCGAAAGCGAAGTCATGCGCGATAGCCGATTGGCGCTGTGCGACTTGACGGCTCGAATCTTGGCGGACGGGCTACAGATGTTGGGAATCGACGCACCGGAGCAGATGTGACCGCGATCAGCCGCCACCTCCTGCCTGACACTTCGAAGGTGGTGAACGGTCGCCTCATCATTGGTGGTTGCGATGTTCACGATTTGGCCGGCACCTACGGCACGCCACTGTTCGTCTATGACGAGGCCCACCTGCGGGCTCGTTGTGCGGAGGCTCGTGCGGCCTTCGGCGATGACTCGGTGGTGTATGCCACCAAGGCGTTTCTTTGCACCGCGATGGCTCGACTCGCGCACGAAGAAGGCTTGTTGTTGGACGTCGCCACGGGTGGTGAGTTGTTCGTCGCACTCAAGGCTGGTGTTCCGGCGAACCGTTGCGTCATGCACGGCAACAACAAGAGTGTGACGGAACTGCGCGAGGCCATCACTGCCGAAGTTCGCCACATCGTGGTGGACAGTTTCGACGAATTGGACCGCATCGAGTTGTTGGTGGCGAACGGGCTTGCCACACCACGTGTGCAGCTGCGGATCACCCCCGGTGTGTACGTGCATACCCACGAGTTCGTGAGCACGGGGCAGAACGACTCGAAGTTCGGCTTCAATCTGGCGAATGGCGATGCCCAGCGTGCCATTGACCGCGCTCGTACATCGCGAGCAATGGAACTGGTTGGAATTCACTGCCACATCGGCTCCAACGTGTTCGAGACGGTGAACTTCACCAAGGCAGCAGAAGTAATGGTGGAGTTCTCCAACACCAGCAAACTTCCCGAACTCACGTTGGGCGGAGGTCTCGGAGTCGCCTACCTCAACTCCGAACGTGCACCGAGCATCTCCGAGTGGGCGAGTGCACTTCGTGCCGCCACGAGGGAGCTCGCTGCTGGTACGAAGGTATTCGTCGAGCCAGGCCGCAGCATCGTGGCATCGGCTGCAATCACGTTGTACGAGGTGGGAACCGTGAAGGACATTCCCAACGTGCGTACGTACGTGTCGGTGGACGGTGGAATGAGCGACAACCCGCGGCCCGTGTTGTACGGCAGCGGATACGAAGCTTTCGTTCCGTCACGTTGCGAGGCTGATCGCACACGTGCGGTTCGTCTCGTGGGCAAGCATTGCGAGAGTGGCGACGTGTTGATCTCCGAGGCCGTCTTGCCGGCGGACGTACGCGTCGGCGACGTTGTCGCCACTCCGGTTACCGGTGCATACGGACACTCCATGGGGTCCAATTACAACAAGGTGCCGCGTCCTGCCGTGGTGTTCGTTCGCGATGGAGTTGCGCGTGTCGTGGTGCGTCGTGAAACGTACGACGATCTCGTGCGCAACGACGTGACCGATAGCGTTTGATTCATGGCGAAAGCCAATTCCGTGCCGCAAGGCCATCTCCCTACGGTGCGAATCGGTGTGGTGGGCCATGGCGTGGTGGGCTCGGCATTCACCGCCCTGGTTGCGCGTCAGCATGAGGTGATTGCCGCCCGCACGGGTGTGCAACTGGAAGTCACCCGCATTGCCGTGAGCGACGCGGGAAAGCACCCCACACGCGTCGGTACGGCCGATGTGGTCACCGACGCAATGGCTGTAGCCACGGCATCCAATGTCGACCTCGTAGTCGAAGTGATGGGCGGTACTTCATTGGCAGGCGAAGTCATTCGCGCTGCGTTGGAGAGTGGCAAGCCGGTGGTAACCGCAAACAAGGCATTGATTGCCGCCCACTCAGCGGAATTGTTCAAGATTGCCGACGAGCGCGGAATCGACCTGTTGTTCGAAGCCGCAGTATGCGGTGGTATCCCGCTGATTCGTCCCCTTCGTGAGAGCTTGCGTGGCGAGCCCATTCGGCGTGTGCTTGGCATCGTCAATGGCACCACCAACTACATCCTCACGAAGATGACTGAAACCGGTGCGAACTATTCCGACGCGCTTCGAGAAGCACAGCAACTTGGTTATGCCGAAGCCGACCCCACGGCCGACGTGGAAGGTCATGATGCTGCAGCAAAGATCGCGATCATCGCCAACTTCGCCTTCGGTGTGCATGTGGTGGCAAACGATGTGGAGGCTGAGGGAATCTCGAAGATTTCCGCAAGCGACATTGCGATGGCCCAAAAGTTCGGCTACGTCATCAAGTTGCTCGGTGTTGCCGAGCGAGATTCCACGAATGGTGCGGTAAGCGTGCGGGTGCATCCTGCAATGGTGGAACTGAAGCATCCGTTGGCATCGGTTCGCGAGGCGTTCAATGCCGTCCTCGTAGAAGGCGAAGCTTCAGGTTCGCTCATGTTCTACGGTCGCGGTGCGGGTGGTGACCCCACGGCATCGTCGGTACTCGGTGACGTCATCGATGCTGCAGTGAACCTGCGGAAGGGGACTCACGCCACCTTGGGTACGTTCTCCAAGGCGACGTTCACGTCGTCTGGTGAGGTCGTAAGTGAGTTCATGCTCACCCTGGAGGTTGTCGACAAGCCAGGTGTGCTGCATGCGGTCACCGGCGTCTTCGCACGCAACCAGGTGAGCATTCGAGCAGCCGAACAAGACGGAATCGGAAGCGACGCACGACTGGTGTTCGTAACGCACGATGCCCGAACTGCGGACGTGCAGAAATGTTTGGATGAGTTCCAACGACTCGATGTGGTGAGCAAGGTGGGCGGAGTCATCCGCATCATCGGCGCCTGAACGACGTCAGTGAAGTACATCTCCACGCGCGGCGAAGCGTCGGTGCTCGGATTCAACGACACACTGCTTGCCGGCTTGGCCAGTGATGGTGGGTTGTACGTCCCCGAGTCATGGCCGCAAGTTGGCCATAGCAACGCGGGTGTTTCGTTCGCAGAGCGAGCGGCCGAAGTCATAGCCCCCTTTGTCGCGGGCGAAATCCCACAGGCGACCCTCGTCTCGTTGTGTAAGGACGCTTACGCCACATTCCGGGATCCGCTCGTAGCGCCGCTGCGTGAAGTGGGAGAAAATCGTTGGCTGCTCGAGTTGTTTCACGGGCCAACGCTGGCGTTCAAGGATGTGGCGCTGCAACTCATCGGGCGACTGTTCGACCATGTTCTGAAAGTGCAGGGACGCCGCATCACCGTGGTGGGCGCCACGAGCGGGGATACCGGATCGGCAGCCATCGACGGTGTGAAGGCATGTCGCAATGTGGAGATGGTGATCCTGTATCCAAAGGGTCGCATCAGCGAAGTGCAGCGGCGGCAGATGACCACAGTCGACTCGGCAAACGTGCATGCCGTTGCGGTCGATGGAACCTTCGATGATTGCCAAGATTTGGTGAAGGCAATGTTCAACGACGTGACGTTTCGGGAGCAGCATCAACTGTCCGCGGTGAATTCCATCAATTGGGCACGGGTCATGGCGCAGGTGGTGTATTACTTCACTGCAATCGAGCAGCTTCATGCAGCCGACTCCACATCAGTGTCGTTCAGTGTGCCGACCGGCAACTTCGGCAACGTATTGTCGGGCTGGATTGCACGGAAATTGGGTGCCAACGTTGGCCACCTGATCGTTGGCTCAAACTCCAACGACATCCTCACTCGCTTCTTTGAGACCCAAACCATGGCGACGACATCCGTGGTGCCGACACTCAGCCCGAGCATGGACATTCAGGTTTCGAGCAACTTTGAACGACTGTTGTTTGAGATGAACTTACGTGACGGCAAAGCCACGGCCAAGCAGATAGGTGGATTCCGCTCGAGCGGAAAACTCTCGGTCACATCCGAACAATTCGGTACGTGGATTCGCCCGGTGTTTCGTGGTCAGCGGTGCTCTGACAGCGACACCTTGGCAATGATGTCCCACATGCACGAGGCGTACGGCGTGCTGGTGGACCCCCACACGGCAGTCGGGCTCGTTGCCACCCGGGCGTGTGCCAACCCCAATGAACCTGTGGTCACCCTAGCCACCGCCCACCCAGCGAAGTTCGCTGATGCGGTTGAACAGGCCACGGGGGTTCGTCCAACTCTGCCTGAACACCTCGGTGATTTGATGTCGCGTACCGAACGGTCAACGGAGTTGCCCAACGATCTTTCGGCCGTGCAACGGTTCGTTGCGAGTGTGTCAGCAACGCGATAGAGTGAAGGTGCTCGGTGATTCCGAGCATGCCCTACGCAGTCAAGTCTCTGACGCGAAAGCATCGTTGACGGGCGCCGCTTCATTTCGTCGCCCTGAAAGAAGGAAAACGTGGCCGCCCCACAGCTTGGACGAGCACAACTCGAAGAAAAAGATCGCGACGACCTCGAACAGATCGCCAATGCATTGGGAATCAAAGGCGTGGCGCGTGCGAGTCGAGAAACATTAATCGGAAAGATCCTGGAGGAAACCATGGCCCCCGAACCCAAAGAAACCACCACCCCGAAGCCATCGCCCAAAGCCGACAAGGCTGTTGCAGCGTCAGACACCGCCAACACCGTGCCGCTTGGCGCCAACGGTGAACCCCTCTCGGAGTGGGAATTGGAACTCGCCGAACATGAGGGCACACCCATCGCACCCGATGCACGTGTCCGTACGGAACGAAGCGGCGAGCGCGGCGATTCGCGTGGTGACCGCAATGATCGCGGCGACTCGCGCGGTGATCGCAACGACCGTGGTGATCGTGGTGACTCGCGCGGAGGCGACCGCGGTTTCCGTGAACGCAACTATGGTGATGGTGGGGGCCGCAACTTCAACGATCGAGGTAGCGACCGCAATCGTCGCCGCCGTGGCCGCCGTCGCGGTGGCGGCAGGGACGATGGTCCACAAGGCGATGACCGCTTTGAAATCGAGCAAGTGGACTCCAACGAGCCGGTAAGCACCGAGCCAGTCAAGGTGGAGGGCTACCTCGACCTTCGTGACGAGGGCTACGGTTTCTTGCGCATCGGTGGGTACTTGCCCACCCGCAACGACGCGTACGTCTCGGTTCGGTTCACGCGTCAGTTTGGTCTACGTAAGGGCGACCACATCACTGGTTTGTCGCGTCCGGCAGGTCGTAACGAAAAGAATCCGGCATTGCTCGAGGTGTACACGGTGAATGGTGGCGACCCCGAGAAGGCTCGCAACCGCAAGAAGTTCGAAGAGCTCACACCGTTGTTCCCGGATGAAAAATTGGTGCTGTCGAGTTCCAGCGATCCGCTGAACATGACGGCGCGTATCGTCGACCTCATCTCACCAATCGGTAAGGGTCAGCGCGGCATCATCGTGTCGCCACCCAAAGCGGGCAAAACCACGGTGATGAAAACGATCGCCACCAGCATCGAAAAGAATCACCCCGAGGTGAAACTCATCGTGTTGTTGATTGACGAGCGACCAGAGGAAGTCACCGACATGCGTCGCACGGTGAAGGGTGAAGTCATTGCTTCCACCTTCGACCGGCCATCAGAAGAGCACACCGCCGTTGCCGAGCTGGCAGTGGAAAAGGCCAAGCGCATGGTCGAAGTTGGCGAAGATGTGGTGATCATCCTCGACGGCATTACCCGTTTGTCGCGTGCGTACAACTTGGCAGCCCCGGCTACCGGACGAATCATGTCGGGTGGTATCGATGCCGGAGCCTTGTATCCACCGAAGAAGTTCTTTGGTGCTGCACGCAACATCGAGGAGGGCGGCAGCCTCACGATTCTGGCGACGGCCCTCGTGGACACCAACAGCCGAATGGATGAAGCCATCTTCGAGGAGTTCAAGGGC
>SXPV01000090.1 GCA_005793215.1 Actinomycetota bacterium
GACGAACTGGTAAAAATCATTTCCGAAGAAGTGGCAGCAGCCGCAGCTCAGGGAGCAACCGGAACCAAGGCCATGGGCCAGGTGGTGAAGGCGGTGCGTGCCCGGGTGGGATCAGGCGCCGATGGCTCCGCTATTGCGGGATTGGTAAAGCAGGCACTGACCTAGGCGCCACCTAGTGACACCACCCGCCAATCAGGCTGATGGGTCCAACCATTGCGGGTGGTACCTCTGCCTTGGCGAGTCGTGCCCGAGAGCACAAGCCGAGTGAGACAATTGACACTTTGCCCAAAAAGGCTGTACGGTGGCAACCGAGTTATCAATACTCAATCAACCTCGAGGGGGGAACAGGAAATGAAACATCTATTCAAGGGTGGTCGCCGCAAGGTGGCTGCTGTTATGGCGGTGGCACTCGTTGCCTCGCTCAGCCAAGTGGCGCCGTCAAGCGCTGCGGTAAAGCCAACATCGGGCGGCACGTTGACCGTCGGTATTTTTGACAGCTTCCCTGGCTACTGCATGGCTGACAACTTGGCGAACTCGGCACTCATGGCCGGTCGCACGATTTACGAAACTTGGGTCGAGCAGCGTGCTGACGGCAAGGTCGTGCCATACGTACTCTCGGCTGTAGAGAACAGCCCCGACTTCAAGAGCTGGAAACTCACCGTCCGTGACGGAGTGCAGTTCCACGACGGTACGCCGGTGAACGGCGATGCACTCGTCACCAACCTGCAAGCGTTGCGTGGTGCACTGACCTTGCTCGGTCGCGCTCCGAGCCCCGGCACCGCTGGTGGGTTCACCGCGAACATCGTCGACGTGGTCAAGGTGGCGACCAACACCGTGCAGGTCAACCTGTACCGTCCGCAGGTCGACTTCCTCGAAACGCTCTACGCCTCGGGCCGATTCTTCGTACGTGCGCCAAGCCAGATTCTCGGTGGTGCTAAGTGCTCCACCACGCCAATCGGCACCGGACCGTTCAAGTTGGTCTCGACCAAGCTGAACGAGCTCGTCGTCGCGAAGAACACCGCCTACTGGCGCGAGGACAAGAACGGCACCCGCTTGCCGTACCTCGATGGCATCACCTTCACCTTCCTCGTGGAAACCGCCAGCCGCGTCAGCGGTTTGAAGAGCAAATCGCTCGACATGGCGATGTTCACCAGCGCTGGTGAAGTGAAGCAGATTCGTGACCTGCAGCAGAACAAGAGCATGACGGTCATCGAGTCGCCCGAGGAGTACTACCCCTCGATCTGGTTGAACAACCGAGTTGCACCGTTCAACAACAAGAACGCCCGCTTGGCATTCTCGTATGCAGTCGACCGTGTCGACTACAACAAGGTGCGTCAACGCAACTACACGTCGCCGGCCAAGAGCATCGTTGGACCGAACAACATCATGTACAACGAGAAGGGCTTCATTCAGTTCGACCTGAAGAAAGCCAAGGACGCTGCTGCTGCCTACAAGGCTGAAACCGGCAAGGACCTCGAGTTTTCGTTCCCGTACACCGCAGGTTCAACTGAGTCGCTGGCAAACGTCACGCAGATTCAGAAGTACATGACGGCCGCAGGCATCAAGATGAACCTCTTGCCGCTCACCACGGCGGAGATCATCCAGCGTGCGTTCCCGCAGCAGTTCCAGGCCATGGCGCTCCTCTTGATGGAGGGCACCGGCACCGCGTTCATCGCGCCGTTCATCACCAGCGATACCTCGGGTGGTAATCAGACGCACATTCTGCGTAAGACACCGCTTGCGGTGCTCTACGGCATCCTCAACCTGTCGGCGTTCACCGACACAACGAGCGACGAACTGATTTGGCAGGCAAAAGCCACGGCCAACGCTGCAGCACGTAAGAAGGTGTATGCACGAGCCACCGAACTGATTCAGAGCGAGGCACGTCTCACCACCATCACGTATCAGAAGTATGCCCTCGCATACCGCTCGAACGTGAAGGGTGTCGGCGAGCTCGGCCTGACACAGGGTGGCCAGCGCAAACTCATGACGAACTTCGGAATCGACTTCACTGGAGTGTGGAAGTCAGGCAAGTAAGTCAGCAGTAATACATCTGCAAAAGCGGGTGGCGAGGTTTCGGCCTCGTCACCCGCTTTTCATGTAGAGGGTGAGTTGTTTGGGGAGTTGTCGCCACGTCGTCTAGCCTGCGTATCTCAGAAGGGGGGGAGTTCATGCGAGCCACGTTTTTTCTGCAGCGAATAGCGCAGCTACTCATCGTGGTGTTCTGCGTGACCTTCGGTTGTTCGTTGTTGATTCAACTGGTTCCGGTGTCGCCGGCGGAGATCCTGCTCCCCGTTGGCTCGCCAGAAGAGCGTGCCTTGCTCACCGCCGAAATCGGCCTTGATCGCGGACCGATTGGCTATTACGTGAAGTGGCTGGGAGACTTCGTGACCGGAAACTTCGGAAAAATCTATTACTCGGGTGGAACCGAAGAAGTTTCGACGCGTTTGGCCGACGCTTTTCCGCGGTCAATGTGGCTCATGATCTACACCCAAATCCTGGCTCTGGCGATTGCAATCCCCCTCGGCGTATGGTCGGCATACCGGGTGGGTCGTCGTGCCGACAGGGTCATCAGTAACACGTTGTTCGCGACGTCGTCGATTCCGAGTTTCGCCATTGCGCTCGTGCTGGTGCTCGTCATTGGAGTCCGTCTGCAGTGGCTACCTACTTTGGACTACCAGCCGTACTCGGCCGGGATATGGGAGCACTTCAAGCACATGATCATGCCGGTGCTCAGTTTGAGCGTGGGCCTCATTGCGTCGTACACCAGGTTGTTGCGGGCCGACATGATTGCAACGCTGCGTGAGGACTACATCACCATGGCTGCGTCGAAGGGTCTCACCGACCGCCGAATTCTCTGGCGACATGCATTTCGTCCATCGAGTATCACGCTCTTTACGTCGGCTGCACTCAACATGGGTGGCTTGATCGGTGGTGCAATCGTCATCGAAACGATTTTTGCCACGTACGGCGTGGGCTTCGAAGTATTCGCCGCGATCAACGGCCGTCAGTACATTGCGCTGCAGTCACTCGTGGGATTGATTTCGATCTTCTATGTACTTTTCAATATGGCCGTCGACTTCATCGCCGGCTTTGTCGATCCCCGCACCCGTGATCGGCGCGTAAATGCGTAGGAAGTACACCATTCCGACGTATCTGGCATTCGGTTGGCTCGGCGTGGCGGCGTTTCTCGCAGTATTCGGGTCGTTCCTGCCGATCGACAGTTACCAAACCATTCACGGTGACTTCATCGACTCACCACCGCTTACTGCCGGGCACTGGTTTGGTGTTGACTCAAATGGCTACGACATCCTCTCTGGCATCATCAACGGCGCTCGGCTGTCGATTTTCGTTGCCCTGGTCTCGGTTGGAGTCGGTGGCTTGGTGGGAAGTTTCTTGGGAGTTACTGCGGCCTATTATCGCGGTCGCTACGACGGCGTGGTGAGCACGTTCTTCAACGTGGTGCTGTCGGTACCAAACCTGGTGCTTGCATTGGCACTCGTCGCAGTGCTCGCCACCAATGTCGACATCAACCAACCGGTGCCCACGTGGCGACGACTCGCCACATTGGTGATTGCGCTCACCGTGGTGATTGTCCCGATTCTTGGCCGTATTGCACGTGCAGCCACGCTCGCGTGGTCGGGACGCGAATTCGTCACTGCTGCTCGATCCATGGGAATGCGAGATCGCCAAATAATCACTCGACATATCGTTCCAAACGTGCTGCCGTCGCTTATCGCAGTTGGGTTTCTCGCAATCGGTGTGGTCATCATTGCCGAGGCATCGCTGTCGCTACTTGGAGTGGGAATTCCGGACGGAGCATCGTGGGGCGGCATGATCGCACGCGGTCGCAACGATCTGGAGTACAACCCACATGCGCTCTATTTCCCCATCGTCGTGTTGGCATTTACCGTGATCAGCACCAATCACATCGGTGATGTACTGCGTGGCGGGCTCGATCGACGCGAGGGTCGCCTGTGAACACGTTGCTGTCAATTCGTTCGATGAACATCAAGTTCGTCACACCACGTGGTTTGCTGGAGGCCGTACGCGATGTGAGCCTCGACATTCCCGAGGGAGCGAGTGTCGGCATCGTTGGGGAGTCAGGCTCCGGGAAAACCGTCATGTCTCGAGCGGCGATGGGGCTTCTCTCGGGCTCGAACGTTCGCCGTGATGGCACGGTGGTATTCGCTGGAAAAGAATTGACCGCCATGACCCGCGAGGAGGTCCGTCAGGAGTTCGGAACGGGTATGGCGATGATTTTCCAAGACCCAATGACGGCACTCAATCCCGTGCGGCGAATCGGCGCTCAGCTGGCAGAGAGCCTGCGAGTTCGTCTCGGAATGGACAAGGCGACGGCGACTGCCCGATGCATAGAACTGCTGTCGTTGGTGAGAATTCCGGATCCTGAGGCGATGTTGAGGAAGTTTCCGTATCAGTTGTCGGGTGGAATGCGTCAACGAGTAATGATCGCGATAGCGATCTCCTGCAACCCAAAGCTTCTGTTCGCCGATGAGTCGACC
>SXPV01000091.1 GCA_005793215.1 Actinomycetota bacterium
GTGGTGTGACGACCTCGCTTGTCGGTAAGGCGGATTCCTCCGGTTTCCTGCGAATCGCTCCCGGTAAGGGCATTCACCAATGTCGACTTTCCAACCCCGCTGGCACCCAAGACTGCGATGGTCGCACCACCACGCGTGTACGAACGCAGGACAACAAGACCATCGCCGGTGATACTGCTCACCACATGCACCGGGACACCGAGTGAGGTGGCGGTCATAACTCCAAGTGCTGCCGCACTCTCCAATTCGCCCACGCTGTCGCTCTTGGTGAGCACCACCACGGGACGTGCTCCAGAGTCGAAGGCCAAAACCAACTCGCGCTCCAACCGCCGTTGGTTTGGTGGAGTGTCCAAACCGTGCGTGAGGAACACCACGTCAATATTGGCCGCGATGGTCTGGGACTCAAAACGAATTCCCTCTGCGGAGGCCCGTCGTACCAATTGTGATTTTCGTGGCACCACACCGACCATTCGCTCACAATCCGGTGTCACCACGATCCAGTCCCCAACGGCCACATCCGCGCCGATGTTTCGTACTCGCCGCTCGTGCAGCGAATTGTTTTCCACTGCCGAAACCTCCGGCACACAGAGGAATGTGCTCCATCCTCGGTCGATTCGTTTCACCCGTCCAATGAGTTGGTCGTCACTCGTCGCGATCGAATCGTGCATCGCACGCTCAAAAGATTTGTTCCAGCCAAGATCGCTCAAAGCGTTGCGCACTATGACTTTCACGCTACTCAGTTGGAATTTTCGATTTCAGGTGCTTGACTGCCCGACTTCAATGTCTTACAACGGAATACTGCTGCATGTCACGACCACTCGTCATCGTTGAATCGCCTGCCAAGGCAAAAACCATTGGCAAGTTGCTCGGGAAGGACTTCGACGTACACGCATCGGTCGGACACATCGCCGACCTTCCCAAGTCTGGCCTGCA
Organism: Actinomycetota bacterium; assembly: GCA_005793215.1. Lineage (GTDB taxonomy): Bacteria > Actinomycetota > Acidimicrobiia > Acidimicrobiales > Ilumatobacteraceae > F1-60-MAGs027. The sequence continues at coordinate 934 of SXPV01000091.1, forward strand.
AGTCGATGTGGAGAACGACTTCCGTCCCAACTACGAAGTCACCGAGCGAGGTACCAAGGTCATCCGTGAACTCAAAGCGGCGCTGAAGAATGCCACGGAGTTGTATCTCGCAACCGACGAAGACCGCGAAGGTGAGGCGATTTCACATCACCTCGTGGAGTATTTAAAGCCAAAGGTGCCGGTCAAACGGATGGTGTTCCACGAGATCACCCGCAGCGCCATCGACGAAGCGGTACGTAATACCCGAGCCATCGATCAAGAACTCGTTGACGCTGCCGAAGCGCGTCGTGTACTGGATCGACTCTTTGGATATACATTGTCGCCAATCTTGTGGCGCAAAGTAAACCGCGGGCTATCTGCCGGTCGAGTACAGAGCCCCGCAATTCGGTTGGTGGTGGAGCGCGAACAAGAGCGAATGGATTATGTCGTCGCCGATTATTGGGACTTGGCAGCCGTCACCGCAACTGCACCTTCGTTCAAGGCCATCCTTTCCACTCTCAACGGAATGCGAGTGGCTTCCGGTCGTGACTTTGACAGCAAGGGCGTTGCCAAGGATGGTGTTTCGGTCATCACCAAGGACCGTGCCGATGAGCTCACGGCAGCACTCACCGGTAGCGACCTCAACGTTCGCTCCATCGACGAAAAGCCTTATCGCAAGTCGCCAAAGGCTCCATTTATTACCAGTTCCCTGCAACAGGAAGCGGGCAACAAATTGCGCCTCAGTGCAGGTGAAGTGATGCGCATAGCCCAGGGGCTCTACGAGTCCGGATTCATTACTTATATGCGCACCGACAACGTGGGGCTGAGTGACGAAGCCATGGCCGCCATCCGAGCCGAAATCACCTCCACCTACGGCAAACAGTTCGTCCCGGACGAGCCACGCACCTACAAGTCCAAGGTGAAAAATGCCCAGGAGGCCCACGAAGCCATCCGGCCAACCTTGCCGTTGCGATCACCCGAAACGCTTCGTGGTGAGTTGAACGCAACAGAGATGAACGTTTACCGCCTCATCTGGCAGCGCACGTTGGGTTCGCAGATGGGCGATGCCCAGGGCACCACGCTGATGCTGCGCCTCAGCGCACAGGCCCCAACCACGGAGCCGGCCGACTGCGAGTTCAGCGCAAGTGGCACGACCATCACATTTGCTGGTTATCGCGCCGTTTACGAAGAGCTCGACGAAGACAAGAGTGATGACGACGCCGAAGCAATCCTGCCGGCTCTGAAGGTGGGCGACAAGGTGTCGGTCGCCGAGCTCACCGCAGTTGGCCACTCCACGACTCCACCAGCGCGCTACACCGAACCAACCCTGGTGAAGAAGCTCGAAGAGCTCGGCATCGGTCGACCGTCGACGTACGCCAACATCTTGAAGGTCATCGTCGATCGTGGATACGTATGGAAGAAGGGCCAAGCACTCGTCCCCAGCTGGACGGCATTTGCAGTGGTTCGACTACTCACCCAACACTTCGCCAGCATCGTCGACGACAAGTTCACCGCAATCGTCGAGGAGGAGCTCGACGAGATTGCGCGAGGTGAGCGCGACCGAGGCACGTGGCTTCGCGAGTTCTATTTCGGCAACGGTAAGGAACTGCCTGGCATTTTCCCCGTGACCGAGGCGGCAAAGGACTCGATTGACGCACGCGAGATCAACGGCTTCATCGTGGGTCGACACCCCGACACTGGAGAAATGATCGAGGTCCGTCCCGGCAAGTACGGCCCCTATGTTCGCTCCGGTGAACGCACTGCGGGTGTGCCCGAGGATTTGACGCCGGAGGATCTCACGGTCACCAAGGCAGTGGAACTCCTCAATGCTCCGAGCAACGACGAACCCATCGGCATGTTGAACGATCTTCCGGTGTACGTGAAGTCTGGACGCTACGGCCCATACATCCAGTTGGGTGATCGAAGCGACGACAAGGACGCACCACTGCCCAAGACAGCGTCGTTGTTTCCCGAAATGAAGCCGGCGGAAGTAACGATGGAGGTTGCCACCAAGTTGCTTTCCTTGCCCCGAGTCATCGGAGCAGATCCAAGTGACGGCGTTGAAATCACGGCACAAAGCGGTCGTTACGGTCCGTACATCACCAAGGTGAAGGACAGCAGAACCCTTGCATCACATGAGGAGATCTTCACCATCACTATCGATCAGGCACTCGCGCTGTTGGCCGAGCCGCGCAAGTTCGGTCGTCGTGGTCCTGCAAAACCACCGCTGCGCGAATTCGGTAACGATCCCATCTCGGCCCGACCAGTCGTTGCCAAGGATGGAAAGTTCGGCACCTACATCACCGACGGCGAAACCAACGCGAGCCTTACTCGTGGTGATCGTCTCGAACACATGAGCCCGGAGCGCGCATTCGAGTTGCTGGCGGCACGACGTGCGAATCCGCCACAACCAAAGACCAGGGCGAAGGCAAAACCCCGCGCCAAGGCAAAAACTGCCGCTACCAACGACGCTGATACCGCATCAGATGATGCGAAAGAAACGCCAAAGACAACCACTCCGAAGAAAAAGCCAGCGGTAAAGAAGCCCAAGAAGAAGGACTAATCACTGCGTACCCACGCCCTAGCGTGAGGTCGATGCCTGGCCGATACATCGCATTCGAAGGTGTTGAGGGCTGCGGAAAATCCACGCACGTCAAACGACTCGCAGCCCACCTTGACGCCATCGTCACACGCGAGCCCGGTGGCACGGTCATCGGCACCACCCTTCGTGAAATCATGGCCAACACGGCCAATACCCACCTTTCCCCACGCGCCGAGGCGCTGTTGATGTCGGCAGACCGCGCGCAGCACCTCCATGAGTTGGTGGTGCCGGCTCTGGAGTCCGGTCGTCATGTCATCAGCGATCGCAGTGTGTATTCGTCGCTGGCGTATCAGGGCTACGGACGCCAACTCGATCTTGCTCAACTGCGGGCGTTCAACGACTTTGCCATCAACTCCCGTTGGCCGGATCTGGTGGTGTACCTCCGCGTGGACCTCCAGGCCGTGCGTGCACGTTTGCAAAAACGTGACACTGACCGTTTTGAGCGTGAAGATGACGCCTTCTTTCGTCGCGTGATGAGTGGCTTCGACGAACTCGCGCAGCGTGAACCCGATCGCTGGCTGGTCATCGATGCGACCCCACCCAAGGACGAACTTGAACTCATCATTCGCCGGGCTGTGTGCGATCGACTCGGCTTATGACCAGCGTTTGGGACAGTGTCATTGGGCAAGACACGGCTCTTTCCCGTTTGCGACTCTTGGCAGAACGACCGACACACGCCTACCTGTTCGTGGGTCCCGAGGGCGCGGGCAAAGAAACGGCCGCCCGCGCATTTGCGGCACGGCTCGTCACTGGTAGTGACGACGCCGACACGCGGGTGGCCGACCTCATCATGCGAGGCGCCTTCGTGGATGTCACCGAAATTGTGCGCGAAGGTGCAGCAGTCGATAGTGACGAGGCACAAGCAATCGTGCAACAGTCGGTACTGACCCCAACGGAAGCCAACCTCCGCGTCGTCATCGTTCACGAAGTGCATCTCATGCGCGATACGGCTGCTGCACGTCTGTTGAAGACCTTCGAGGAACCCAACGACCAGCTGGTGTTCATCTTGCTTGCCGAACAACTCCTCCCGACACTCGACACCATCACGTCACGCTGTGTCACCGTGCCCTTTCCCGCCATCGACACCACACGTATCGCACAACAACTCGAAACCGAAGGAGTCGACTGGGATACGGCACAGCGGGCAGCACGATCAGCAGCCGGAAGTCTGGATCGCGCTCGCATCTTGGTAACTGATACTGCACTCGCCCAACGTCAGGCGGCGTTCGCCGAAGTTCCCTACCAACTCGACGGCAGTGGTGCCGCGGTCGTGAAAGCCGTCGAAGCCGTCACCTCCCTGATCGAACGTGCTGCCGAGCCGTTGCTCGCCAAACACGAAGCCGACCTCGAAGCGCTCGAGTCTCGGGTGAAGCTGATGGGTGAGCGTGGGAGTGGTCGGCGAGCCCTGGCCGAAGTACACAAGCGACAACTGCGCAAGTTCAAGACCGACGAGTTACGCGAGGGTCTTTCGCTCATGGCGGCCGAATACCACAAGGTTGTCACGAGCCTGCAGGACGGCGTTGACCCCGTCATCTATGAACGGGCCGTACACCACATTCACGATGCAGTCAGCGCTCTGCCGCTCAACGTGAACGAAACCTTGCTCCTGCACGCGTTGTTCGCCAAGTGTCCGTCTCTGCGAATGATTGCGGGACGGCGCTCCATGATCGAGGCCTGATGTGAGGGTCGGCGTCCTTGTCGTTGCGTACGAAGCGAGTGCGACTCTCGAGTCGGTGCTCAATCGAATTCCACACGACTTTCGATCAGCACTACATACCATCCTCGTTTGTGACGATGCGAGTTCCGACGACACGTTTCAAGTGGGGATGCGGGTAAAGGAATCTCGTCCCGACCTGCCTCTTCACGTCATTCGACGTCCCGTCAATCTCGGCTACGGCGGTAATCAGAAAGCGGGTTACCGCTGGATGATCGATCACGAACTCGATGTCGTCGTGCTCCTGCATGGCGACGGCCAGTACGCCCCGGAGTTCCTCGCCCGAATGGTGGAGCCGATCGTGGAAGGCCGTGCCGACGTGGTCTTTGGTTCACGAATGCTGGAGCGCGGTGCCGCCCTACGAGGTGGGATGCCAAAGTACAAGTACATCGGCAACAAGGTACTTTCGTTTCTGCAGAATCGAATTGCGGGTGTCAACCTCAGCGAATGGCACAGTGGCTATCGGGCCTACTCCGTGACCTCACTTGCACAAGTGGGGTTTGAACTCAATGCCGACTATTACGACTTTGATACCCAAATCATCCTGCAGATGATTGAGAGTGGGCAGCGAATCCTTGAAATCCCAATCCCAACGTTCTATGGCGATGAACTCTCACGAGTGAACGGCATCCGGTACGGATGGCGTATTCTCAAGCACACACTGCGATGGAGACTTTCGCGCTGATTCGCCGCCAACCAGTCGCTCTGGTATCCCTTCTGAGCGCACTTCCGAGCGTGATTGGTAATCGCAACGGAATTGGCTTGAGTTGGGACTCCACCGACTACATCGCCGTAGGACTGAGCATGGCCGCTGGTCGCGGTGCACTCGATGTCACCGGTGTGCCGATGGCAATTCGCCCGCCAGGGCTGTCGGCGTTCGTCGCCGTCGGCGACTGGATCTCACTCTCGCCCGATGTTTCGTTGCGCATCGTCAATGCACTCTGCATGATGGTGATCGTGTGGTGCACTCACGCACTACTCAGTCGCGCTGGCGTTGGTCCTGTCGCTCGCTGGACCGGTGTGGCGTTGGTGGCGCTGAGTCCCGCACTCGTCGATATCTTCACGATGGCGTGGTCCGAGCCACCATTCATTGCCCTGGTTCTCGTTGCCATGGTCATCGCCACTCGCGAACGATCATGGCCATGGGATCTCGCCCTTGCCGCCGTTTTCACCGCATTGTTCTTCATGCGGTACGTCGGACCCTTCTATGCCGTACCAATCGCACTCATAGCGGCACGCGTCCAAGTGCGGCGATCGGGTGTGATGTTGTCCTTCTTGCGGGCGGGAACCTCGCTCTCCATCTCCATGGTGTTGCCATGGTTGTGGCTGATGCGAAACAAGGATCTGACTGGCTACCTCACTGGATATCGCCAACCAGGTGGTGGCACGTTGCTTGATCCACTCAAAACGTTCACCGGGACGCTTGGCAGTTGGTTGATTGCGCGTCCCCCGCTCGACGGCAAAGGCGGCATCTATCTCAAGTGGAGTGATTTTTCTGCACTCATGCAGGTGGCTGGTGTCGTGTTGTGGGTTGTCCTCGTTCTCGTACTCGTGGGATTTTTCATCCGTGCTCGCCAGCAGAGTCGTGATGCAATCGTCATCGTTGCTGCCTGTGCTTTCGTCTTCATTGTCTATTCCGGGTTCTCCGTGTATCGATTCGTCTATCACGAGATGGGCCCGCTGGATTCCCGCATGATGAGCGGTCTCTACGTACCAATCATCCTGATGCTTGTTGTGGCTCTTGACTCGCTACGCGGCACCCGACTGCCGCTCGTTCTGCCAGCCCTGCTGCTCATGCTGCCCGCTTGGCACGCAGTCACCACCGTGAACAACAGCATCGACTTTGGACGTGACGGCCGATATTGGGGCAGTGAGTTCCATCGCAGCGTTCCGATCCACGAGTTCGCGGCGTCACTTCCCGCTGACGCGGCCATCTACAGCAACGAGCCACAAAGTTTGTTTGCAGCAACCTTTCATTGGCCGATTCGCAATCAATACATGTACCAAAATCCCTACGATTTGCCATGCAGTCGGCGGTACTTCGTGTGGTTCAATCAATCGTTCCTGCCGGACGGCAAGCCCGTCGGTGGCACGGTGTTGTACGAGGATTCATGGGGCCAAGTCATCGACTTGGATGCTTGTAACACCGACATCGCACGCTTCTGGCCGTAAAACCAGGCGGTATTATTAAAAGAGTGCTTCGTCTTCTTCTGATTAAGCTTGGCTCTAATCCAGAAACTAGACCAATCGTCGAAAATATCCGCAGGCGAGTTGGTCCCTGCTTCATTGCAGGAGTTGAAGAGAGACTAGATGTTTCGGATTCGGTATATGACTGTGTGCTCACAAGCCATAATGATGCGCTCTACGCGGCATACAGCAAATTCGATATCGAAAAACTCGCGATGACCGCCGACCTGTACTCACAAGTTCGATTCTTTGAAGGTCAATGTCTGAGAATGGTAGACCGAATCAAGTACCACAACCAAGACGAGTACCTTCACCCACCAGGCTCAATGCGATACACAGATTCCTTTCAATCACGGTCTGACCTGGTTTTTCGACACTCTCTCTTTTGGAACCACGTTCTTAACGAGTACAAGTTTGATGCAGTCATCTGGCAGAACTTCAGCCACTTAGGCTGGGATCTCCCTCTTTACTATTTCTGCAAGTCTCGGAACATTCCTACGCTCTTCTTTCACGAAGTTGGGCAGTTTCCTGAGTCGCAATACGTCCAAGAACAAGTTGAGATGTTCGGGAATTTGCAACTGGGAAAACGTCTGAGAGAAATCTGTGCAGGCAATCTGCTCCCCGAAACCAATGATCGAATCTCGATCAATTTGACGGGATTTCAGGGAGGACCTAAGTTGCATCGACGGAATGCAAGAAAACCAGTCGCTCAAGGTCGGTCATTCAATACTGGTTTAATGGCGTCAGTTCTGCATAACGGAGAAGTGAGAAGCAACTTTTACTCGATGTCCGATGTCGGTCGACGAGTCATATCCAAGGCTCTAAGGTTTGCATCACATCCAGTTACAAAGTCAAAGCTTGCCGGGGCAACTCTGAGACGAGTAGTAATGACATCAAGATCTAAATCAGAAGAGAAAAAACTTTCTGAATTCGCTCTGCCGACGCAACCGTTTGTCTTCTTTCCACTACATTTTCAGCCCGAGGCGAGCACCAGCGCCAAGGGTCGGCACTTTGTTGAGCAACGAGAAGCTATCGCGCTAGTGGCCGCGAGTCTGCCAGAGAACTATTGCTTAGTTACAAAGGAGCATCCTCATCAATGGCGACGTCTCTACCCACGCCCTCCTGGTTTCTTCAAGAATTTGAAGGAGATACCCAGAGTTCATCTGCTGCATCACAGCTTCGAAAATGAAAACATCTTGAGAGATTGCCATGGTGTAGTTTCAATCTCACATTCCACTCTCGCAACTGAAGCGTGGGCCCGTGGAAAGAAGGTTGCATTCTTGGGAGATAGCCACCTGAAATTCGCGCCAGGAGTTTTTTCAGGCGACCAAGTTTCAGAGCTATCAAAATTCTGGGCAGATGTATCACAAGCTCGCGATTTTGATCAGGAGTTGACGACGTTCATTCGACAATTGGAACTTGCTACTTTTGAGGGAGTTCTCTCCGGAACACCGAATTACTTGAGTAGCACAGAAGCCAGGGATTTGATTGCAAGGTCTCAACACAATCTCACCGAAGTCATCCTGTCTTGGCTATCGACGAAGAATTTGTTCAATTACTCTTGAACATGAATGAATACGACTCAGAACATGAGTCGCGCCCGAGTGGCTCAGTGGTAGAGCAACGCACTCGTA
>SXPV01000013.1 GCA_005793215.1 Actinomycetota bacterium
CCCTTGGTGATACCAGCGGATGACGCCACCGAGTACGGAGCGTTGGCGGGGCCGGCAACTTCCAGCGACGGCTTCATCGACACCATCACTTCGTCGTGATGGCCGTGATAGCCGCCTTCAACTTTGACGATCTTGTCGCGCCCCGTGGCCGCACGAGCGACCCGCAACGCGTCCATGGTGGCCTCGGTGCCCGAGTTGGTGAAACGCCAGAGCGGAAAGCCGTATCGAGCGGTGAGCAGCTCGGCCACCTCTGCATTGCTCGGGCACGGAGTGACGAAGAGGGTGCCGTCGTCCAATTGGGCCGACACCGCCTTGCGCACCGCAGGGTGCATATGGCCGGCAAACAAAGCGCCAAAGCCCATGTTGTAGTCCACGTAGCGATTGCCGTCGACATCCACCGACCAGTACTCCTGGGCGCGCGCGAGCACGATGGGGTACGGGTCGTAATCCTGGAAACTCGACGGCACGCCGAGGGGAAGTGACTTGCGAGCCCGGGCATTCGCCGCCTGGGAACCTGTGGTGCGCTGCGCGTAGACCTGTAGTTCGCGGGCAGTGATCTCCTTGGCCCGAGTGACTAGGGATTGCGTCAGCGTCTTATCAGCCGCTGGCATGGTTATCAGCTCCAAACAGGTGTGTACGCCCAGTCTACCCGTGGCAGAATGGAGCGCCCTTGGTGGGCGTAGCTCAGTTGGCTAGAGCGCCAGGTTGTGGTCCTGGAGGTCGCGGGTTCGAGCCCCGTCGTCCACCCCAAGGTGCGCCGTCCTGGCGCACACGCTGCATGCTCGATTCGTGTCATTGGGACCCCAATGCGCGTGGGGGTTAGGCTCTGGCGTTGCAATTTTCATATTGATGCCCCTCTAGCTCAGTTGGTTAGAGCATCGGACTCTTAATCCGCAGGTCCTCGGTTCGAATCCGAGGGGGGGCACCAGAACGATCACGCACTTCGTGGGATTGCCTTCGCGACGTATGGTGGACTCATGTCCCGCTTGCAACTGGCCCTCAACGTTCAACACCTCGACTCCGCGATCGCGCACTACACGAAATTGTTTGGTGTGGCTCCCGCCAAGATTCGTCCCGGCTATGCCAACTTTGCCATCGCCAATCCCCCGCTCAAGTTGGTGTTGATCGAAAATCCCGACGCAACCGATTCCATCAATCACCTCGGCGTGGAATTGCAATCGGTTGATGAAGTTCGTGCCGAACACGAACGTGTCACCAACGTTGGTCTGCCCACGTTCGTGGAGGGCGAAACGACGTGTTGTTACGCCGTGCAGGACAAGTTCTGGATCGAGGGCGGCGACCACAAATTCGAGGTGTACACCGTGCTGGCAGATGCCGATCGCATGGAGAATGCGCCCAAGCGCATCGCCGTTGAATCCACCAACGTCTGCTGCGCCAACTAGTCAGTCACGCGACCTAACGGTTGTAGGTCGCCACTACTTCCACGTGGTGCGTGTGCGGAAACAGATCCAACACTTCGATGTTGTCCAGTTGGTAACCGGCATCCACGAGTAGTCGAGCATCGCGAGCCGCAGCAACGGCATCACACGACACCAGCACCACGCGTGGCGCATCCGTTTCCACGACTACCCCAACTCCTGGCTTGCCCAGGCCACTGCGTGCAGGGTCGGCGATCACCAGTCCTGCAGGCTGCGCGACCCACTGCTCGAATCGTGCCTGCACGATGTCGGCGGTGTGCCCGCGCAGGTTGGAGTACGCGTCGTCGCATGCCGACTTGCTCGACTCCACCACCACGGCCTGCACATCGTGTGGCACCAGGGTGGCACTGAACAATCCGATGCCACCGTACGCATCGACTACCGGGCCTTCGGAACCATCGAGCAATCCCTGCGAGGCACGGCCCACCGCATCCACCAACAATTCGGCTGCCTGACGGGATGCCTGAAAGAACGATTCCATTGCGACTCGCAGGCGTACGCCTGCCACTTCTTCGTGTACCACCGCGCCGGCGCCGGTTGCCACATCGTCGGGCAAACCGAGAAGTCGCGCACGATCGTGCGACCACACTCCTCGCTCGCCGGTGACGTCGCCACAACGCAGGGTGACTTCCCCAGCGCCACGCACACCGACGATGGTCACCAGTTCCGCCAGGCGCGGATGCATCACCAGACAATGCTCCACTCCCACCACATCGTGCGATCCCGCGCGGCGAAAACCAAGACGACCATCAGGAGTTGCGGTCATCCGCACGGTGGTGCGCAGTGCATCGTGCCCCACGCTGGCTCCGCGCGTGATGCGAACCTCGGGAAGACGTCCCGTACGCGCAAACGCCTCGCGAACGATCTCCACTTTTGCATCGTGCTGAGCGGAGGCGGCCAGATGTTGCCAGTTGCAACCACCGCAACCCTCGGCGACGTGAGCACATGGTGGTGTCACGCGCTGGGTTGATGCCACCGCAACACTGCGCAACTGAGCGCGCGCGAAATCGCGCTTTACTTCGGTGAACTCCACATCCACCGTCTCGCCGGGCAATGCAGCCTCCACGAACACCACCCGACCGTCGGTATCGCGCGCCATCGCATCGCCACCAGCCACCAAGCGTTCAATCTGGAGCCGACGAACGGAGCTTGTCACGCCCAACGACCCTAGGCTTGTTTACGCATGCGCCCGGTGCAGATCGCCCCATCGGTGCTGCCCGTTGATTTCTCCAAACTGGGTGAGGCCGTTTCGGCTCTGGATGCAGCCGGTGTGGATCTCATCCAGTGGGACGTGATGGACGGCCAATTCGTGCCGAACCTCACGTTTGGCCCCGACGTCATCGCGTCCACTCGCCACCTCACCACGAAGCCGTTCGAGGCACATCTCATGGTGTTGACACCGGATGTGATGGCAAAGCGATACGTGGAAGCGGGTTGCCAGCGACTCATCGTTCACGCTGAAGCCTGCGACCACTTGCACCGCACGCTCGGCAACATACGTGAACTCGGAGCCACCGCCGCAGTGGCGCTCAACCCGTCGACACCTCCGGATGAGATTGCCAACGTGCTCGACCTCGTCGACTTGGTCTTGGTCATGACCGTGAACCCGGGCTTTGGTGGTCAGTCGTACATCAAGACCATGGAACCAAAGATTCGAGTCGTGCGCGACATGATCAATCACGCCGGCTTCAGCGACACCGTCGACCTCGAGGTGGATGGTGGAATCTCACCAACCACCATCGAAGGCGCGGCAAGCGCAGGTGCCAACGTGTTGATTGCGGGAAGCGCACTGTTCCGCGACAAAGAAGGCCTCGGCCACGCGGTCAGCGAACTGCGCGGGCTCGCTACTTCCGCATTCCGCGGATAGCACCCGTAATTAAGAAGCGGGTTGCCGCCAACAAAAAGAGCAATCCCAAGCCGGCGCCAAGTGGCAATAGCAGTGCACCCAGCAATCCGCTGCGATCACCCAACAGTGGCTTCAGTAATCCGGTGTCAATCGGGTCGCCGTTTGCACGCAACGTGCGAACAGGATCCTCGTAATCGGGACATGACACACGCTGCACCGCAGCCACCGCATCGCCACCGAACATGTCGGGTGGCACTCGCACCTTGGACTCCAACACCGGTGTGTCGCCACGAATTCCCGATGGTGCAGCAACGGCGCCGACGAGGAACCGCTCCCCAACGTCCAGATACTTCACGTCGTCGATCGGGTATCGCACCGTGAGCACACCATCGCGCAACAAATCGGCGACCGTACCGAAACGTTCCGACTCCACGTTGTAGAGCACGAAATTCGCATCCACCTTCGACACGCTTCCCACGAACACACTGCGCAGCGGCTCGGGCGCGATGCATGATGACGGCACCGTGGTAACCGCCGACTCGATGATGAGCGATTCCGTTGCGTCCGTACCACCTTCTTCGTCGGCATCGCCGCTTGCCGCCGGGGCAACCAACGACAACGCCGCGACAACGGCGATCAGTAGCCCTTGAATTTCGGCTCCCGCTTCTGCATGAACGCTTCCATGGCTTCGAGTGTGTCCTTGGTACCGAAGTTCACCGTTTGGGAAGCGCCTTCGTCGTCGAGTGCTTCTTCCATCGTTACGTTCATCGCGTTGTTCAACATGCGTTTGGTGAGTGCCAGCGCGATTGGCGGACCAGCCGCGAGACGCTGTGCCCACCCATCGACGAATGCGTCGAGTTCGGCATCGGGCAATACACGGTTGACCAGACCCATCTCGCGTGCGTCGGCGGCGGAGATGATGTCGCCAAACAGCGCCAACTCCTTGGCGCGATGTAGCCCGATGCGACGTGGCAGCAACCATGATCCACCGAAGTCGAGCGACAAACCTCGCTTGGCGAAGATTTCACTGAATCGTGCGTTCTCACTGGCCACCACCAGATCGCAACCCAGGGCCATGTTGCAGCCGGCACCAACTGCCACACCGCGAACCTTTGCAATGGTGGGCTGTGGCATCCGGTGCAACGACAACGCGGCATCGTTCACGTGACGCATGGCCGCCAATTGATGCACGGGTCGACCGGTGCTGTTGCGCGCCGATAGGTCGGCCCCCGAACAGAACTCTCCGCCTGCACCGGTGATTATCACGCAACGCACGTCGGGATCGGCGGCGATGGTGCGAAAGGTTTCTGCGAGTTGTGCCCACATGTCGCCGGTGACGGCATTCTTGCGCTCCGGGCGGTTGATGGTGATCGTTGTAACGGCATTGGCGCGGGTGACATCAATTTCGGCCATGCAACGACGATACTTGCATGGTGGGATTCGATCCGCACCGCAAATACAAGGCGTCGCCGCTCGATTATGTGGTGATTGCGAGTGCCTTCATCATCATTGGCGCACTCGTGGCGTGGGCATTTCTCGCATGACCGAACGTCGTGCCAAGAAACGCAAGCGCAGGAGCCCCGGTGCGTCAGCACCATCCATGTGGGACGGTCTCTACGGCACGGTGGAGGTGCGACGCGTGCAGCCGTACGAAGCGCACAAAGAATACGTTTGCCCAGGGTGCCATCGGACGATTTCGAAGGGCACCGGCCATGTGGTGTGCGTGCCCAGCGACGCCCCCGACTTGCGCCGACACTGGCACAAGGGTTGCTGGGAACGCCGAGACCGCCGCGCCAAACGTCAAACCTGACGCTCGACGCAGCGGCCTGAGCTGCGATTACTTACGACGTTCTACGACTGCCAGGTGATTCGGCCTTCGCCACCCGACTTGTATCGAGCATCCGAGGCAGGAACCGTTGGTAGTCCGTCAGCTCCCTTGGGGAAGCTCAGCAGATAGCGGTACAAGGCTTCCTCGTACGAATAACCCAGCACCTTGGAGGTTGCTGAGCCGAACGTCGGAAAGTTGTCGCCACCAGTTGCAGTAAACGAGTTGGTAATCACGTCAACCGCTGGTGCCCCAGCCACCACAGCGCCGTTGTCCACCAACTTGGTGCCATCGGCAAGCGTCAGTGACACCACGCGGGATCCCGCCGTGGTGACCGCGCCGTACTGCAAACCTGGAGGCGGATTACCCACCACCATTGCGGTATTGCTGCGCTTGCAGGTGACCTTCAGTCCAGAAATCTGCAGGAATTGACCGCCACCACTCGTGCCAACGGCGCACGAACGCTCGAACACCTCTTTCAACTGCGTCGCGTTCATATCGGTGAACAACGCGAATCGGTTGTCGAATGGCAACAGGTCGAACGTGTTGCCGCGCGAGATGGTTCCAGGCGCAGATCCGGACACTGGCAGGAGGTCACCGGCGTTCTGTCGAATTCCGCCACCGTTCTGTACCGCCACGACTGGATTGCTGGCAGCACGTGCAGGTAATCCTTCTTTGCTGGCAACTTGGTCGTAGAGATACACGAAAGAGTCGGCAACCAGGTTGCCGCCGTTCGTTTCGACCGTACGTACTCCAGCAGCAGATGCGCTACCGCGAGCAGTGTTGAACAGGATGTCCGACTTGGCAAACGGCGTAGTGAATCCAGCAAGGCAACCGTTCAACGGTGCAATCACCTTGGTGAGCAATAGATCGTTCGGAACCACCGAGTCGGTGACACCAAGGGCGGTCGCTTCAGCCGAGGATGGAATCACTCGACGTGGGAACGACGTTGCCTGGACCACTTCCACAACATTGCCCTTCTTGTCGAAGCGCACATCCACTCGGCCGAGATACTTGTAATTGCCACTCGTGGTCACGACCGGAACCACCTTGCCGGCGGCGTCAGTCACGTTGGTGGGGTACGTTCCCACCGGTGTCGACTCACCTGGCAACAACTCGGTGGTGTTGGCAACGTAGTCGCTTTGCAGCAACTCGTCACCGCCACCGCCCACCGCAATGTCGACGCCCTTCAACTTCGCGACCAGCGCTTTGTCATTGTTGAGGTCTTGCAAGTGGCTCACGAGAATGATCTTGTTGATGCCTTGCTTCTGCAATTCGTCGATCTGCTTCTGAAGCCGCCTTGCCACGGCGTCGAGGGTTGCCGTCAGGAGACGACTCTTACCCGGTGAAGAGATGGTGGGCAAGAGAGGTGTCATCGCGGTGACGACGCCGATCTTTGCGCCGGTCTCTGCGTCGGTGTACACCATCCACTGTGAAATGTTCTTGCCAGGAGTCGCGGTATTGCTGGTTTGCCCTACAGGACCGATGAGATCGGTCAGGCTCTCCTCCTTGGAAAACTCCATGTTGCCGCTGAGAACGGGGAGGGTTGGTTTACCGTTCTTGGCAAACGTTCGCAGGTAGCGCGACAGGAACGACGGGCTGTAGTCAAACTCGTGGTTGCCGAGCACCAAGGCGTCGTAACCAACCTCACGAAGTGCCCTCGCGTCAAACGGCTTCACTTTCGACGTTGCATCCGCCGGTTGACTGCAAATGAGCGTCTTGCTCGCCAAGAACGAGTCGCCGGCATACACACCAAACACGGCGTTGCCCGCAGCGCGCGCAGCAGTGGATTCACGATCGTAGACCGACTTGAATGCAGCGATTCCGCCATAGCGGTACGTGACGCTTCCAGACTTCAGCGTTGACGTATCGAGCGACGACTCACCGTCGTTGTTGTGGAGCAGTGTCAGCGTGACCGCTTTGCTGTCACTCTTGCTGGCCGACGCCGTCGGGGCGACGGCGGTGGCAGCGAGTGCCGCAACAGCCGTTGCAATCGCAATTACCTTGCGTTTATGAAATGTAAACATGTTGTTCAATACCTCCGCACCGTGGTTGGACCTGACCGCCAGACAGTAGTACAAATCACTTCACTGCTCCGCCACTGCGGCGATATGTACCTAGGTTCGGCGTTAGCCGATACTCTCGCGAACTTCCACGTGTGCTCCGATGACGGCTGCGGCATCAAAACGAAGTTCCCGCACTCCAGGCAACCCGGCGCCATCGGCGCCCAGAAACGCCGCGGTGGCTCGGCGTAAGCGCAACAGCTTGTTCGCAGTGACGGCTTCGAACGGGTGGCCGAATGCAGTGTTGCGGCGGGCCTTTACTTCACACACCACCAGCACCCCGTGGCGCCATGCAACCACATCGAGTTCGCCGCGAGGACATCGCCAGTTGCGAGCAATGATCGTGTAGCCCTGACGCTCGTACCACACGGCAACGAGATTCTCGGCGAAACGAGCCCGCGCCTGATTCGCCCGCGAACGACCCGCCCGCGCTTGGTTGGTCGGCGCGCGGCTCCTGTCGGTAGCCGGCGTGTGCGCCGCTAGATGTTGCTGCTCGGCAGCTCTTCGATGTTGAGGTCCTTGAAACTCAGCACGCGCACCTTTGGCACGAGGCGAGTCTTGCGGTACATGTCCCATACCCATGCGTCGGTGAGCGTGATCTCCAGGAGTGGGCGTGGACCTTCAGAAAGCACACGCACGTCAACGTTGTTGGCCAGATAGAACCGGCGATCGGTTTCGACGGCGAACTTGAACATGCCGACGACGTCTTGATACTCGTTGGCCAATTGCAGCTCGCGTTCGGCTTCGTATTGCTCGAGATCGTCGGTGTTCACTTACGACCTCCCCGAGACTGTGTGCAGGACAACGCGCACAATGGCGATGCCCCGTGAGAGAGCAACTTAGTCTTCGCGCTTTTCGCGGATCTTTGCCGACTTGCCTGCGCGTTCGCGCAAGAAGCCGAGCTTGGCGCGACGCACTTGACCGTGGCGCAGCACTTCGACCTTCTCCACCGATGGGGTGTGCATGGGGAAGGTTCGCTCCACCCCGACCCCGTAGCTGTTCTTGCGAACGGTGTAGCTCTCGGAGATTCCCGAACCTTCGATGGCGATGATGTCACCCTGGAACACCTGAACGCGCTCTTTGTCGCCTTCTTTGATTCGCACGTGCACCTTGACTTCGTCGCCAGGGCGCAACTTTGGAATATCCGTACGGAGATGTTGCTGGTCGACGATGTCTGTGGGTTTCATAGGGAACTTTCAGGATACGGCAGGCTGGGGAACTCTTCCAACAGACGCTTTTCGTTGTCGTTTAGCCCACCTCGATGCGCAACGAGATCGGGGCGCACTGCCATGGTGCGATGCAGGGCTTGCGCGTGGCGCCAACGAGCAATTCGCGCATGATCGCCGCTGCGCAACACCTCCGGTACCTCGAATCCCTCGAATTCCGCGGGTCGCGTGAAGTGGGGAGCTTCAAGCAATCCCCCTTCGAACGACTCACTGGCTGCGGATTCATCGTTGCCCATCACGCCCGGAATCAACCGGGTGACCGCTTCAACGATCACGCAGGCGGCCACCTCGCCTCCACCCAGAACATAATCGCCGATCGACACTTCACCGTCGCACAACTCCGCCACCACGCGATGATCGACGCCTTCGTATCGGCCACACAGCAGCGAAAACCCATCGGACGCGGCGAAGGACTTCGCCATCTGCTGATCGAATCGTTTCCCTCCTGGCGAGAGCAGCAACAGTGGGCGGGGTGGCTGAGCAGCGCGAACACTCGCAAAGATCGGCTCGGGTCGCATGACCATGCCGGCGCCACCACCAAACGGTGCGTCGTCGATGGTGCGATGTGCATCGGTGGTGTGTTCCCGCAGGTCGTGAACGCGCAGATCGAGCAACGACGTGGTGCGTGCGCGGCCCAGCAGGCTCTCAGAGCAGAAGTCGTCGACCAACTTCGGGAAGATGGTGAAGACGTCGATGCGCATTTCAGGC
>SXPV01000092.1 GCA_005793215.1 Actinomycetota bacterium
GCCGCAGCCTTCTTGGCGACAGCGGCGGTGATGCCAACGATGGGGTTCACGTGCAGCTTCACGATTGCAGTCGGATCCTTTGCGGCGACTTCCTCGATGTCGACTCCGCCTTGTGCCGACAACATCAGCAGATGTTGTTTGGCCGCGCGATCGAGTGTGAATGATGCGTAGTACTCCTCGGCAATGTCGGATGCACACTCCACCCACACGCGCTTTACGACATGACCCTTGATGTCCATGCCGAGAATGTTCGTGGCGTGCGTTTGCACTTCGGCTTTGTTGTTGGCCAGTTTTATGCCGCCCGCCTTGCCGCGACCTCCCACCTGCACTTGTGCCTTCACCACAACGGGGTAACCGACTCGCTCGGTGATGGCGATGGCCTCGTCCACCGTGTGGGCAACATCGCCAGCAGATACGGGAATACCGAACGTGGCGAAGTACTGCTTGCCTTGATACTCGAACAGGTCCATTAATTGCTCACCTTTTCTCGCTGGTCGAGCGCGGCTTCGAGCCACTCGGCAATCGTCTTCAACGACGAACCGGGACCGAAGATCTCACTGACACCTTGCTGTTTCAGAGCGGCGGCATCTGCATCAGGAATTACTCCGCCCCCAAAGATCATCACATCGCCCATGTCCCGCGCCCGTAATTCTTCCATCACCCGCGGAAACAATGTGAGGTGCGCTCCCGACAACAACGAGAGCCCGACTGCATCCACGTCCTCCTGCAGTGCGGTTTCTGCGATTTGCTCGGGGGTTTGGTGCAAACCGGTGTAGATGACTTCAAAGCCGTGGTCGCGCAGTGCACGAGAGATGGTTTTTGCGCCACGATCGTGGCCGTCAAGTCCCGGCTTGGCAACGACTACGCGATAGGGCCGCTTCACAAGTAGAGAATGCTACGCCCCGGACACTGGCACACTAGGTGTCGTGTTCAAGCGGCTGCGTTCCCCTCTGGCCCGCGCCGTCGTGCCGCTTGCCGCAGGACTCGCCTTCTTTGCCGTGCTATTTGGTGTGACGTGGCTGTTTGCCGACCGCGCCACCGACAACCGCAAACGCGAGGTTCGCTCGGGCGACTACACGTTTCGGGTTGGCCCGGTCGACGACATCGCCGAAATCATCGAACGAGATGGCCCCATTCTGTATCCCGACCTTCGCGACACCACTTACCAACGCAGCGTGGTGGTGGATCACACGGGCGACGATCCATCACGTGGCTGGCAGGTGTACTACGCGTATCCGGCCGATCGCAGTCCCGAGTGTTTGGTGACACACATCGAAGGAACGCGAGATTTCGTTGACTGCGAGGATCGCACCCTGCCCGTCGAAGAGCTTCATCGACCAGTGGATGCGCGACCCGTGGTGGAAAACCGCGTCAGCTTGCTGATCGACCTCCGCGCGCCGTAAGTGGCCATCGCTTGGTCAGTGGCGACGAACCCCGCGGCGCGCCTCCAGCGCTAGCGCTTCGTCAGCGGCGCCCATGCAAGCGCGAGCACCTTGGTTCCCTTGTCCACGAACCGCACCGTGGCTTCTGCCTTTTCGCCAGCACCGTCGAGGTCGATGATCACGCCTTCACCGAACACCGGATGTACGACATCATCACCGATCGAGAAATTGTGTGACAGTTGTGGTTGGCGTACGACCGGCCGCAACGCTTCGCTTGCCGACGATGTCACACTTCGACCACGACCGCGGAAGTCCGGCACAGGCGTTCGCGACCAATCGGTCTGCTCGCGCAGGTGCCCCCGGCCCTCATCGGCGCCCGTGTCGACACTGCCCTTGCGGTCGAGCAGGTCTGCAGGAATCTCGTCGAGAAAACGAGATGGCGGGTTGTATTGACGCGAGCCGTGCAACCCGCGACTCCAGGCATGAGTGAGATAAAGGCGTCGTTCGGCACGCGTGATGCCTACGTAGGCCAGTCGACGCTCCTCCTCCAGTTGGGTTGGATCGAGCAACGTACGGCTGTGAGGAAACACTCCCTCCTCCCAGCCCACGATGAAGACGGTTGGAAACTCCAGACCCTTGGCGGAGTGAAGGGTCATCATCATCACCTTGTCGTCACCGGCGATCTCGTCGGTGTCGGACACCAGCGACACCTTCTCGAGAAAGTCGTTGGCGTCCGGGAATTCCTCGGCTGCGCCGATGAGTTCTTCCAGGTTTTCGATTCGCCCCTGTGCTTCGTGCGTATCTTCGTTGCGCAACTCGGCCATGTACCCACTGCGCTCGAGGAGCTCGCGCAGCAGATGGGCGGGACCGTGCGCGGCTTCGCCTTCGAGTGAATCAATCAGGGTAAGAAACTCGGTGACACCGCGAAGTGCGGCGCCGCCCACACCTGCTGAAGCTGCACGTCGGAGTGCCACCGACAACGCCAGACTCTGTTCCTTGGCAAGAGCCGACACCTTGTCCAGGCTGGTGTCGCCGACACCACGCTTGGGAACGTTGATTGCGCGACGAATGCTCATTTCGTCGGCTGGGTTCATCACGCAGCGCAGATACGCAATGGCGTCCTTTACTTCCTTGCGGTCGTAGAACTTGGTGCCACCAATTACGCGATATGGAACATCACCGTCGATGAGGAACTCTTCAATCACGCGGCTCATCGCGTTGGTGCGATAGAAGATCGCGATCTCCCGCCAATTGATGGCCTCATGTCGATGCAGTCGCTTCAATTCGGAGATTACGAAACGTGCTTCTTCGTCTTCGTCCTCGGCGTAATAACGAACAATCTTGTCCCCTGTGCCAACCTCGGTCCACAACTCCTTCGGCTTGCGCTCGACGTTGTTGGAGATCACCGCATTTGCTGCATCCAGGATCACTTGTGTACTGCGGTAGTTCTGCGCCAGTACCACGGTGTACACATCCGGAAATGCGCGCTCGAACTGCAGGATGTTGCGATAGTCCGCACCACGAAAGGCGTAGATGCTCTGGTCGGTATCGCCCACCACGCAAACGTTGTGATGTTCTCGACCCAGCAACAACACGATCTCGTTCTGCGCAAGGTTGGTGTCCTGAAACTCATCCACGAGCACGTGCTTGAAGCGGTCTTGATACGCGGTAAGGACCTCGGGGTGATTACGGAACAGATGCACCACACTCACCAACAAGTCATCGAAGTCCATGGCACCAGCACGTAGCAGACGGTGCTGATACTCCGTGTAAATCTCTGCATACTTGGTTTCGAATGGGCCGAATGCATCGGCGGCTGCACCGGATGGATTCACCAACTCGTTCTTCCACAAACTGATTCGGGCTTGGGCGCCCTTCGATGGAAAACGCTTGGGGTCGAGATTCAAATCACGGATGATCTGACTCACCAAACGCAGTGAATCGGCAGAGTCGTAGATGGTGAAACTCTTCGGATAGCCGAGACGATCGGCGGTTGCCCGCAGAATTCGAACGCATGCCGCGTGGAACGTGCTCACCCACATCTTGTCGGCAACCTCGCCAACGAGTGTCTTTACACGGGCCTTCATTTCTTGCGACGCCTTGTTGGTGAAGGTAATCGCAAGAATGTTCATTGGATGCACACCCGACGCAATGAGATGCGCAACTCGGTGGGTGAGTACGCGCGTCTTCCCGGAACCCGCACCCGCGATGATGAGCAGTGGACCACCGTTGTACTCAACGGCGTCGCGTTGGTCGGGGTTGAGTTGCGTCAGGTCGAGGGCGACGCGCTGATCGTCGGTCACTTCACCCGCGCAGCTGCGCGCGACCGAATACGAATCGGCAATGATCGCGGACCACGTACCTGACCGACACTCCATGTCACGGAGGCGGGGTCAGCCAATTCGAACTCGGGGAATCGCTCGACGAATACCTCGAGGGCGATTCGCACTTCCATACGTGCCAAGTTGGAACCGACACAACGATGGATGCCCAAACCGAATGCTGAATGGCGGTTTATCTCGCGATCAATCAACACTTCATCGGCACGAGCGAACGCGGCTGGGTCGCGATTGGCCGCCGGGAACGGCAACAGCACCCAGTCGCCTTCCTTCATCGGACAGCCACCAATCTCCACGTCCTTTGCCACCGTTCGAGCCATGGTCACCGGCGCGTACGCCCGCAGCATCTCTTCCACCGCTGTGGGCAACAGTTCGGGTTCGCGCACCAGACGGGCGAGGTCACTGGGTGTTTTTGCAAAGTGCCAAAGTGACGAACCAATCGCACTCCAAGTGGTGTCGATACCAGCGATGAGCAACAGTGCCACGGTTCCGCGCACATGATCGGGGTGCAATCGATTTCCATTGAGCTCGGCGGTCAGAAGGAAACTGAGAAGATCTTCTCCCAAGTTGGCACTTCGTTCGGCAATACGACGGTCGAGATATGCGTCAAGTTTTTGCCACCCGGCTTGACGAACCTCTTGATCTTCGGCGATGCCCTCGAGTGCCACGTGGATGAAGTCGCGAAACAACTCACCGTCCTCCAACGGAAGGTCGAGCATGTGGGCGATGACCGCGGGAGGAATGTGTTTGGCATATTGATCCGCAACATCCACGACATCGGCTGACTGAAATTTGTCGATGAGACCGTGACAAAAGGCGCGAGTCTCGGCCTCCATCGCCGCGATTTTCTGTGGCGCAAACGCCGGCAGCAATACGCGACGTGCATGGTGATGAAATGGCGGGTCGGACGTAATCGGCGGCGCGCCTCCGTACGGTCGATTGGCGCCGGTTGGCTTGATGCGTTTCACCACTACGTCCTCAGAACTGAAGTGTTCCGTGTCGTAGGCAATCGCACTGACGTCGTCGTGTCGAACCGGCAACCAGGTTCCGCCATAACGCGGCGAGTGTGCAACCGGACAACCTCCGCGTAACTGCTCCCAAATCTCCGGTGCGTTGGCGTTGTAAGCCGGATGCATGTGATCGAAATCAGTTTCCCAGTTGGTGATGGGATCGACGAGCGACTCGTAGTGCGCGTTGCGATCGCCAAGCGCTGGTGCCTGGTGGTTGTCGGTGGAGGTCATGGTTGCAGTTTCTCTCGTAAGAAGTCAACCACGCGGGCAACACCTTCGTCTTGACGTTGCTCGGTCAGTACCGAGTGGTCACTCTTGGCTGTAGAGGGGAACTCCACGGCGATGAACTGTTCCCCGAGCAGGCGACGAAGGGTTGCAAACCGTTCGCCCACCAGGCGGTCGCCCGTGAATCGCAAGCCGAGGACTTGGCAGCCCTCCACTGCCCGCCGCTGAACGGCAAGTTCGTCGTCGGGCGACAAGTTGAGGTCGGCCGAACGAGACGTACCGAATGCGAACGGTAACGAGGGTTGCGAGAGCACTGGCGCGATCATGACGTCGTCCAACATCATGCCGAGCGCGAAACCGCCACTGAAACACATGCCAATGGCACCAACTCCCTTACCGCCAACCTCTCGATGCAACTGTTTGGCCAGCGCTCGCAACCAAGCGATGATTGGTGACGTCTTTCGAAGTGCCATGGTGGTGAACTCGCGCGAGACGCACACCTTGGCCGCGGACGAAGCCATGTACCTGCCGTCCGGAGCACGACCGACTTCACCGACCAGCAGTGGCATGGCCACGGTGAAACCTGCGGCGACGACTTCTTCTGCAAATTGCATCACCTTGGGGGTGATGCCTGGGATCTCATGCACCACCACCACACCAGGACCGGTGCCCTTGCGATACACGTCGTGAGTGAAGCCGGCTGCCGAAAAACTCTCGCACTTCCATCCGGCATTAGTCGCAGCGTTCGTCACAACTTCAAACTAATTGAGGCATGTGACGCACGCCGACTTGTACGTCGTGGAAATCGTGCGACTACTTGGGGCGCCCGACACCCAGCACGCGAGTCCACGTGACCGAGCTGATCTTCACCACGTCGCCCGTGCGCGGGGCGTGGATCATCTGACCATTACCGAGATAGATGCCGACGTGGAAGAACGAAGTCTGTGAGAACAACAAGTCACCGGGTTGTGCCTGTGACACGGGAACCCGGGTCAGGCCCGCATACTGCGATCGGGACACACGCGGAATCGACACGCCAGCCTTGGCCCACGCCCACTGCGTGAGTCCGGAGCAGTCGAAGGCCTCCCCTGGGCTCGACGCACCCCAGCGGTAGCGGATTCCCAACTGCGAGAGAGCCGCCTTGATTGCCACTCCGGCCTGAGGTGACGATGCCACCACCTTGAAGTTGGCTTTGTTCTTGTCCAGTTCCTTACGTGCAGCAGATTCGGCCTCGTCTGCTCGGCGACGTTCCTCCTCCGTCAGCAAACTGCCGAGATCACGCAGGGCTTGCGCACGAAGTGACTCGTACTGCTCCAGCACCTTGTCACTCGCAGAGAGTCGCCCGGCAAGAAACGTTGCGGTCGATGCCAGCTGTTTCTTCTTGCCTTCGAGTTTCGATTTCTCTTGGGTGATGTCGTCGATCAACCCCTGCATGGCATCCGTACTGGAGGCTCCAATGTTGGCCGCTGCGGAACCGAGATATGCGCGCTTCATGGCATCCGAGAGCGAGCCACTGCTTCCCAAGATGCTCGAAAGGCTTCCCACGGAGCCACCGGTAACGAACGACCGCTTGGCGGAACCCACCAGGTTGGCTTGCAACACCGCCAACTGCTTTTGCATCTCGAAGATCTTCACTTCAATTTCGGAGATTTCGACCTCGATGGCGTCCTGCTGGGCCAAGGTGTCGGAGTACTTCTCTCCCAATTCGTCGGCCTGACTGGCGAGTCGCTCCAGTTCGTCGACGATTTGCGACACCCGACGGCGCTGGTCGTCGATGGAGTCGGCAGACACCGTTGCGGGCATTACTAATGGCGCCAACAACCCCAGCAATGCCAGAACGAACCAGGCGAGGCGGGTTCGTGGGACGCGGGTACGCCGAACGGCGGGCCATTTCACGATGGTCGCAGTCTAGCGATCTTTACAATCGTGTTACAGGGCCACCATAGGTGGCCCCATGCACTGACAACCGGCGCGGCCTGCTCACTCGGGTTGGCCCGAGTGTCCGCTCGCCGCGCTCACTCCCACTCGAGTTGGCCCGAGTGTCCGCTCGCCGCGCTCACTCCCACTCGAGTTGGCCCGAGTGTCCGCTCGCTGCGCTCACTCCCACTCGATCGTGCCGGGCGGTTTGGACGTGATGTCGTAGGCGACGCGATTCACACCATCGACTTCATTGACGATGCGCGACGACATCGTGGCCAACAGCTCATGCGGTAAACGTGCCCAGTCGGCAGTCATTGCATCGTCACTGGTAACTGCCCGAATGATGATTGGCCGCGCATAAGTCCGTTCGTCACCCATCACTCCCACCGAGCGAATGTCGGCGAGGACCGCGAAGGCCTGCCAAATCTCCCGTTCGAGTCCCGCATTACGAATCTCCTCGCGCACGATGGCATCGGCCTCCTGAAGGATTCGCACCTTGTCGCGAGTCACCTCGCCGATGATTCGCACGCCAAGTCCCGGACCTGGGAATGGCTGACGCCACACGATCTCGTCGGGTAGTCCCAACGTGGTGCCGAGCGTTCGTACCTCATCCTTGAACAAGTCGCGCAACGGTTCACACAACTCGAGCGTCATGTCGTCGGGTAATCCGCCAACATTGTGATGACTCTTGATGGTTGCCGACCCCTCGCGACCACCGCTTTCGATCACATCGGGATACAACGTTCCCTGCACGAGAAACTTGGCGTCCTTGATTCCGCCGGTGTAGCGCTCGAAGATTCGCACGAACGTTTCGCCGATGATCTTCCGTTTCTGTTCGGGGTCGGTGACTCCCTGCAACTTGTCGTAAAACTCGTCTCCAGCATCGACATGCACTAGTTCAATTCCCATGTTGCGCTTGAACGTTTCCACCACCTGATCGCTCTCGTTCTTGCGCATCAACCCGGTGTCTACGTATACACAGGTGAGATTCGCGCCAATCGCGCGATGTACGAGCGCAGCCGCCACGGCCGAGTCGACTCCTCCGGACAATCCGCAGATGGCCCGCTCGTCCCCAACTTGGTCACGTACTGCAGCAATCTGAGAATCAACGATCGACTCCATGGTCCAGTTGGGAACGATGCCGGCAAGTTCGTGCAAGAAACGCCGAAGTATCTGCTGGCCGTGCTCCGTATGCACCACCTCCGGGTGGAACTGCACTGCCCATATTCGTTTCGAGGTGTGTTCCAATACCGCTACTGGCGCATCGGGAGTGGACGCCGTTACTTCGAAACCCTCCGGTGCAACAGATACCGAATCGAAATGACTCATCCATACGGAGAAAGTGGATTCGGTATCTCCCAGCAACTTCGAGGTTCCGTTGCGTGTGAGTGTGGCGCGACCATATTCGCCCTTGTCGCCGCGCGAGACCACACCGCCCAATTGCTGCGCAATGAGTTGACAGCCGTAACAGATTCCCAGAATCGGAATCCCGAGTTCGTAAATGCCGGGGTCCAACTGTGGAGCGCCTTCAACGTGCACACTTTTGGGCCCGCCCGACAGGATGACTGCCGCAGGCTTCCGCATGCGCACTTCATCTGCGGTGATTCGATGCGAAACGATCTCCGAGAACACCTGCGCCTCACGCACACGACGCGCGATCAATTGTGCGTATTGTGCACCGAAGTCCACCACCAGCACCGTGGGGCGAGCGACGGAATTCACTGCCCCCACCGTAGTTGTGCAAGGCGACGCTGAACGATGCCCGACTGACAGACTGAAAGCGCCATGCGCATCTCTCTTTCGTACGAATCTAACGACGGCACGTCTGACGCCGAAACGACTCCCACTTCGGTGTATGTGTATCCACTCGAAGGTGATGTGGATGAGTGCATTGGACTGCTTCCAAAGCCCGGCTGCGGATATGCGCCAACCCAGGCCGGTGACCGCGGCGGCGCACTTCAGTACGCCGTGTTTGGGCTCATCATCGTTGGCATTGTGGTGGTGTTCAGTGTGGTGTTTCGCAATGTGATTCGCCGCGACAAGGAGCAAGCAAATCGTGTCGAGTAGCAACACGCGGGTAAATCACCGTGTGATGGGCATTGCGTTGGCGGTGCTCTCGTGCTCGTTGTATGGAGTCAACCCGTTCTTCTCCGTCAATGCATTTGACGACGGCGCCAATAGTCGCGGACTCATGATTGCCCGCTTCCTCATCGCCGCACCACTCCTGCTCGCCTACCGACTCCTCGCCGTACGCGGTGCAAAGTGGCCGCAAGGGCGTGACTTGGTCGAGATATTTCTCTTTGGCTATCTCGGCTTCACGTTCCAATCGTTCTTTTATTTCGGTGCAATTGAACGGATGGACTCGGGACTCGTGTCGGTCATCTTCTATTGCTTCCCCATCATGGCCGTATTGGTCTCCTGGTGGTTGCTTCGCCATCGGCCGAGCAAGGTCATCGGATTCTGTCTCACCGCAACGGTCGCAGGCGTAGCGCTGGCTGCCGGCGAGGTGACTGGCGCAGAAACCACGGGTGTGGCGCTTACGTTGGCTGGCGCACTCACTTACACGTTCTATGTGGTGTTGTCGTCGCGTGTCATGCCAAAGTACGACGGGATCACCGGTCTCACCATCATCCTGTTCGGCGCGATGTTTGGCTGGCTCACGTTGTGGGTGATTCGACCCTTCAACATGCAGGTGCAGTTTCCCGAATCGAGCCACGGCTGGGCCAACGTGGCAATCGTCGCCACGGTGGGAACGATCCTCCCGATGGGGCTGTTCTTTGCGGCGATGAAGCGAGTGGGTCCTGGACCCACTTCGGTTGCTTCCACATTCGAACCAGTCGTCACCATCGCTGTCGGAATTGCGTTCCTCGACGAACGGCTCACCACCCGCAGCACCGTCGGTGCAATTCTCGTAATCGGAGCCGTGGTACTACTCACGGTAAGTGAGGCCCGACGCGACGTCGGTAGCCTGACCAATGCAACACCGGGAGGTGCTGCACACAACTGAAATGTTCTTGCAGGGTTGGGTGAAATTCCCTATCGGCGGTGAAAGCCCGCGACTCCCGAGCTTCGCGGTTCGGGACTGATTCGGTGAAACTCCGAGGCCGACGGTCACAGTCCGGATGGAAGCAGGAAGAGATGAACGACATCGACCAACAATCGATGCGCGAGGCGGTGCACGTTGCCGCCTCTGCGCAACTCACGTGCCGGCCCAACCCATGGGTCGGAGCCGTCCTCGTAGCCGTCGATGGGCGGCGCTTCAGTGGATTCACCCAGCCCGTTGGACAAGCCCATGCCGAAGTGCAGGCGTTGCGTGCTGCGGGCGACGCGGCCCGTGGGGCAACCATGTACGTCACGCTCGAGCCGTGTAACCACGTCGGCCGTACGCCGCCGTGCACCGACGCACTCATTGCTGCAGGCGTGTCACGCGTCGTTGTTGCCGTGCAGGACCCCGACGTACGTGTTGCTGGCAGCGGTATCGCGCGGCTTCGTGATGCCGGACTGCATGTCGACGTTGGCGTCGGTGCTGATGACGTCAACGAGCAACTCGCGCCGTACCTCCACCACCGCCGAACCGGACGACCCTTTGTCGTACTCAAGTTGGCAATGACCATCGATGGATACATCGCAGCAAAGTCGGGGGCTGGTGGATGGATCACTGGTCCTGCGGCTCGACGCCGTGTACACGAATTGCGCGCAGCCAGCGACGCGATACTCGTGGGTGCAGGCACGGTGCGTGCTGACGACCCGCAACTCACCGTTCGTGACGCACCGGGTACCTCGCCACGGCGCATCGTGCTTGGCCGTGCACCGTCCGATGCGCGCGTTCGCCCATGTACGGAATGGGGTGGCTCGCTCACCGACTTGCTCGACACTCTTGGTAACGAAGGCGTGCTGCAACTCATGGTGGAAGGTGGTGCCAGCGTTGCTGCACAATTCCATGCCGCTGGGTTGATCGACCGCTACGTGTTTCACATTGCCCCAGCAGTGATGGGTGGCAGCGACGCCGTACCCGCATTTGCCGGTGACACCGCAGCCACGCTTGCCGACGTGTGGCGCGGACGAACAATTTCTACTCAACAACTCGGTGACGATGTCGAAGTCGTCATTGCACCAGAAAGAAGCCCCTCATGACCGATGCATTCGCCCCAATCGACGACGTGATTGCCGCAATCGCGAGAGGCGACATGGTGGTGCTCGTCTACGACGAAGATCGCGAGAACGAAGGCGACCTCATCATGGCTGCGCAACATGTGACACCGGAAAAATTGGCATTCATCATTCGACACACATCAGGTGTGGTGGTGGCACCACTCACGGGTGAACGCTGCGACGACTTGCGGCTACCCATGATGGTGGACCACAACACCGAGAGTCACCGAACAGCGTTCACGGTGTCGGTGGACTTGTTGGAAGGAACGAGCACCGGAATCTCTGCCGCCGACCGAGCGCTCACCATTCGTGCCCTGGCCGATCGTGCCGTTGGCTACCAGGCATTCGCCCGACCGGGCCACGTGTTTCCACTTCGTGCACGTGAGGGTGGCGTATTGAAACGCGCCGGCCATACCGAAGCGGCGGTGGATCTTGCGCGACTTGCCGGATGCGAGCCGGCCGGTGTTATTTGTGAAATTCAAAATGATGATGGCACCATGGCACGACTGCCACAGCTCATCGAATTTTGCAAGCAACACAACCTCTTGCTCTCCTCCATCGCTGCACTCGTGGAATGGCGACGCCACAAGGAACGCCTCGTTGAACGCATCGGTTCAGCCCGCGTTCCAACTGAGTGGGGAGATTTCGAGTGTGTCGCCTACCGCTCCACGTTGGATGGCATCGAGCACTTGGCGTTCGTTCGTGGCGACGTGTCGACCGATACACCGGTACTCACTCGCGTACACAGCGAATGTCTCACCGGCGATGTGTTTGGCAGCTTGCGCTGCGACTGTGGCGACCAATTGTCGGCTGCGATGCAGCTCATCGCCGATGAAGGACGCGGCGTGATGGTGTACCTACGAGGGCACGAGGGTCGCGGCATTGGCATCGGCCACAAGATTCGCGCGTACTCGTTGCAGGATCAAGGACTCGACACCGTGGATGCCAACACACAACTTGGATTACCGGTTGATAGCCGCGAATACGGCATCGGCGCACAGATTCTTGCCGACCTCGGTGCTGGGGAATTGCGTTTGATGACCAACAACCCCGCAAAGTACGGCGGCATCGCAGGTTACGGTTTGCGCGTGGTGGAACGAGTGCCGATCATCACGGCGATGACCAACGAGAACCGCTCCTATCTTTCCACCAAACGTGATCGACTCGGTCATCTCTTTGAGAAAGGCAATGAATCATGAACCAACGCAAGATCCAGTCGCTGAAGGTGGGCATCATCTGCGCACGTTTCAACGAGTTCGTCGTGAATGCACTTCTAGAAGGCGCAAAGCGCAATCTCGCCAAACACGGGGTGAAGGAACAGAACATCGAGGTGTTCTGGGTGCCCGGCGCCTATGAGATTCCGGTGATGGCTCGCCTCATGGCGTTGTCACGCAAGTACGACGCGCTGGTCACACTTGGTGCGGTGATTCGCGGCGAAACCGCTCACTTCGAGTACGTTGCTGGCCCGTGCGCCGAGGGCATCATGCAGGTGCAACTGGAAACGCTCGTTCCGATCGGTTTTGGTGTGCTCACCGTGGAAAACGTGGAGCAAGCTGCCGCTCGCTCCCGCGCCGATGACACCAACAAGGGATACGAGGCCGCCGACGTTGCCATCGAGATGGTGACCACCATGCGCCGCTGGAAGTAACCACCGCCCTGTCTCGCGGCGAAAAGTAACGTCACTCTGGACTACATCGTGCACACAGCACGATGGCGGACAACTCCCGCCAATGCGAGGTGTATATGCGCCGATTGGCTGCATCCATCTTTGCAATCACTCTGTTGGCACACTTGCCGGCGACGCGGGTGATTGCCACATCGTCGATCACCGACCACAGCGCAACGATGCCAACCAGTGCGTCTCGCGCAGTTGTTGACGGTTTGGTGTTTGCCACGCCACTCAACCAGTTCCGTGCTGCACGTTCACGCGCCAAGCGCACACACCGATGGCTCATCACCACCACCGACGGCTGTTCGGCACCACTCGTTGGCAGCAGTGGACAGTCATTCAATTTTCGTGTGGCTTGCGAGCGACACGATCTTGCGTATGCCAACTATTCGGCACTCTCCCGACTCTCCCTTGGCGTTGACTGGAACCCCGAATTGCGAGCAGCGGTCGACAACCAGTTTCAGCGCGACCTGCAGGAGTCGTGCATCAGACGGCGACAC
>SXPV01000014.1 GCA_005793215.1 Actinomycetota bacterium
GCGGAGTGTTCCGCCATCCGCTCGCCGATGAAGTACCGAGATATCGGTCCAAACTCGCGAACTGAGTAGCCTTGACCCGTGGTGATGACGGCTACACCAGCGCAATCCGTGACCGGATCGACTTCCCGTTCGGCACGTTCACTGGGTGCCGTCGCCCGCTGGTTGACCCTGGCCGACCATGTCCGAATCGGCATGTCGCTCATGGCTGGTGCGGCACTCTGGCTCGTCATCGCCACCGTGGTCGGCGCCCTGCTCGGGGTCGAGCGATTCAATACCGGAACCGCGCTGGTGAACGCCGACGCCCACACCCAGTTGTTCTCGATGCACCAGTTTGCGCTGGTGTTCGGGGTGGCGGCTCCACTGATGCTTGGTGTCGCGATCTGGAGCGTGCCGGCGCAGCTCCATGCATCCAATCTGTCGCTGCCACGACTTGCCGCATTGGGGTGGTGGTCGTGGTTGGCCGGAAGCGTGATCGTGTTCGCTTCTTATCTGGGAAACGGTGGCCCTGGTGGTGGAACCGAGCGATTTGTAGAGATGTATCTTCTTGGTCTCGGAGTCGTCGTTGTGGGGCTCGTCGTCGTGGCAATTTCGATTGTTGCCACGATCATGACACGACGAAACGGTCAACCGCTTTCTTCGATCCCACTCGGAGCCTTCAGCGCCCTCGTTGGTGCGCTTGGCATCGTGTTGACCTTGCCGGTTGCACTCGGCACGATTGCGTATCTGTGGGTGGATTATGTGAACGCAAGAGTCGCATTTGGTGGTGCCGACCTCCTTCCTTCATGGCTTGGTTGGGCGATGCGTGAACCACAATCGTTGTTGTACGTGGTGCCGGCACTCGGCGTGCTGGGTGATGCAGCAGTGCGTACTGCAAGGTCGCGTCAACCATTGCGTGGCGTGATGCTTACCGGTGTGGGTATTGCCGCAACGGTGATAGTGAGCTCCGTTACCCAACAGGCCCATGTGTTTGCGGTTGGAACGTCGTCATCGGAAACGTTGCAATCGTTCGTGCCCTACGCGCTCTTCAACCTGACGCCGCTCCTTGCTCCAGTGGTGGTCATCATGTTGTCGCTTCTGGCGCTGAAGGCTGGCAAACCTGCGCTGTCAGGTGCCTTCGTTGCGTCGTTCTTCGGTGTCGGCATGATCGTTACTGGTCTTGTGGGCTCGGCTGCCATGCACCTCGATGCGCTCAATCTGGTGGGAACGGTATTCGGTGAAGCGGCTCTCGTGTACGTGGTGTACGGCGCGGTATTGGCAACGATCGGAGCCATCGCGTTGCATGCGGGAACGGTGACCGGCAAGGCACTTCCCGATGTTCCCGTGATGCTGCTGTCGTTGCTTGGGGTGCTGGCGACCGTGCTGGCGTCCCTTCCGCACTACGTTGCCGGATTCTTGGATCAGCCCGCCGCAGTGGCCACCGGATTCGATGACGATGGCGTGGTGGGAGTCGCCAATGTCGCAACGACACTTGGCCACGCATTGATGTTGCTCGTGCTGATGGCATTCGTTGGATTGTTTGCCTCATCGCGTCGCGCGGATGGCCTGGCCGATCGCTATCGAGTGGAGGCTTCAGCATGACCGCTCCGGCACTTGCCGCTGGCCCTGCGCGCCGAACCAGCACTGTCTTTGTGGCAACGGCACTCGTTGCTGCCGGCATGACCGTGCTCATCGGTGGCATGTTGGCGATGTGGTTGCAGTTCCGGGCAAATGCTCCCACACGCATTGCCAGTGATGGTGTGTCACTCATCAAGGACTGGTTGAAAAAGGACGTCGCCATTCCCGAGGTGGCGTCCAACACCATGATGTTCACCTTCGTCATTGCCTGTGTAATGGCCCAATGGGCGGTCTACTCGGCGCGTCGAGGCGACAAGTCGCACACCACGTTGGCACTTGCAGTCACGCTGTTTACCGGTTTGGCAATCATGAACGCGCAAGTTGCGCTGTGGATGCAAATCGACATTGTGTTGCGCAATGATGCGTACGAAACGATGTTCTATACCGTTACGGGCACCATGTTTGCCATCGTGGCAAGCGCCATGGTGTATTCGCTCGTCGCGATGTTCCGCGTGCTCGCAGGTCGCACTGGGGATCACGATGTTCTCGCCGGACATGCTCTCTATTGGTACGCCGTATCGGGCATGTTTGCCGCGATGTGGTTCATCGTCTACGTACAGAAGTAACCCATGTTCAAAGTCGGCTCCAAACTCTTCCTCGGACTCACGGGATTCTCGACTCTCACGCTCGTTGCGTACCTTGTTTTCGTTGAGCGTCTGGCGCTTGGCGGAGTAGCACTCAGCATGGTGCTTGCCGCCCTCGTTGGATTGTCGGCAGTGATCATCATGATCAACGATGGTGACAGCGAGGTACAGCCGCGGGATGCCGCATTGGTTCGCGCATCGATGTGGCCCCTGGTGACGGTCGCTGGATTCGTCCTCCTCGTCCTGGGCCTGGTGGTGGCCAAGGTGTACTTCATCTTCGGCATCGTCGTGGTGTTGGCGGCACTCACCGAATGGCTGGTGCAAGCGTGGAGCGAGTCCGCATCCGATGACGCAGCCCACAACGAGTCGGCCCGACGTCGCTTGTTGCACCCAATCGAGTTTCCGGTCATTGCCACGCTCGGCCTCGGCGTGGTCATCTTTGCGTTCTCGCGAATCATGTTGGCGATTTCCAAGAGCGCTGGTGCAGTCGCCTTCATCGTTCTGGCGTCGCTCGTGTTGCTGGTCGGCGCGATCTTTGCCCTGCGACCTGCACTCAAGACGACACTCGTCAGTGGAATTTGTGTGGTTGGTGCCGTGGGCATCGTTGCTGGTGGAATTGCCGGACAGGGAGTCGGGTTGCGCGCCGACCTGGTTGAAGCGTTGGAAGAGGGTCACTACACGCATCGCGAATGTGGCGAAGAGAAGTCGAAGTACTTCGACAAGAAAGCCATGAAGACGCTTTCCTTGCGCACCAACCCCATTGCAGTTGTCGAGTTGCGTGACGGAGTGCTGTCAGCCGTGATGACGGGCTTCAACGACCCGCAGAAATCCGTGAGTGTTCCACGAGGTAATGCCGTGACCTTCATCTTCCGTAATTTTGATACTGCCGAGCGACGTATGGTGGCGTCGTTGGGAACGGCAATGGCTGTCGACACCAACACGGAAGGCGATAAAGAAGGTCATTCCGATACGAACGAGACCTGCACCCAGTTGATTCCGCAGGGTGCCGAGCAAGCGCTCACGATCGTGTACTCCAAGCCCTCAATCGCACAAGAAGCACCACTCACCCTCACCGTTCCAGGGGTAGAGGGTCAGGCAATCGAAGTGGTGGTGCCGTGAATCACCGAGGCTCGTTCGGAAGGCGCGATACCACTCCCTTTAGCGTTGTGATGGTGAAGGTTCGTCGGCTCGGTCAGCGTGTGCTTGTCGCTACCGGAGCAGTTGCCGTACTCGGTTCGTGCGCCACGAACGCTCCGCAAGACACATGGCAGCCCAAGGGCCCCAATGCCAAGATGATCGATGATTTGCAGCAGCCGGTGTTTGCAGTTGCGGGGATCATCGGCATCATCGTGTCGGTCGTCATTACGTACGCGATGTGGCGCTACCGGGATCGTGGACAGCCGATCCCCGAGCAGACGCACGGTAAGCCTGCGTTGGAAATCACGCTGACGGTGATTCCGGCCCTCATTTTGGCGGTGGTTGGTGTGTTCACCTTCCGCGTCATCTTCGACCTTGCACGCACCGACGACACCGAGCTGGTGATCAACGTGACGGGTCAGCAGTGGTGGTGGGAATACGACTATCCCGTTCAGAACGAGTGGGGCATCACCCAACCCATCATCTCGTCCGGTCAGCTCGTGATGCCTGCTGGAACCAAGGTGTTGCTGCGTGAGACCAGTCGCGACGTCATTCACTCGTATTGGATTCCGGCGCTCAACGGCAAACGCGATGCAGTACCTGGTCGTATCCACACACTGCGGCTCGAGGCTGATGAGCCGGGGATCTATGCGGGGCAATGCACCGAGTTCTGTGGTCTCTCGCACGCCAACATGCGCATGGAAGCAGTTGCCCTGTCGAAAGAAGACTTTGCAAAGTGGATTGCCAACCAACAAGCCGCATATCGGGCACCAGCCGAGGGAACGTTGGCCAAAGAAGGCGAGTCGGTGTTCCTCAACCAGTGCGTGCGTTGCCACCAGGTTGATGGTTTGAAGCGACCCGATGGAACGTTGGCAATCGCAGCACCAGATGAAAACGTGTGGTCGGGCGCTGCCCCCAACCTCACCAAGTTGATGACCCGCAACACCTTTGCTGGTGCGATGTTCGACCTGCTGCGCGATGCTTGTCGCGACGATGTCTGGAAGGCCAAGAGCGCCGAGTTTGGCGCCAAGTATCTGGCTGGCGTCGACGAGACGTGTCTGAACGTCAACGACCTACGTGCATGGTTGCGTAATGCGCCCGAGGTGAAGCCGATGTATGCCAACCCTGCACTCCTCGCGGACACCAACGGCAAGTACCGCGGAATGCCGAATCTCGGCCTCAGTGAATCCGACATCGACAAACTCGTTGCCTACCTGCTCACGCTCAAATAGGAGATCACTATGGCCATCATTGAACGTCCAGCACCCGGTTCGACGGTTCCGGCGTTGACACCGGCACCACCAGCGATCACTCCTGCACGTACGTACGGTGCACTGCGACGTCCCGTCGCCACCACCGGTTGGAAGTCGTGGTTGTTCACCGTTGACCACAAGAAACTTGGTCTCATGTACGGCGCCACGGCGCTGTTCTTCTTCATCGTCGGCGGGTTGGAGGCGGTGTTGATTCGTCTGCAGTTGGCGGCACCGGGCGGCAAGGTGTTGAACGCCGACTTGTACAACCAAATGTTCACCATGCACGCCACCACGATGGTGTTCCTCTTCGTCATGCCGATGGCGGCAGGTTTTGCCAACTACTTCGTGCCACTGCAGATCGGTGCACGCGACGTGGCATTCCCACGCATCAATGCGTTCGGCTTCTGGTGCCTCCTCGCTGGTGGCATCGTCGTGAATCTGGCGTGGTTCCTCGGTGGAGCCGCCGATGGTGGTTGGTTCATGTACGCACCAAACTCGGGACCCGTGTTCTCGCCGAGCCATGGTGTCGATTTCTGGACGCTTGGTCTGCAAATCGCAGGTATTGCGTCCCTCACCGGTGCCATCAACTTGATCGTCACCGTGCTCAACATGCGGGCGCCGGGGATGACGCTCATGAAGATGCCGATCTTCACCTGGATGATCACCGTTGTGCAGTTTCTCCTGTTGTTTGCAATTCCGGTCATCACCGTCGCACTGTTCCTCCTCACTTTCCAACGCAGTTTCGGTGCGCAATTCTTCGACGTTGCAGCTGGGGCAGACCCGCTTCTGTGGCAGCACCTGTTTTGGATCTTCGGTCACCCCGAGGTGTATGTCTTGATCCTTCCGTCATTCGGCATCATCTCCGAGGTGCTCCCGGTATTCAGTCGTAAGCCATTGTTCGGCTATCCGTTCGTGGTGTTCTCGGGTGCGGCGATCGGTTTCGTTGGTTGGGGTGTGTGGGCGCACCACATGTTTGCCTCCGGTCTGGGTCCGGTATCGGTGGCCGTGTTCTCACTTGCAACGATGGCGATTGCGGTACCAACAGGAGTGAAGATCATCAACTGGACGCTCACCATGTGGGGCGGCAAGTTGGTGTTCACCACGGCGATGAAGTTTGCGATTGGTCTCGTGGTGCTGTTCACCATCGGTGGATTGTCGGGAGTCACCCACTCCGTTGCGCCGAGCGATACGCAGCAAACCGATACGTATTACATCGTCGCGCACTTCCACTACGTGCTCTTTGGTGGCGCAATCTTCGGCATCTTCTCGGGCTTCTATTACTGGTGGCCAAAGATGTTCGGCAAGATGCTGAATGAGCGTCTGGGCTCCTGGAACTTCTGGCTCATGGTCATCGGTATGAACATGACGTTCGGACCAATGCACATTCTTGGTTTGCAAGGTCAGCCCCGTCGCATGTACCAGTGGACCGAAGCCCGCGCTGGCGAAGGGTTCTTCAACCTGGCCTTTTGGAACCTCATCGCATCGGTTGGTTCGCTGATCTTGACGGTGGGCATCGGCTTGTTCCTCATCAACATCGTGGTAACGGCCCGTAGCAAGGTTCGTGCCCCACTCGACCCGTGGAACGCACGCAGCCTGGAGTGGATGACCTCGAACCCGCCAAAGGAACACAACTTCGACTCCATCCCGCACGTGCACCACTTGGACGAGTTCTTCCATCGCAAGTATGAAGAAGATCCCACGACGCACACCATGCGCGAAGTGGCAACGGCAGAGGAAGTGCTGGCTGAACTCGAGCGCAATGCGGACAAACACATTCACATGCCGTCGCCGTCGTACTGGCCATTGGTGTTGGCTTCGGGCATGCCGGTCGTTGCGCTCGGAATTATCTACTCGATTCCGGTTGCCATTGTTGGCGGACTGATCATGCTCTATGCCCTGTACGGGTGGGCGTTGGAACCCGCTACGGCACCTGAGAGTGACTTTGACTCAACATCCAATAACGGCCATGCCGTAGGAGCATCACATGGCTGAGTCCGCCACGCACGACGCTCACGTCACGAGCACGGGGCTGTCCAATGTGAAGCTCGGGATGTGGCTGTTCCTGGGTTCGGAGTGCTTGTTGTTCGGAGGGCTGATCTCCACCTACATGCTGTATCGCGGTCGCGTCTCCAACGGCCCGACGCCGGAGCAGATTTACGACATTCCATTCACTTCGGTGAGCAGTTTCGTATTGCTCATGAGTTCTCTCACCATGGTGTTGGCGGTGTCTGCAGCGCACAACAAGGACGATCGTGGAACGAATTTGTGGCTTTCGGTCACCGCGCTGTTGGGTGCAACGTTCGTTGGCGGTCAGGTGTACGAGTTCACCGCCTTCTACAACGAAGGTCTGGGCTTCACCACCAGCTTGTTCGGCTCGAGTTTCTACACACTGACCGGTTTCCACGGAGTGCACGTGACCGTGGGCATCATCATGCTGATGGCACTCGTGGCAATCAACAAACGAAGCAAGGTTCCCGGCAGTAAGTCCGAAACCGTCGAGATGATCGGTTTGTATTGGCACTTCGTCGACATCGTGTGGATCATCATTTTCACCCTCGTCTACCTGATTCCGGTGTGATGCAATGACCACCGAGACCACTCACGACGGCGCCACCGCACACGGTGGAGAACACTCCGCCGAGCACGGTATGTCCACGCGTGGCTACATCAACATCGCATTGATCTTGGCTGCGATTACCGCGCTCGAGGTATCCACGTATTACGTGGATTTCGGACCACTGTTCCTTCCAGCATTGCTCATCATGATGGTGGTGAAGTTCTTCATGGTGGTGAGTTACTTCATGCACCTGAAGTTCGATAACAAACTCTTCAGCTGGCTGTTCTACGCCGGCTTGTTCCTCGCAGTCGGCGTCTATGTTGCCGCACTCGGCACCTTCCACTTCTTCATCCGCTGATCATCTCCATGTGGTCACCACCGATGACGGCTGGATCGGCCGACCTTCTCGAAAGTCCTTGGCGTTTTCAAGCACATCCCGAAGTGTGGATCCTTGTGCTCTTCGTGGTTGGCGCATGGTGGTATGCGATCCGCTACATCGCTCCCCACACGCCCGAGGTGCGAGCCGGTGCACCTGTGGTGACACGTCGGCAAGGCTGGCTTTTTGCGGTTGCGGTGGCAATGCTGTGGCTATCCAGCGACTGGCCGATTCACGACATCAGTGAGGAGTACCTCTATTCGGTGCACATGTTTCAACACATGGCGCTGTCGTATTTCCTGCCGCTGGTGGCGATTCTCTCGACGCCGCCGTGGCTGTTTCGTGCAGTGCTCGGCTCGCCGCGCGCGGGTCGTGTGATTCGTTGGCTTGCCAAACCCGTCATTGCAGGATTTGTCTTCAATGTCGTCATCATCGTGACGCACATTCCCGCGATGGTGAACCAGAGCGTGTCAAACCCGCTGTTGCACTACTCATTGCATGTTGCGGTGGTGCTGTCATCACTACTCATGTGGATTCCCATTGCAGCACCGGACCAAACAATGCGAATCGGGTACGGCGGGCGCATGGTGTATCTGTTCCTCATGTCAGTGATTCCAACGGTGCCTGCTGCGTGGCTTACCTTTGCCGAAGGTGCGGTGTACAAGCACTACGACATCGCAGTACGCGTATGGGGACTCTCGGTCACCGCCGATCAACAACTCGCGGGAGCAATCATGAAGGTCGGTGGCTCCATCTTTCTGTGGAGCATCATCGTGTATTTGTGGTTCAAACGCTTCATGGGTGGGTACGGCACGCAGCAGAGCTACCGACGGCCAGAAGAGAAGGCACTCACGTATGACGACGTTGCACGGGA
>SXPV01000093.1 GCA_005793215.1 Actinomycetota bacterium
ATTCGGTGCTGCAAGCCAAGGTCTTCGAGTAACTCCTCCAGCTCCACGGTCATCTCGACATTCTGTGGTCCGCCAACTCCACGCGCAATGTTGGCTTTTCGGTAGGCCTCGAACACCAGGCACCCTTGGTTCGTTAGAGCTTGTGGAATAGCCGTGTGTACCCGATGTCGCAAATCGGGGGGTAGGTGACAGAAAATGGACACGATGCAGTCCCACGTGCCGTAGCCCAAGTCGTAGTGCTCAAGATCTGCCACGTGGGCATCCACGGTGACACCACGCTCGGCAGCCAGGCGTCGGGCCTTGAGCACGCCAACCGGGCTCAAGTCGATGGTGGTCACCTGGTGGCCAAGTTCAGCGAGAAACACGCCGTTACGTCCCTCACCATCACCGATGCACAATGTGCGACCAACTGGCAGTTGATCGGCAACTTCACGCACGAAGTCGTTCGGTTCGGTACCGAAGGCAAAGCCATCTTCTGCATACCGTTCGTCCCAGCTCTGGCCACTCGACGTCGTTCTCGACACGACTGTCACGCTATTGGTCTCGTGAGTCGATCTGATTGCTGCAGTGGTTGAGCCGAGGCAATTACTGTTGCTCAGTGACCTTGGCGAATATCTCCGGTGCAGTAGCAGCACTCCTGGCGGTGGTATTCATCTGGCCACAGGTGGTGCGTGTGTATGCACGAAGGAGTGTTGAGGGAGTTTCGGGACTCTCACATCTCATCGGTCTGTCGGGAACTTTGATGTGGTTGACGTACGGAGTCAGTATCGGCAGTGTGCCGATGGTGATCTCCAATGCGAACATCGAACTTGCGATCATTGCATTGATGGTCATGTT
Organism: Actinomycetota bacterium; assembly: GCA_005793215.1. GTDB lineage: Bacteria > Actinomycetota > Acidimicrobiia > Acidimicrobiales > Ilumatobacteraceae > F1-60-MAGs027. The sequence continues at coordinate 838 of SXPV01000093.1, forward strand.
GGTGAGGAAGCACGCTCTGCAATGGTGGTTGCCAATCGTCGTGTTCTCGTCAACTGCGTTGTTCTGTGCCATTTTTTATGTCGTTTCACCTGCCGTGGTCGGAGTCGCAGGTGTGCTTGTCGGTACTCCTGCGATTGTTCCGCAAGCGTGGCGTGCGGCGCGCTCTCAGCGCCTCTTTGGGGTTTCGACAATGTCGTACGTGTTGCTCTCGCTCATGGGTTTGGGATGGTTCACTCACGGTTATGCCATCGGCGATCCCGTGGTGTCCTACCCCAACCTCATTCTGATTCCGTGCGCGATGATCATCGCTTGGAAGGCATGGAGATCCCGAAATGCCGCAGTCCGGGAGGCCGCAACTGCTACGACGTGAGCGTGATGGTGGTGCTTACGCTGCCTGCACGCTGGTGCGATGCGCGCAACGTGAGCACCGTGCCGCTCGGAGCGCGAACCAACCAAGAGTGGAGGTGGCGGTCTGGCGTGCCGTCGGACATGGCACCACCATCGAGGAGGTACTTGGAGCGTCCATCGAGTTGGCCAATGCGTACACGTGCTTCGCCTTCAACGAGATCAATCGAGTTGCCGGCAGCTGTACCCGAGAGCGAGATTTCAATAACTGCGGGCAACACGATCTTCTTGCGTCGCGCATGTTGAGTGATGTCGGTGGGCAGCCAGCCGGTGTTGGCTACACCGAGACGAACTCGCCACACGTCACCACCGAGCGGTGTTGCATCAGCCAACTTGATTTCCAGACGCGGTGACGCCATGGCTTGGTAGATCGCCACCTCGGTATGCGCTGCAACTTCGGCCTTGAGCAGTGACGACGGAGCGTTCGTCCATGTGTGGAAAGCATCGACTCCTCCAAGTTCCACCTTGCCGAGCTGCGGGTGTTCGAACGGGTACCAGGCAACGTATGAACCAGGAGCATGTTGATCACTCCATGTACATACGGCCAGATCCTGCGCAGGGGTAGGACCGACGTACCACACGTCGGTTGGTGAATGTTCGCCTGTGGCGCGGTAGATCGCGTCCCAGAATTCCGTCGTCCACGAATACACACCCAAGTGGTCGTACGCCCAATCGTCACCGGCACCACCCATCACCCGCGACTTGTCCCAAGTGAGGTCTTCATACACCGAGTGCACCGGATAGGTGGTGAGGGGCGTGGAATGCTCACCGAACTTCTTGAAGATGAACACGTCCTCCGGCGGTAACTGGGAATCGGGAAGATTGCTGCTGGGTCGGAGCATGAAACCACCAGCAGTATGGAATGCGTTGTATCCGCAAACGTTCGGCCGTGCCTTCACGGCGCGCACGAGTGCGTGCACCTCGGGTTCGCTCATTGGGTGATCTCCCGAACCCAGAACATCCACACCCCATCCCGCAGGAAAGTTGCGATTGAGGTCGAGACCTGCGGGGTCGCGGGGCTGATCGATGGTGAAGCCGTCGAAGTTCTCGATGAGGCCTTCAGCAAGGAGTCGGTACCTTTGCACCCCGGCGGGTGCACCGAGAGGTCCGACGGGAATCATCACTCGCGCCTCGTCGGGATGTGGCATCCATCCGCCGTCGGCATCGGCAATGCGCATGGTGAGAATGCGCCCATCACCGTCGATGTCCTGTGGATGCAAACCGGGCCAACGATGGCCATCCGTCCATGGCCATGCACGCACGCTGGAGCGGTGGAACAGCGGCCGATCGCCAAGAGCATCTTCTACGCCATCAGGGTTTACACGCGGTGCAATGTAGAACGTCCGGGTTCGTAGTGCTTCCACCACGGTTGGATTCCCAGCAACGAACTTGGAGACCAAGTCATGGATGATGTGCAGCGCAGCAACTCCGCCAGTCACCTCGACGGCGTGGATGTTGGCATCAATCCAGTGGGCTGGCTTGGAGTGGTGTTCGCCGTGTCGCGTGTCCGTGATGGTCGCCACGAGCAGGTCGCGCCCCTGGTGTGATTGGCCGTAACTCTCCACGGTGAGCAGCGTCGGGTGTGCTGCGGCAAGTGCGCGGAGCCACGTAGCCATCTCGTCGTAGCGCAGGAATCGATCGAAGTCGTAGGTCATGTGCCGAGGCTAGACCTCGACCGGTGATCCACGCCAAGTGGAAGGCGAACGAGCGTCACATACGGCTCAGTAGTTCTGAGAGTGCCGACGCTGCACCAACTGCCACCGAGAGTTTCCACCAAAGACTTCGGTCGAGTTTGTTGAACCGTTCCATCATCTCGCTGCGGAGATCGGCGATGTC
>SXPV01000094.1 GCA_005793215.1 Actinomycetota bacterium
ATCTCGCCCAGCAAGTCGAGATCGGGGGCGAGACGGGCGATGGCGCCATCGAGGAACACCATGTTCTTTACGTACAACATGAGTTCCTTGGGCATGCGTGCCCCGTACCCGAGCATTGCCTTCACCACGCGTTGCACTTCTTTCACCAGTTCTTCACCCGACAGCGTGGTGGGGTCGATGGTGGGTTGGTCGAGTCGGAGATCCTTGATGACGGCATCGAGGTCGGTGTCCATTGGGAGCGCGCCCAAGTCACGCAGGGCGGTCATCTGTCCCTTCACGTCGTTGGTGGTGGCACTCAACATGAGGCGCAGGAACGCCAACCGCCGATTGCCCGAAAGTCGACCCACGATGCCGAAGTCGAGGAGTGCGGTGCGTCCGTCGCGCATCACGAAGAGATTGCCGCCGTGCAGGTCGCCATGGAACACGCCGTACAACAACGCACCCTCCATGAACGCCACCATGCCCGTGCGGATGACCGCTTCGGTGTCGATACCTGCATCCTTCATGCCGGCAACGTCGTCGAACTTGAATCCTTCGAGTCGTTCCATCACGATGATGCGACGAGTCACCAGTTCGGGATGTGGTCGCGGAATCACGTAACCGTCCTGCTTGAGGTCGGCGAGGATGCTCGCGATATCGAGCATGTTGGAGGCTTCGAGTCGGAAGTCCAATTCCTCGACGATGGTTTCGGCGAACAACTCCACGAGGGCCGGTGGGTTGGCGAGTGCTGCGATCTTGATTCTTCCGACGAGGAACGGTGCCAGCCATGCCATCACCTTCAGGTCTTTGCGAACCAAAACCCCCACTTGTGGACGCTGCACCTTGACCACCACGGCTTCACCGCTGCGAAGGACGGCTGCGTGCACCTGGGCAATCGACGCGGCGGCAATCGGTTGCGTGGTGAACGAGGTAAAAACGTCCTCGATGCGTGCGCCGAGGTCGGCTTCCACCACCGTGCGAACGTCATCGAACGACTCCGCGGGCACCTGATCGCGACAACGTTTGAACTCCTCCACGAGTTCGACAGGGAAGAGTCCCTCGCCGCTGGAGATGATTTGTGCCAACTTGATGTAGGTGGAGCCGAGCTGCTCGATGGCACGGCGCATGCGCAACGACAAATCCGCACGCGACGCCTCGGGGGTTGCATACTTCTTGCGTCGACGCTTCCACCACCAGGGACCGAGCGCTACGCCGAGACGAAACACCACCACGACGAGTCGTCCCACGGGTGGTACTCGCGGCGGTTGCAAGAGCGACGGCAGTTCCGTGCGGGCTTGGGAGCGCAGAACCTCTACGAGACCGCGCCAGCGAATGGTGTCGCGGTCCAGAATCCACGGTGGGTTGTTGCTGAATGCACCCCACGCACGATCGGCGGGCGGAGTGACGACGCTTTCCACCCCCGCAGTCTGCCGAATGGTTCAGGGTCTGCGTCGGGCGCAGCGCCTCAGAGGGATGTGAAGTTGCGCACTGCCTCAAGGATGTCGTTGGCCAGGTGGGGCTGACATACCAACAAGTCGGGCAGCCACGTGTCGCGATCGTTGTAGAGCAGGGGACTTCCATCGATACGGCTGGTATGCAGTCCGGCGGCACGAGCAACGGCGATGGGTGCAGCGGAGTCCCACTGATACTGCCCACCTGCGTGCAGGTAAATGTCGACGTGGCCAAGAACCACTGCCATGGTCTTGGCTCCGGCCGAACCGAGGCGGACGCCGTCGTAACCCAACTCTCGCGCTACTGCTGCGGCCACCGCTGGTGTTCGGGAGCGTGACACCACCATGAGTGGGGTGCGAATCTGGCGGGGCGGAACCGGCGGTGGTGGAAACGTCGACAACGTGGTGTCCAGCGCCGGCAGCGCAACGGCTGCGGCGATGAGATCTCCGTGTTCACCCGCGGAGCGATCCCACAGTGCGATGTGTACGGCCCAGTCGTCGCGGTCACCTTCACCGAATTCCGATGTGCCATCCAGCGGATCCACGATCCACACTCGCTGAGCCGACAATCGGGCGGCGTTGTCTGTTCCCTCCTCCGACAGCACGGCATCGCTCGGCCGGACGCGACGCAACGTGTCGACGATGAATCGATGTGCGAGTGCATCGCCGGCATCCATGAGATGCCACGGTGACGCACCCTCACGAAGGAGTTGTTCACGCAATTCCACCAAACGCTCACCGGTCTCGTGAGCCAGTCGCGTGGCAAGTTCAGCGTCGCTGAGGTCTACCGGAATCTGTTGGGCGTGAGCGTCGCTCATCGGGTGCGCCGTCCGAGCTCGATGGCTCGGCGAACGAGATCACGTACGGCGGACTCGCTGCTCCCGGCTGCAACCAGTCGACGGATCCCTGTTTCGAGGATTTCCGCATCGGCCTCGTTGAACACCTCAGCCCGCCGGTTGCTAGCAACCGTGCTCACGGCCAACAACACCACCGCAGCGATGGCACTCACGATGCCCGCAGTGAGCACCGCACCGATGTTGTTGTCGGCCAGCGATGCAACGATCATTCCCGCGATACCGCCAACGAAGCACACGACACACACCGCGCGAATGATCGCCACGGCGCGATGATTGGTGGAGTCGTTCATTTACTTGCGGGTGAGTGGCTTGTAGCGCAGGCGCTTGGGTTGATCCGCATCGACGCCGAGTTCCTTGCGACGCCATGCCTCGTAGTCCTGGAAGTTTCCTTCGAACCAGCGCACTTGACTGTTGCCCTCGAAGGCCAACACGTGGGTAGCAATGCGGTCGAGGAAC
>SXPV01000095.1 GCA_005793215.1 Actinomycetota bacterium
CCCGAGGCCGTCGAACGACGCCTGGCCTTATATGAGGAGCAGACTGCTCCGCTGATTGCCCACTACCGAAAAAAGGGAGTGCTGGCCGTGGTCGATGGGGTGGGGTCGCCCGATGATGTGTATGCCCGTATGGTGTCGGCCATCGTCAATGCCACGGGGATTGTCGCCCCGGGTGGCGACGGACGGTCGTCCCGATAGCGTTCTGAGTCGCCCTGCGGGGCCCGAAGGAGTCAGTTCTGGCAAAAAATAAGGAAGATGCCATCGTGCTGGAAGGCACGATCACCGAATCGTTGCCCAACGCAATGTTTCGAGTGGAACTTTCCAATGGGCGTTCCGTCTTGGCGCATATCTCGGGAAAGATGCGGGTGAACTACATCCGAATCAATCCAGGAGATCGAGTACAAGTCGAGTTATCACCGTACGACCTCACCCGGGGTCGTATCACATTCAGATTCAAATAAGAAAGAGATCACCGTGAAGGTCCGACCAAGCGTGAAGAAGATGTGCGAAAAGTGCAAAGTCATTCGTCGCCATGGTCGCATCATGGTGATTTGCGAGAACCCACGCCATAAGCAGCGTCAGGGTTAAGAGGACTCATCACATGGCACGTATCTCCGGAGTTGACATCCCACGCGAAAAGCGAGTGGAAATTGCGCTCACCTACATTCACGGCATCGGTCGTCCGTCGTCAGCCAAGATGTGCCAGGACCTGGGAATCAACCCCAGTGCACGCGTGCGTGACCTCTCTGATTCCGACGTGAACAAGATTCGCGTCTACATCGAGAACAACCTGAAGGTGGAAGGCGATCGTCGTCGCGACGTGCAGCAGGACATCAAGCGCAAGATCGAGACCGGTTCGTACCAGGGCACGCGTCACCGCAAGGGATTGCCTGTCCGCGGTCAGCGCACCCACACCAACGCTCGCACCCGTAAGGGACCAAAGAAGACCGTCGCCAACAAGAAAGTCGCCGTGAGGAAGTAAATGTCGGACACAGCAGCAACCCCAGCAGCACCGCGCAAGGCCCGCAAGCGCGAGCGCAAGAACGTCAATACCGGTGTGGTGCACATCAAGAGCACCTTCAACAACACCATCGTGTCCATCACCGACGCATCGGGCAATGTCATCGCCTGGGCGTCGTCGGGTGGCGTTGGTTTCTCTGGTTCGCGCAAGAGCACCCCGTTCGCTGCACAGATGGCTGCCGAGAAGGCCGGCCGTGCTGCGATGGAAATGGGACTCCGTCGCGCCGAAGTGTTGGTGAAGGGCCCGGGTTCCGGTCGCGACACCGCGTTGCGCTCCATTCAGAACCTTGGCATCGAGGTCACCAGCGTGAAAGATGTCAGCCCGGTTCCGCACAACGGCTGTCGCCAACCAAAGAGGAAGCGTCCGTAGTCATGGCTCGTTACACAGGTCCGAAAGTTCGTATCTCGCGCCGTCTCGGCATCAACGTGTTCGAAAACGCCAAGGGAACCAAGGCGCTGGAGCGCCGCCCCTTCCCGCCGGGCGCGCATGGCCGCACCCGTCGTCGTTCCAGCGATGGCGAATACCTCAACCAGTTGCAGGAAAAGCAGAAAGCGAAGTACATCTACGGTGTACTCGAGCGTCAGTTCCGCAAGATTTACGACGAAGCCGTGCGCCGATCGGGCCCGACGGGTGAAAACATCCTTCGATTGCTCGAGCTGCGTCTCGACAACGTGGTGTACCGCGCCGGCTGGGCAGCATCGCGTCCGCAGGCCCGTCAGTTCGTGAGCCACGGCCTGATCAAGGTCGACGGCAAGCGCGTGAACATTCCGTCCTACACCTTGGACAAGGGTCAAGTGGTCAGCTTGTCTGAGAAGGCGCGCAACATGATCGTCATCCAGCACAACATCGACACGCTCGGCCGTGCGCCGTCGGCATGGCTCGATGCGCAGGATGGCGGCAAGGCCGTTGCCGTGCGCGACGTGCCAACACGCGAACAGATCGATGTTCCTGTGAAGGAACAACTCATCGTTGAGCTCTACTCGAAGTAAACCCCACCAACAGCCAGGAGATACCACCATGCTCGTAATTCAGCGCCCAACAGTTTCAGCAATCGGCGAGTCCGTCAACAATCGTCAGAAGTTCTCGGTATCGCCACTCGAGCCAGGACTTGGCCACACGATCGGCAACTCATTGCGTCGCATGCTGCTGTCCACCATTCCTGGTGCAGCCGTTACGTCGGTGAAGTTCGACAAGGCGCTCCACGAGTTCACCACTATTGAGGGTGTCACCGAGGACGTCACCGAGATTATCCTCAACTTGAAGGACATCGTGGTGCAGAGCGAGGTCGATGATGTGGTGTCGGTTCGCATCGATGCAACCGGACCAAAGGAACTGACCGCGGGCGACATCAGTCTTCCTGCCGGTGTGGAGTTCGTGAACAGCAAGCAGCACATCGCAACGCTGTCCGCCAAGGGCAGCCTGTCGATGGAAATCACCATCGAGCGCGGCAAGGGATACCTCGGTAGCGACCGCGATGCGGGTCGTCGCACCATCGGTGTGATCCCGGTCGATGCGTTGTTCTCGCCCGTACGTCGCGTGACGTTCGAAGTGGAGCCAACACGCGTCGCACAGTCCACCAACTACGACAACCTCATCCTCGACATCGAGACCGACGGTTCGATCACCCCAGCCGAGGCGCTTGCTTCCGCCGGTGCGACCCTGCGCAATCTGCTCGACCTGGTCGCCGCATTGAGCGACGAGCCAATCGCCATTGAGTTGGGCGAGTCCACCATGAGCGGTTCTGGCTCGCCGGAACTCGACATGCCGATCGAAGATCTCATGCTCTCGCAGCGTCCGTACAACTGCTTGAAGCGTGCGAAGATCGACACCATCGGTGATCTCGTGGCTCGCACCGAGGAAGAACTCGTGGGCCTCCCGAACTTTGGTGCACAAAGCATCGCCGAAGTACGGGGCAAACTCGACGAGCGCGGGCTCGCACTGCGCGTCTGACGCGTAGCCAACACCAAGGAGACGATGAATCATGCCAGAACCACGCCGTAGCAAGAAATTTGGCGGCTCTGCCGGACACCAGCGTTTGATGCTCGCCAACCTGGCTGCGTCATTGTTTGCCGCCGAGGGAATCGAAACCACCGAGGCCAAGGCCAAGGCATTGCGTCCGATTGCCGAGCGACTCATCTCCAAGGCCAAGAAGGCGCAAAACAACGACGCCGCGAGCCTGCACAAGATTCGTCAGATTCAGGCGTATCTCAACGACAAGGAAATGACCAACAAGCTCGTGAAGAACGTGGCGCCTCGCTATATGGAGCGCAACGGCGGGTACGTTCGCATTCTCAAACTGGGTGAGCGCAACGGCGACCGCGCACCAATGGCGCGGATCGAACTCGTCTAGTTCGCCTCGACCGTGAGTTCCGCGCGGGTACGAACCGCGCGCTTGACGATTGCGTACGACGGTAGCCCCTTTCATGGGTTTGCGCCCAACCCCGATGTTCCCACCGTCGCGGGTGCGCTCACTGAAGCGCTGGGAAAAATCACCCAAGCGGAAGTGGAGTTGGTGGCAGCAGGACGAACCGACGCGGGGGTTCATGCGCGTGGACAAGTCGTGAGCGTGCAACTTCCCAGTCGCGTGAAGTTGGATTCGTTGCCCAAGAAGCTGAACTCCCTGTGCGGTCCGCATATCGCAGTTCGCGATGCGCAGTGGGTGGATGCATCCTTCCACGCCCGGTACACCGCCATCTGGCGCCACTATCGATACACCATTCTGAATTCGCCGACCCCGGACCCGTTCATGGCGGCATCGGCATGGCACGTGCGCAACCTGCTGGACGTACGCCCGATGCAATTGGCATCCGATGCCGTGATGGGATCGCGCGACTTCTCGGCGTTTTGTCGCAAACCGGAAGGCGACACGTCAGACAAGCCCGTTTCGATGAAGCGGTTCGTGATGCAGTCGTCGTGGCGGCGTGACGGCGACCTTGTGATGTTCGAGATTCGCGCCAACGCATTTTGTCACCAGATGGTGCGTTCGCTCGTCGGAACGTTCGTGGACATTGGGCTGGGGAAGCGCCCACCCAGCGACATGATGTCGCTCATTCGCTCGGGTCGACGTCAGGATGCGTCGCCGTTGGCTCCTCCGCACGGTTTGTGTTTGTGGGAAGTCGGCTATCCGTCGGCCAGCGAATAGTCGTTGGATTCACGCCCATGCGGATCATCTTTGTGTCCACGTCGGTTGGTCCACTCGGATCGGGAATTGGTGGTGGCGTAGAGCTCACGTTGCGCACCTTGGCTACCGGACTTGTGCGAGCGGGGCACTCGGTGACGGTGCTTGCACCGATGGGCTCGGTGCTCGCATCGACTGGCTCGGTAGTGGCACCTACGGATTCGGCGCTGTCTGCGCTCGACACCGTAGGTAGCGCAAACCACATGGTGGAAGTCGATGGCGCATTGCACGTGCCGAGCCAGACGTTGGGTCGTGCGGCTCCATTGGTGGTGCCGCAGAACTCGGTATTGGAGAACATGTGGCAGCGTGCACTCGAGCTCGCACGCACTGGCGACTTCGATGTCGTGCTCAACTTCGCCTACGACGTGCAGCCGTTCGTCGAGGCTTCGGAGTGTGCGATTCCCGTCGCGCATCTGGTGAGCATGGGTTCGCTCAGCGACGAGATGGACTCTGCGGTGGATGCCGCACTGGAGAACCGGCCGGGCAGCATCGCCATGCATAGTCGGGCACAAGCGCAAACCTTTGGTACCGAGACTGCGCAACGAGCCATCATCGTGGGAAGTGGTATTGCGGTTGACGAGTACGACTTTTCGCCGACGTTCACCGAAGACGTTGCATTCGTCGGGCGAATCTCCCGTGAAAAGGGAATCGACGACGTGTTCGCGGTGTCGGCAATGAGTGGCCGACAGGTTCGTGCATTCGGAGTGATGGAGGATCGCACGGTGTGGGACGCTGCAGCCGAGAAGTTTCCCGAGGCCCGAGTGCACTACGAAGGCTTCTTGCCGACCAATCAACTGCAACGCAAGCTTGGCATGTGTGCGGCTCTGATCATGGTGCATCAGTGGATGGAGGCATTCGGCAATGTGGCCATCGAAGCGATGGCTTGTGGCGTGCCCGTCATTACGTACGACCGTGGTGGGCCAGCTGAGATCGTGCGCGACGGTGTCACCGGGTTCGTGGTGCCGCCCGACGACGTGCGTGCCGTGGTGGATGCACTCGGTCGAATCGGCTCGATTCAGCGGCAGCAATGTCGGGCCCTGGTGGCGGAGCAGTACTCCGAACGGGCTTTTGCCGGACGAGTCGCTGCATGGTTGGGCTCACTGGTGCGGCAGTAGTGATGGGCGTATGACCATGTTTCGGGGCGTGTGACCGACCGAAAATCGCCGTATCCTTCATGAGTCGGGTGTGCGCCGCCACCGAGGTGCGCCCGTCAGATCGAAAGGCAAACGACATGCGAACCTATACGGCAAAGCCAGGCGACGTGCAACGCGCGTGGCACGTGATTGATGCAGAAGGTCTCGTCTTGGGTCGTATGTGCACCACCGTTGCCACATTGTTGCGCGGCAAGCACAAGCCGATGTTCACGCCGAGCATGGACACTGGCGATCACGTCATCATCATCAATGCATCCAAGGTGGTGCTGACCAGCGGCAAGGCCGACGACAAGATCGTTGCTCGCCACAGCGGTTTCCCCGGTGGTATTCGTGTGGAGAAGTACTCGCAATTCTTGGACCGCAAGCCAGAGGCTGCGATTCGTCGTACGGTGCACGGCATGTTGCCGAAGGGTCGTCTTGGTCGCGCGATGATCAAGAAGTTGCAGGTGTACCCGGGTGCCGAGCACCCACACCTTGCCCAGCAGCCACAGCCCGTTGACATGAGCGACGCCAAGGCCCGTTAACCAACTTCACGATCGACACGAGAGGAACACAGATCACCATGGCAACAAAGCCACTCACCCAAACCACTGGTCGCCGCAAGAGTGCGGTGTCGCGAGTTCGCCTGCGTCCCGGTTCGGGCAACGTCACGGTCAACGGTCGTGCATTCAACGAGTACTTCCCAACCGCGATTCACCGCAACAACGCCACCGAGGCACTGCGAATCACCAGCACCCTGCAGACCTACGACCTCGACGTCGACATCGTGGGTGGCGGCAGCGCGGGTCAGTCTGGTGCAATGCGTCTTGCCGTGGCTCGTTCGCTGGTGGAGCTGGATCCAACGCACCGTCCAGCGCTGAAGCGCGCCGGACTTCTCGCCCGCGACGCGCGCAAGAAGGAAAGCAAGAAGTACGGTCTCAAGAAGGCGCGCAAGGCGCCGCAGTACACCAAGCGCTAAACCGTTTGGTTGTCGCCCAGTGGTGCTGGGCAGGATGGATGTCGTGAATACGCATCAGGCTGGCTATGGGCGCTGATCGTTTGCGCTTTGGCACCGACGGTGTTCGTGGTCGAGTGGGTGTTGATCTCGACGAACGAGATGTCGAACACCTCGGCGTCGCCGTGGCGCGTCAGTGGCCCGATGTTCGCATCGTGGTGGGCCACGATGGTCGCGAAAGTGGCCCTGCGCTCTTGGCGGCGTTCGCACGCGGCGTGCAATCGGAGGGCAATCTCGTTGTGAATGCGGGCCTGGTGCCTACACCGGCATTGGCATACGCGGCAAAGGCTCGTGGGTGTGTGGCCGTGGCCATCACTGCGTCGCACAATCCGTGGCATGACAACGGAGTGAAGGTGTTTGCACCAGGTGGTAGCAAACTGAGCGACGAAACGCAGCAACGCATCGAAGCACTCTGGCATTCGGGCGAGTGGTCCGAAGCGGCATCGGGTGATGGTGCCACGATTAGGGCAGGCGTGAACGACGCACCGAGCGAGAGCAACGAGGTAGTCGACGAGTACATCGCCGGAATGACCTCCACGCTCGGCGTGGCACCGTTCGGGAACGCCAAGATCGTGGTGGACTGCGCGAACGGCGCTACCAGCTCGGTGGTGAGGCGAATCACACAGCTACTCGGCTTGGACGCCGAAATCCGAAACGATGCGCCGAATGGTCGCAATATCAACGAAGGTTGCGGCGCCTCGCATCCCGATGCCTTGGCGTCGACGTGTTCGCAACGCGGGGTGGTGGGCATTGCATTCGATGGCGATGGTGATCGTCTCATCGCAGTGGATGAGCTTGGCCACGTGGTGGACGGCGATCGGCTCATTGCGCTATCGGCACTCGACATGCGCCGACGTGGTGTGCTCGCTCATGACACGGTGGTGGTCACCAGCATGACGAACCTCGGCTTTCATCGTGCGATGCGCGAACAACACATCGCAACGATTACCACCGATGTTGGCGACCGTGCCGTGCTCGCTGCGATGGAGGATGGCGGCTTCGTGCTGGGTGGCGAGCAGAGTGGGCACATCATCAACGCGCGATATTCGACGACCGGCGATGGTGTGCTGTCGGCGATCCTGCTGCTCGACCTGATTCGTCGCAGCGAGAGTACATTGTCGAAGCTTTCTGCATCGGTGATGACACGCATGCCACAAGTGCTTCGCAATGTTCGTGTGGCAAAGAAGCCGATCGACGTCGCATCACTCATCGCCGACGATCTGGCGCGAGAACATGCGTTGCTCGGAGACAATGGTCGCATCGTGGTGCGTACCTCCGGAACCGAACCATTGGTGCGCATCATGGTGGAAGCAGAGTCACAGACACTTGCCGATGGCGTGGCTGCACGCCTGGAGCAGGCTGTCATCGCGCGTACATAGGTAGAATTGCAGATATGTGCGGCATCATCGCGGTGTTGTCGCGACCCGAAACCCGCGAGGTTCCCGTCGGCGCCACCTTATTGGAACGTCTCGACTCGGTGTTGACCAGCTGGACCGCCTCGGGCCAAGTGCTTCCGGCCGATGCCGACCTGACACGGATGGCTCAAACGGCAGCCAGTGTCGACGCTGCATTGCGTGGCGATGCCGGAATGTGGCTGATGGCGGGCAATCGCGAATTCCTTGCTGGACTCACCAGTCGCCTCGACCAATTGGACGCGCGAATCTTCGAAGCCGATCGTCAACTTGAGCGTGCCGATGCGTCGGTGGGGGCCGCTGCACTCGAGCGGACTGCAAACTTGCTCACTGCGGTGAGGGACGCAGCATGGGCACTTCGCAAGGATCGCATTCGTACGGCTCTCGCAGTTGATGCGATGGCTGGGGCGAGCGCAAGTCGGTCTGCGCTGGCTGCGTACCTCTCCATTCAGCAGGCGTTGTCGGCAATCGATCGACTCGAGGTTCGCGGTCGTGATTCGGCCGGAGTTCATGTGATGGTGTGGAATCACGGTCTGCGTCGGGACGACGTGCGTGTGACAACACTGTTGGGCACCCGCCACGACGACAGCCTGTTTACCTCCGGCTCCGTGCGGGTAACCCGTCACTCATGGTCGTTCGTGTACAAAGCGGCTGCCGAAATTGGCGAACTCGGCGACAACACTCGAGTGATGCGCAATGCCGTGGTGAACGACGATCTCCTGCGACTGCTGGTGAGCCAGCCCGACGCCCGCGTTGCCGTACTCGGCCACACACGCTGGGCGAGCGTCGGCATCATCTCCGAGCCCAATGCCCATCCGGTGAACAGTGAGGAACTGGAGTCGTCAGGTGACACTGCGTATCTCGTCGCCGCGCTCAATGGCGATGTCGACAATCATGCCGACCTGCGTGCTCGACACGAGCTGCGTATGGCGCAGCCCATCACCACCGATGCCAAGGTGATTCCGGCGTTGGTGTCACGACAGCTGGCGAAAGGCACATCACTGATCGACGCATTCCGCGAGACGGTTGCTTCGTTCGACGGGTCGGTGGCGATTGCCGCTGCGTCGGCCGACGAGCCCGATACCTTGCTGCTCGCGTTGAAGGGAAGTGGTCAGGGTTTGTGCATTGGTTTGGCGGAGAACCGTTACGTGGTGGCGAGCGAGCCGTACGGCTTGGTGGAAGAAACCCAGCACTATGTACGTATGGACGGTGAATCGTTGGCGCATCCCGAGCGTCCGTCCAGTCGTGGTCAAGTGGCGGTGCTGGATGGTGCGCGTGCCGGTGCGCCCGAGGGTGTCATGTTGCTGGCATACGACGGCACCGAGTTGCACGTCGGAAAAGGCAACAGCCTGACTGCCGAGGTCACCACGCGCGACATCGATCGCGGAGATCACCACCACTTTCTCGCCAAGGAGATCAACGAGGCTCCACGCAGTTTCGCCAAGACCCTGCGAGGGCGAATCGTCGAACGCAACTCGCAATTGATGGTGGCGCTGGATGAATCGCAGATGCCGAAACGGATCGTCGACGAACTTGCTTCCGGCGCGTTGCACCGCGTACGAGTTATCGGGCAGGGAACCGCGGCAATTGCGGGTCGATCACTCGCCAACCTGTTGAAGCAGCTCACGAACGACCACCTACGAGTCGATGCGTTGCCAGCCACCGAACTCTCCGGATTCGGTTTGGCACTCGACATGAGCGACACGTTGATCATCGCCATCAGCCAGAGTGGTACCACCACCGACACCAACCGCACCGTCGACTTGGCGCGATCGCGAGGCGCGCGAGTGCTGACAATCGTCAATCGGCGGGGCAGTGAATTGACGGCGAAGGCAGACGGAGTGATCTATACGTCCGACGGTCGCGATGTCGAGATGAGCGTGGCCAGCACGAAGGCGTTCTATGCCCAGGTGGCTGCTGGCGCACTCGTGTCGTGTGCGATCGCCCAGACCATTGGCGCAGGTTCCACCGAGGACCGTCATCAGTTGTTGATGGCCTTGCGCTCGTTGCCCGAAGCCTTGATGCAGGTGTTGCAACTGCGACCGAAGGTGGCCGATGCGGCACGAAACTTCGCAACATCGCGTCGCTATTGGACCGTGGTGGGAAATGGATCAAACGCAGTTGCCGCCGAGGAAGTTCGCATCAAGTTGAGCGAGTTGTGTTACAAGTCCATCGCCTGCGACATCACCGAAGACAAGAAGCACATCGACCTGTCGTGCGAGCCACTCATCTTCGTGTGCGCAGCCGGGTTGAGCGGTGGAAACGCAACCGACGTCGCCAAAGAAATCGAGATTTACCGCGCACACAAGGCCCTGCCGATCGTGGTGGCAACGGCCGGCGAAGGGCGCTTCAGTGCGGCTGCAGCGGTGATCGAGGTGCCGGTCGTCGACTCGCGGGTGGCATTCGTGCTGTCGGTGATGGTGGGTCACCTGTTCGGCTACGAAGCAGCGCTCGCCATCGATGCGCTCGCCCGCCCGTTACGACAAACTCGCGAAGTGGTGGAGCATGCGGTGGAGCGTGGCGGCCAGGGGGCTGCACTGCTGGACAAGGTGCATGCAGAGATTGGCGTCGCTGCAAACCGGTTCTTCGACGCATTGGCAACGGGTACGTACGACGGCAACCTTGAGGCATCCACTGCGGTTCGCGTGGTGGGCATGTTACGAACGGCAATGTCACCGAACCCACTCCAGACGTATCAACGCGATTTCGGGAAGATTGCCACGCCGGAGGCATTGCTCGACGACATCACCGCTGCCCTCACACGCGCAATCGACGAGCTGACTCGGCCGATCGACGCAATCAAACACCAGGCCAAGACCATCACCGTGGGAATCTCGCGTAGCGAGGAAGGTCTGCTCGACCGTTCGTTGGTGAAGGCGGTGTTGAATGCCGGCGCGGCACGTGAGCGTTTGCCCTACGGCGTGCTGAAAGTGCTGGCGGATATCGACCCGGCAATTGCTTCGGTGGTGGGGTTCACCCGCTACCGAATCGAAGGCGATCCGGCTTCGCCGGAGTCAACGGTGATGATCGTTGATCGTGGTGGAATCGCCCGCGACCTGCAATCTCGTGTTGACACGAGCAACGCACTGCGCGGCACCAAGCGTCGCGTAGCGATGTCACAAGAGGTGCTGGTGGCACGCGGGCGTCGCGACAGCCGAACGGTGATTCTGATTCCCGAAACCAAGGGCAGCGAAACCACGGGCATCACCCTGTTGCACGTGTTGTTCCACGACCGATTGCCGGCAGGCGTGATGAAACAGGTGCTGCAGGGCTACGACAATCGCTACGAACGCCTGGTGGATGCGGTGACCGAAACCGAAGCATCGTTCCGCGAAGACCGCCTTGCCGAGGTGTCGGTGGCTGATGCGTTGATCTTGCCGATTACTTCCACGGCAGACATGTGGCGCACCGGTGAGTAAGGCGCTGCGTATATATGGGGATCGCGGGTCTGGCGCATGATCGGGATGGGAATCGACGCCGTCGACATCGGACGTTTTTCGCGAACGTTGTCCCGTTCGCCACGCATGGCCCAACGTGTCTTCACGGACGGTGAACGAGAATTCGCCGCTCACCGCGCGGATGCTTCGGCGGTGTTGGCAGCTCGCTTTGCCGTTCGCGAGGCTGCGATGAAGGCCCTCGGCGTTGGTCTGGGTGCATTCGACTTTCACGACGTGTCGGTGGTGAGTGCGAGCAACGGTCGGCCGTCATTGCTGGTGCAGGGTCGTGCAGCGGAGTTGGCACGCCAGCACGGGGTGTCATCGTGGCACGTATCGATCTCGCACACGGATGATCTCGCCGTAGCAGTCGTTGCCGCCGAGTAGGGGCGCGCGCATCATGGGCGACATCAGCACAGCAAGGGCAACCCGCGCCGAGATTGATCTCGGAGCACTCCGTCACAATGTTCGTGTCTTGACAGCGCATGCAGGTGCGAGCGAACTCTGGGCGGTGGTAAAGGCCAATGGGTACGGTCACGGTGCCGTGCCGTGCGCACGCGCCGCATTGTCTGCTGGGGCCAAAGGGCTCTGTGTGGCACTCACCCAGGAAGCAATCGAGCTGCGCAGTTCCGGAATCACCGCTCCCATCATGGTGATGAGCGAACAACCAACATCCGATGCAGAAGCGCTGGTTGCCAATGACGTGGTGTGTGTCGTCTACAACGAGCACTACATCGGTGCACTTGTTGCGGCTGGGCGTCAATTGGGTAAGCGTGCAGTCGTGCACCTCAAGGTGGATACCGGCATGCACCGTGTCGGCGTGTCGATCGATGCAGCCGTGGAGTGCGCACGTCACATCACGGCTCAGCCGCAGTTGTTGCTCGAAGGAGCAATGACCCATTTGGCCACGGCTGATGACCCGACGCATCCCGCAATGCAGCGACAGTTGCAGGCATTCGCAGACATCGTGCAGCAGATTCGTGCCGTGGCACCCGAACTGCGTCATGCGCACTACGCGAACTCCGCGGCAACGCTGCGTGAGGTGTCACCAGAGAGCACCATCATGCGTGCGGGGATAGCGATGTACGGGCTGAATCCAGGCGAGTGTGACGCGTCGTTGATGGCTGGTCTTTTGCCGGTGATGACGTTGCGCAGTCAGGTGTCCCATGTGCAACGTGTGCGCGCTGGCGAGGGTGTGAGTTATGGGCTTCGCACGGTGCTCGATCGTGATACGACCATTGCCACCTTGCCGCTGGGTTACGCCGACGGCATCGCGCGTCGGGCATGGCAAACGCGGGCTGCAGTGTTGGTTGGAGGCGTCAAACGGCGCATCGTTGGTGTGGTGACGATGGATCAGATGATGGTCGACTGCGGAGACGATTCCATCTCCGTTGGCGATGACGTGGTGATCTTCGGTTCCCAGGGTGCAGAGAGCGTGAGCGTGGAGGACTGGGCGTTGGCACTCGACACCATCTCCTACGAAGTGGTGTGTGCGGTGTCCGCCCGAGTTCCGCGTACGTACTTGGGTCAATGAACATGTTGCACACCACATTGACGGCAATGTCACTCGACGACACGGCCCGGATTGCCCGAGTGATTGCGGCTGAACTTCGCCCGCGAGACGTGCTGTTGCTGACGGGCGATCTTGGTGCCGGAAAGACCACGCTCACCAAGGCGTTGTGCACGGCACTTGGTGTTACCGACGCAGTGACTTCACCCACGTTCACGTTGGTGCACGAATATGTGGGTGGTCGGCTCACCGTGGTGCATTCCGATCTGTATCGATTGGAACGAACGGGCGAACTCGATGACTTGGGATTGGACGATGCTCGACGACGTGGTGCGGTATTGGTGGTGGAGTGGGGCGACCTGGTGTTGGACGCATTCGACGATGCGCTGGTGATTGCCTTTGCTCACGCTGGTGGCGATACGCGAAGCATCACCGTGTCGTGGCGCGGTTTGGGTTGGGAGGCGCGGTTCGTTCGGCTGTCGGATCGACTTCAGGCAGGAGACGGTTCATGATCGTGCTCGGTATCGATACGGCAACTGCCATGGTGAGCGTTGCAGTGGTGAACGGCACGACCGTGCTTGCTTCGAGCGAGTTGCGTAGCGACCGTCGACATGCCGAGGATCTCACGCCGATGGTCGATTTCGTGGTGCAGCGCGCCGGACTCACGTTTGGCGAACTGGACGCGGTGGCGGTGGACGTGGGTCCGGGATTGTTCACCGGCATGCGGGTGGGAATCGCCTCGGCGCAGGCATTGGCGTTTGCGTTGTCGATTCCGCTGGTGGGGGTGGATGGCTTGGAAGCGCTGGTGTCGGCGGTGCCCGCAGCGTCTGCTGAGCAAGCACAAATCATCGTTCCCACCATCGATGCACGTCGTCGCGAGGTCGCCTGGGCCATGCACTCCGTCGAGTCGAGTCGGTTTGGTGTACCGCAGGTGGGTCGAGTTGGTGCACCGCAAGTGGGCGGAATGGAAGACCTTCTGGCCGCCGTTCGTGAGCGCGGTCAGCACTGTTTGTTCGTCGGCGACTTTGCTCGGCGTCACCGTGACGAGATTATGTCCGGGTTGGGGCCGGATGCCTGGATCGTGTCGTTCGGGGACGACACCGTGGACTGGCCGCACGCAAAGCAGGTGGCACTCATTGCTCACGAACGCTTGATTCATGATGAAATGTCGTCGCAGCCGGTACCACGGGTGGAGGCGCTCTATCTGCGCGAAGCGGATGCCGAAATCAATTGGGCAACACGGAGCAGTGCATGAATTGGCGGGACGTCGCATGAACATGTTGAACCGCTTGCTCGGCCGAAAGCAGTCCGCTGCCGATGATGATGCTCTCGTCATCGAGCCGATGCGCCGTTCACATGTGCCGCAGATCATGGAAATCGAGGCCACCGCCTACCCGCAACCGTGGACCGTCGGCGTATTCCACGACGAGTTGGCGATGCAAGTCCGCGGCTCGCGTCACTATTTGGTTGCGCTCTTGGGTGGCCGAGTGGTGGGGTACGGGGGAATGATCTACATGGACAACGCCGCACACATCACCAACGTGGCGGTGGACGTTGCGATGCGACGTCGCGGAATCGCAACAGAGCTCATGTTGGATCTCTCGTGGGAAGCGCGACGTGCAGGCATGGCGTCGCTCACGCTGGAGGTTCGCGAGTCCAACGTGTCGGCACAGTCGCTGTACCGGAGGTTTGGTTTCGTGCCGGTGGGTGTGCGAGCCAAGTACTACGAAAATCGTGACGATGCGATCGTCATGTGGTGTACCGACATCCAGGAGACCGCATTCGAGCAACGCCTACAAACGATCGAAGCAGAACGGAATCCATCATGACCACCCGTGGTAGTGCGCTCAATCCATCGGCTGCCGCGTCGACGGGAACCTCCACCGTGGATGCGTCCACCATTGTGCTGGGTATTGAAACCAGTTGTGACGAGACGGCGGCGGCGGTGGTGATGGGCGGCACCGACGTGTTGTCGTCGGTGGTGGCAAGCCAGCTCGACGAACATGCGCGCTTTGGCGGAGTGGTTCCTGAAATTGCGAGTCGAGCGCATGTGGAGATCCTGCCGCAGGTAGTCGCCGAGTCATTGGAGCGCGCAAACATCGATGTGTCCCGGGTGGATGCGGTGGCGGCAACGGTTGGCCCTGGTTTGGTGGGCGCGTTGTTGGTGGGGGTGTCTGCGGCAAAGGCCACGGCACTGGCGTTGAATGTGCCGTTCGTCGGTGTGAATCATCTTGAAGCGCATTTGTATGCCGCGCTACTTGATGAACCCAACGCACGGTTTCCGATGTTGTTCGTGCTGGTTTCTGGTGGGCACACCTTGTTGGTGGAGATGACGAGTCACGATTCGTACCGCGTGATCGGGCAGACCATCGACGATGCAGCCGGCGAAGCCTTCGACAAGGTGGCGCGCTTCCTGGGTCTTTCGTATCCGGGCGGGCCCGCAATCGACAGGGCAGCAACACGCGGCAGGGACACCGCCGTTGTGCTGCCACGCGCGATGCTGAACGATGGTCTCGACGTTTCCTTCAGTGGCCTGAAGACTGCGGTTATCAACTACGTGCGCGCGAATCCTGGAGTATCCAGCGAGGATGTTGCGGCGTCGTTCCAACGTGCAGTGGTTGACGTGTTGGTGCACAAAACCCGTCGTGCAGCGCGACAAATCAACGCAAACACCATTGCGCTTGGTGGAGGTGTTGCTGCCAACTCGTTGTTGCGCAGCGAGATGACCAAGGCGGGGGAAGCCGACGGCATCTCCGTGGTGTTACCGTCACGGGAGATGTGCACGGACAACGCTGCGATGATTGCAAGTGCCGGCTGGTATCGCTTGCGTCGTGGTGAAGTGACGGCGTTGGACGCCGGCGCGAACCCGAACCTCAAACTTGGGGCAGGACAGCGATGAGCACAGCCGCGGCGACAACTGCGATGAAGCCGCTGGCCATTCGTGGCACCACCACCGACGGCAGCCCAGGTCGCGGAATCGACGTGTGGCCACCCGTGGTCTTGGCGCCGATGGCCGGGGTCACCAACGCACCGTTTCGCTCGCTGTGCCGCAGTTTTGGCCCGGGTCTGGTCTACGTGAACGAAATGATCATGGCTGCGGCCCTGGTGTACGGCAATTCCCGCACGCGATCGATGGTCACCTTTGCACCCGACGAGCACTTTCGCAGCATGCAGTTGTACGGCAGCGACCCGGTCATCGTGGAGCGAGCCGTCGACATCTTGGGCAGCGAGAATCTGGTCGACCACATTGACCTGAATTTCGGTTGCCCCGCCGCAAAGGTCACGCGCAAGGGCGGTGGGGCTGCGGTGCCGTTGAAGAAGAACCTGTTGTCGGAGATCGTTCGCGCAGCAGTTCGTGCGGGTAGTCGCTACGGCATTCCGATCACCTGCAAATTCCGAATGGGCATCAACGAAGAACTGATGACCTTCATCGACACCGGCAAGATCTGTCGCGACGCTGGAGCTGTCACCATCGCATTGCACGCACGCACTGCCCAGCAGCACTACGCACCGAGTGCGAGGTGGGAGGCAATCGCTCAACTCAAGCAACAGGTGGATGGCATTCCTGTACTTGGCAATGGCGACATCTGGTGTGCCGACGATGCACTGCGGATGATGCACGAAACTGGTTGCGATGGTGTGGTGATCGGCCGAGGTTGCCTGGGTAAACCGTGGCTCTTTCGCGATTTGGTGGACGCTTTCAATGGCCGCCCCGTGCGATCAGCGCCGCTCCTCGGGGAAGTACTTGATGTCATGATCTCGCACGCCGAGGCGCTCATGCAGCACCATCGTGATAATGGCCGCAATGACGACACCAAGGGCATTCGTGAGTTTCGCAAACACTGTGGTTGGTATCTCACGGGATACCCCGTGGGCCCGGATGTGCGGCGTCAGTTCGCCGAGGTGTCGACGCTCGAGGAAGTACGTGCACTCGCGGCATCACTCGACCACTCGTTGGCACTCGTTGCCGGAGGAGAACGCTTGCCGCGCGGACACACCAATGGCCCAATTAATGTGGTGTTGCCGCACGGGTACTTGGACCACTTGGACGACTTGCAAGTGCCCGACGACGCGATGCTCACCACCATGAGCGGCGGATGACGCTGCTCCTCGCGCAATGAACGGTCGCCCGCCGTTGGTGCTTGCCTCGCGCTCGTCGCGACGAGCCGACATCCTCACGCAGATGGGTGTGCCATTCGTGGTGGACTCCGCCGATATCGACGAAACTCCGCTTCCCATCGAAACTCCGCGCGAGTTGGTGATGCGTTTGGCGACGGCGAAGTGTTTGGCGGTGGCGGCCCGTCACCCCGCTGACACGGTGGTGTTGGGTGCCGACACCACCGTGGATGTTGATGGTGAAATCTTCGGCACGCCCACCCACATCGATCATGCGCGCACGATGTTGCGCCGACTCTCGGGACGCACGCACCTGGTACACACCGCGGTGTGTGTGGCGCACGGTGGCGACCATCGCGCCGACCGCGGCACCGACCATCGCACGGCACTTGACACTGCGGCCGTCGCCATGCACCCGATCGACGCCGATCTCCTCGAGCGGTACCTCGCGACGGGGGAGTCGCTCGACAAAGCAGGTGCCTACGCCATCCAAGGTGAGGCGGCCATGTTTGTGGAGCGCGTCACAGGTCACCTCACCACGGTGGTGGGGCTGCCGGTGCGGGTGGTGGAACAGCTCCTCGCGTCGTTGTCGGGTCGCTAGGGCCCGCTCGGGTTGTTGCCCCGCCCGCCTCACCCCTAGCATTAGCACTCGCCTGCGGAGAGTGCTAACCGCTTTCCAGGGCGTCAGATAGCCCGTCTCCCGCGTGGGAGACCTGCACGAAAAGGAAACAACATGAACCTGAAACCCCTTGATGACCGAATCGTGGTGAAGCCTTCTGAGGCCGAGCAAACCACCGCATCGGGTCTCGTCATCCCCGACACCGCCAAGGAAAAGCCACAGCAGGGCACCGTGCTTGCCGTTGGTCCTGGTCGCTGGAGCGACTCGGAAGGCAAGTTCTTCCCACTCGAGGTGAAGGTCGGCGACACCGTTCTGTACAGCAAGTACGGCGGCACCGAAGTTGCGCACAAGGGCGATGACTTGCTCATCCTCACCAGCCGCGACGTTCTCGCGATCGTCACCAAGTAATCCACCCGTCAACACACTCTCCACCCGTACTCACGTACACAACAGAAACAGGAACATCACATGCCAAAGATGCTGAAATTCGACGAAGAAGCACGCCGCGCTCTTGAGGCCGGCGTCAACAAACTCGCCGACGCCGTCAAGGTGACGCTTGGACCAAAGGGTCGCAACGTCGTTCTCGACAAGAAGTTCGGCGCACCAACCCTCACCAATGACGGTGTGTCCATCGCCAAGGAAGTCGAACTGGAAGACCCATTCGAAAACATGGGTGCCCAGTTGGTGAAGGAAGTCGCCACCAAAACCAACGATGTCGCCGGTGACG
>SXPV01000015.1 GCA_005793215.1 Actinomycetota bacterium
CGTCGACTTGCCGCAGCCTGATGGACCAACGAGCACGAGGAACTCGCCATCCTCTACCGAGAGGTCGACGTTGTTGACCGCTGGACGATTCATGCCGGCAAAGTGCCGAGTGGCCTGTGTGAGGCGAATTGCTGACATGGTGTAACTCCCTCTTGGTGCCCTACGTATCGATCCGAGATGTCGCTACCACCGTAGACGCGTTTGCATCTCCGTTGACAGAACTCATTTCTACGACTCGCAGATTACGACACTCACTGGCAAGTACCGCCTGCGCGTCAGGGCGAAGACCTGAATCGGTGATGAGCATCGCTGCGCCAGAGAGCGGCATTATGGTGCAAAGACCGTTGAGATTCCACTTGGCATGATCAGCAAGAATCACCACGTCGTTCGTGGTATTCACGAAGGCACGGTTGGTTTCCGCCTCGGCAAGATTCGGTGTTGTAAATCCCTTGGCTGACATGCCATGAACACCCATGAATACCACGTCAAGTTGGAGTTGTGACAAGGTTTGGACGGCAGTCGGTCCGACGAGAGCATCGCTCGGTGTTCGGGTACCACCCACCAGGAGGACGGTGCGATCCGATCGTGGGAATTGATGGAGGTATTCCGCGACGTGAATGCAGTTGGTCACCACCGTGAGGTCGGAGATGTTCAGCAACGACATCGCCATGTGAAACGTGGTGGTGCCAGCAGTGAGACCTATCGAAGTGCCCGGCCGAACAATCGTGGCGGCTTCACGGCCAATTGCCAGTTTTTCCTCCAAGTTGCGTCGTGACTTTGCATCGAACCCGGGCTCGAATGCGCTGCGATCGTCGCGCACCGTGGCGCCTCCATGCACTTTGTCGAGCACCCCAAGTTCTGACAGCACATCAAGGTCGCGGCGGATGGTCATCTCCGAGACGTCGAGCAATGTGGCCAAGTCGCCCACCCGTACCGCACCATGGAGACGCAGTTGGGCGGTAATGATCTCGTGGCGCTGAGCCGCAAGGGCTCGACTGGCGGCACCCGTGGCCTCGCTGGAACGACGAGCCAAATCGGTCATGGCAACAGCATGGCACACTGCACTGCTTTCGCACAAAAGCGCACAAAATGGTTGTGCAGATTACATGGGAGCGCGTGTTTACGGCTTTTTGATGAGCTTTGTGAGAACACACTGGTCCTGAAACCACACGCAAGTTCACGCAATACGACAGATTCGCACAAGAGACACTTGACACACCAGAGAGAAACCGTCAGACTGTCGTCAACACTTCAACATGTCGTTCCATTGACGACGAACAAGGAGGCAAGTACATGTCAGGAAATACTTCCCCGATTCGTGGATCCGATCTCGGCTTCAAGATGACTCGACGCGAGCTCTTCATTGGCGCAGCTGGTCTGGCTGGTGCAGGTGCGTTGCTCGCGGCTTGTGGTGGCGACAAAGCTGTGGGCCCGCTCTCCTTTGGAGCGCGCACGGTCGACGAGTCACCAACCAAGCAGTTGAAGGCGCTCGTTGCAGCGTATGAGGCGAAGACCGGCAATTCAGTGACTTACAACGCGACCGAGTCCAACGCCTTCCAGAACAATCTCTCGCAGTACTTGCAGGGAACTCCGGACGACGCTTTCCAGTGGATGGCCGGCTTCCGAATGCAGTTCTTCGCCGATCAGGGATTGCTCGTTGATCTCTCCGACGTGTGGGACAAGATTGGAGATCAGTACAGCGAGTCATACAAGATTGCATCCACTGGTCTTGACGGCAAGCAGTATTTCGTTCCGCAGTCGTGGTACCCGTGGGGATTGCATTTCCGCAAGTCGATGCTCTCAGAACTTGGTATCGATCCCGATGGTATTTACAACTGGGACGACTTCATGAAGATGCTCGACGGTATGAAGTCGAAGGGTCTCATTGGATTCGCCGCTGGCGACAAAGGCGGTTGGGAAGCGATGGGCACATTTGACATGCTCAATGCGCGCATCAACGGCTACCAGTACCACGTCGACCTTCTGGCTGGTCGAGAGAAGTGGACTGATCCGCGCACTGCCGAGGTGTTCAAGTACTGGGAGATGTTGGTCCCATATATGAACGACAACGTGCTTGATCTCGAGTGGGACGGCGCGATGCAGCTACTGCTGCAGCGCAAGGCCGGTGCCATGTTGATGGGTTCGTGGTTCGGTGGCAACTTCAAAGAGCAGTCCGATGCCGATTACGAAGATCTCTGGATCATTCCGTTCCCGGAGATCAATCCAGAGCACAAGCGAGACACCATCGATGCCCCGATCGACGGCTACTGCGTTGCGAAGAATGGCTCGAACAACGATGGCGGCAAGGACTTCCTCGCTTTCGCGGGCGACATGGAAGGCGTTCAGGCGATGCTCGACACCGGGGTGCCGATGACTTCGGCCAACAAGGGTCAAGACACGTCGAGCTACGACGCATTCCAGACGCAGCAGTTGGCGGTCATGGCCGAGGCGAAGTACATCACGCAGTTCCTTGATCGTGACACCCGTCCGGACTTCGCCGGTCCGGTGGTCGGCCCTGCCTTTCAGAGCTGGTTCAAGAACCCGAAGGACGTCAACAAGATCCTCGAGAGCTTGCAAGCGCAGTGGGATGCGCTTCCACCGCTCTGAGGTTCACAGAACCAACTCGGTAGCACATCGCGACTGCAGTTGATTGATTCATGAGTTCGTCGGCGACGAGACCACGGCGGTCTCGTCGCCGACGTGCTTTTTCTCGGGGGGATCGCCTCACCCTCAGCATCTTCGTAGGTATTCCCACCTTGCTTCACGTGGTGTTGGTGTGGATTCCGGCAATTCTCACGATTCTTTTGTCGTTCACTTACTGGACGGGTATCAATTTTGGTGACATCACGTGGGCTGGACTAGCCAATTACGACAACATCGTCACCAAGACTCCGGCTTTCTATGACGCACTTCGCAACAACGTCATTTGGCTGTTGTGGTTTGGATTTCTTGCCACACCCGCAGGAGTGCTTCTTGCCTATCAAATCGACCGACAGATTCGTGGGCACAAGTTGTATCAGTCGGCTTACTACCTACCGGTAGTGCTGTCGTTGGCAGTAACTGGAATCATCTGGAACTTCATGTTGCGTCCTGATGGATTTGTCAACGGAGTTCTCGGTAGGGACATTGACAATGCCATATCGTTCTTTGGAAATTATGACATCAATATCTACGTGATCATGGTGATGGCGTCGTGGCGCCATATCGGCTACATCATGTTGTTGTACTTGGCAGGACTGAAGGCCATCGACCCAACACTTCGAGAAGCTGCGGCAATTGATGGTGCAACAGAGTGGGCCACATTCCGCAAAATCATTCTTCCGGCAATGCGTCCAGTGAACATCATTGTGATCGTGATCACCATTATTGAGTCACTTCGTGCGTTTGACATGGTGTACGTGATCTACGGAACCAGTGCTGGTCTGCCAATTCTCGGCATCTTGGTTTTCCAGAACATCGCTGGCGAGGGCGCATCGATGAAAGGTGCTGCCTATGCAGTGATCCTCTTTGTTCTCTCGATCGGGCCAATCATTGCGTACCTGCGTCAGCAATTCCGGGAGGATGTGTCGTGACGCCGCTGCGGGACTCCCAGGTATTGAAAGATCGCGCAATTTCAATCTTCATAGGTGCGTTTGCGATGCTCTGGGTTTTCCCGATTCTTTGGACACTGTGGAGTTCGTTTCGTCCGTACAAGGAGATTCGTGCTCGTGGCACGTTCTCCATGCCAGAAGAATTCGGAATCTTCAATTACACCGACGCGATCTCTCGGATGCAGTTGCCGACGTATTTGTGGAACTCGTTCATCATCACCATTCCAGCAGTTTTCCTCACCCTTGTGTTTGGAAGCCTGATTGCCTTCGTCGTTTCCCGATACTCCTTCAAGTTCAACGTGGGTATGTTGCTGCTGTTCACTGCCGGGAATCTTCTTCCCGCACAGCTGGTATTCATCCCGGTGTTCAAGTTGTACCTCAACATTGGAGACGTGGTGGGAGATCGAAGATTCCTCTACGACTCCCCTTGGGGTGTGGTGCTCATTCACGTCGCCTTCCAAATGGGTTTTGCCACGTTCGTGCTGTCTAGTTACATGAAGACCATTCCCAAGGAAATCTCCGAGTCGGCGCTGGTGGATGGCGCGTCTGTGCTTCGTCACTATTGGAATGTGATGCTTCCGCTGCTTCGACCACCATTGGCCTCACTTGCCGTCTTGATGACCACGTGGATCTACAACGATTTCTTTTGGGCATTGGTACTGATGTCCACCGACAAGAAGCGACCGATCACTTCGGCCTTGGGTCGATTGCAAGGCGAATTTGTCACTGACTACAACCTTCTTGCCGCCGGTGCGATCATTGCGGCCCTGCCCACCCTTATCGTGTTCTTTGTGCTGCGCAAGCAATTCGTGTCTGGCCTAACGCTCGGCTCCACCAAGGGGTGACCCGCATGGTGCATTTGGTGCACGACGGGACATCCGTCGTGGTGGATGTATCGGGCGGTGTGCCCGAGATCGTCCATTGGGGTGCAGTCCTCGACTCGCCCAATGCCGAAACGCTTGAAGTAATGACGCAGCGACCGCTCACCCATGGATCGCTGGATGTGGTGCCAGCGCTGCAGATCGTGCCGCAGCACTCGCTTGGCTCGCTCGCTCGTCCGGGTGTGGCTGGTCATCGTCCTGGTGGCCGCGATTGGGCTCCACGTTTCATCTCGTGCGATGTGAGCGCCACGCCGCATTCACTCACTACGACTTCGCGAGACGGCGTTGCCAACTTGCGGTTGGACACTGCGCTGGAAGTCACCGCGTCAGGAGCATTGCATGTCCGCGCCACGATCACCAACGAGGGTGATACGCGTTACTTGCTCGATGCCCTGACGGTGTCACTACCGGTGCCGGCACAGGCACGCGATCTCACGAAGTATTCAGGGCGATGGTCACGGGAAGCATCGACACATCGATACACGATCGATCATGGTGCGTGGAGTAGCGAGAACCGTACGGGTCGAACCTCGCACGAATATCCGCCCATGTTGTGGTGGAGCACGCCGACGGCCAGCGAGTGGTCGGGCGAAGTGTGGGGATGTCATCTGGCATGGAGCGGTAACCACGTGTTGTGGGCAGAAGTGCTTCCCGATGGTCGTCGCTATGCGCAGCTCGGGGAGTTGTTGTTACCGGGTGAGGTGTGTCTGCAACCGGGTGAGGCGTACTCCACGCCAGTGGTGGTTGGCGCGTACTCAACTTCGGGATTCACTCCCGCATCATGGGTGATGCATCGAGATGTGCGCAACGTGAGTGGCCACAACAGCTCGTCGTGGCCGCAGTCTCCAGTGTCGCCACCAAAGGTTCGCAAAGTGCTCCTCAACACGTGGGAAGCGACCTATTTCGATCACGACACCGAAAAATTGAAGGCGCTTGCCGACGCTGCAGCCGACATCGGAATCGAACGCTTCGTCCTGGACGATGGCTGGTTTGGTTCGCGCCGCCACGACCATGCCGGTTTGGGCGATTGGGTGGTGTCGCGAGATGTGTATCCCAACGGGCTCGCCCCACTCATCGCACATGTGAACTCCTTGGGTATGGACTTTGGCATCTGGGTGGAGCCCGAGATGATGAACCTCGAGAGCGACGTTGCACGCGCGCACCCCGACTGGGTGCTGCACGCAGCCGAGTACGAGCCCGTGCAAGCGCGCAACCAAGTGGTGTTGGATCTCACCAACGAGGCTGCGTACGAGCACGTCCTTGAACAACTGCACACGTTGTTGCGAGATCACGACATTGCATTCGTGAAATGGGACATGAACCGACCATTGATTCATGCCAGTGCAGCCGACGGATCGTCGGGGGCTCGTCGACAGACACTGGCGTTCTACCGATTGCTCGATGCACTTCGTGCACGGCATCCGCAAGTGGAGTTCGAATCGTGTGCATCAGGTGGTGGCCGTATCGATCATGCCGTGTTGGCGCGCACCGTGCGAGTGTGGACCAGCGATTGCAACGATCCGCTCGAACGCCAGCACATTCAGCGTGGGGTGGGCATGTGGGTTCCCAATGAGATGTTGGGGATGCACGTCGGTGCGCGTCGATCCCACACCACCGGACGTTCGCACCGGATGGAGTTGCGGGCGCTTACCGCACTCTTTGGATGGATGGGCGTGGAGTGCGACCCACGTGTGCTCGATGACAACGAGCGCCTCGTACTGCGTGAGGCGATCAGGCTCCACAAGCAGCATCGAACTTTGCTGCATTCGGGTGATGCGGTTCGTTTTGATCTCGACGACGACACCGCATTGGCCCACGGCGTCTATGCAAACGATCGGAGCGAAGCACTGCTGGCCTACGTCCAGATGACGAGTTCGCCGTGGTTGGTTGCTCCGCGTTGGCGTATTCCGGGGCTCGATCCCGACCGTAGTTATGTCGTTTCCCACGTTGCGCTCGGACATGTGGGTGGTGTCGGACGCACGTTGCCCGAGTGGATGAGCACGCCGATCCGCTGCTCGGGACGAGAGCTTGAGATAGTGGGACTTCAGCCACCAAGTTTGTGGCCCGAGTCGGGCTTGCTCGTGCATCTGCGCTCGTAGCATTATTTCTCGTGCCCGAGCCGATTTCTCGCGAGACCGTCATGAAGGTGGCTCGTTTGGCTCGATTGCACCTCACCGATGCCGAGGTCGATCGCATGACCAACCAACTTGCCGGCATGTTGGAACACTTTCGCGATGTCGATGCCCTGGATTTGTCGAACGTGGAGCCATTGAGCCAGCCGATTCCACTATCGAATGTGTTGCGCGAGGACGTGGAGACGCCGCCGCTTGACCGCGACGAGGTACTTGCGAGCGCCCCGGCAGCACAGGATGGTCGGTTCCGAGTTCCACCGATCGTTGGATTCGAGGAATAGCCGATGACCACGCGTCGGACTGCAGTCGACGTGGCTGCCTCGGTAGCCGCGGGTGAGCTCACCGCCAGTGCGGTGCTTGAAGAGAACCTTGCTGCAATCGATGCACGCGAGAAGGACGTGCACGCGTTCAACGTGGTGACCGCCGATCGTGCTCGCGAACGTGCCGCTCAGATCGACGCGGACGTGAAAGCGGGCAGAAACGTTGGTCGTCTCGCCGGTGTCACCGTGGCGTTGAAAGACAACATGTGTACGCGTGGGGTGGCAACCACCTGTTCGTCAAAGATTCTCGAAGGCTGGATTCCGCCGTATGACGGCACGGTGGTGCGTCGCTTGGCCGACGCTGGTGCAGTGGTAGTTGGCAAAACCAACCTGGACGAATTCGCCATGGGGTCGAGCACGGAGAATTCGGCCTTCGGACCAACCCGCAATCCACTCGACACATCGCGTGTGCCTGGTGGTTCGAGTGGTGGTAGTGCCGCGGCAGTTGCGGCGGGCTTTTCGACGGTGTCGTTCGGCAGCGACACGGGCGGCAGCATTCGCCAACCAGCCGCTCTCTGTGGTCTCGTTGGTGTAAAGCCCACGTATGGCATGGTGTCGCGTCAGGGACTGATCGCATTCGGCAGCAGCTTGGATCAGATCGGTCCGTTCACCACCACGGTGGCCGACGCGGCACTGCTGATGGAAATTATTGCGGGTCACGATCCGCTCGACTCCACGTCGTTGCCACAACCGGCTCCAGCACTACTGCCGGTGTTGTCGCAGGGAGTAAAAGGAATGCGTATCGGACGCATCACCGATATGCCCGAGGGTTCGTCGCCCGATGTACTCGCGCGGCTCGATGCCGCTTTCGATGCGTTGCAACACGCTGGGGCAACCGTGGTGGATGTGCAGATGCCGTCGATGTCGTACGGCCTCACTGCCTACTACTTGGTTGCGCCGGCCGAAGCCAGTAGCAATCTGGCGCGCTTCGACGGTGTGCGCTACGGCTTGCGCGTGGATGCCAAGGACTTGAATTCCATGTACGGCGATACTCGTGCCGCAGGTTTTGGTGATGAAGTAAAGCGACGAATCATGCTCGGCACCTACGCGCTGTCGGCCGGTTACTACGACGCGTATTACGGCAAGGCGCTGAAGGTTCGTCGACTCATTGCCGACGACTTTGCCAAGGCCTACCAACGCTGCGATGTCATCCTGACGCCGACGTCGCCAACGGTGGCGTTCAAGTTCGGTGACAAGACCAGCAACCCATTGGCCATGTACTTGTGCGACGTCTTCACGATTCCCACCAACTTGGCCGGTCATGCAGCAATGAGCGTGCCGTTCGGGACCGGCGAGGCAGGCCTACCCGTTGGTGTGCAGGTGCTCGCACCAGCCTTGGGTGAAGCACCGATGTTCCGTGTTGCTGCCGAACTGGAGCGAGCCGTATGAGCGCCACGCAAGGTGCCGTTATGAATCCGTCGAGTGTGGTTGCAACCGCCGAGCAACTCATTGACGGCTGGGAATTGGTGGTTGGTCTCGAAGTGCACGTGGAGCTCGCGACGAAGACCAAACTCTTCAGTGCCAGCGCCAACCGCTTCGGCGATGAACCAAACACCAACATCGACCCCGTCACTCTCGGTCTTCCCGGTGCGCTCCCCGTACTCAACCGCCATGCGGTGGAGTTGGCGATGCGACTCGGGCTCGCACTCAACTGTCGAGTGCAGCCGTGCACCTTCCACCGGAAGAACTACTTCTATCCCGACCTTCCGAAGGCATATCAGATCAGTCAGTACGACCAGCCGCTGAACGTGGATGGCTGGTTGATGTTGCCGGGCGA
>SXPV01000096.1 GCA_005793215.1 Actinomycetota bacterium
CGTGCGATGCGAATCGTGCACGACGACCAGCAACTCGCCGACGCCATGGCGGAGATGGAGCGATTCGGCACTCTTGGCCGAGAAGGTGGCTTATCGTCGAGTCGTCCGGTGCTCATCGATCGGTTCTTGCAAGATGCCACGGAGGTCGATGTAGATGCCATCCGTGACGCAACAGGAGAAGTCCTCATCGGTGGAATCATGGAGCACGTCGAAGAGGCGGGAATCCACTCCGGAGATTCTGCATGCGCGCTTCCACCACAGAACCTGTCGGCACAAGCCATCGCGACGATTGAGAACTACACGCAAAAGATTGCCGAGGCTCTCGATGTGCGCGGACTCATCAACGTACAGTTCGCGGTCGCCGACGGAACGGTGTATGTGATCGAGGCAAATCCACGGGCCAGTCGAACGGTGCCATTCGTTGCAAAGGCGACCGGGGTGCCCTTGGCGATGGTGGCCAGTCGGGTGATGTTGGGAGCCACGCTGGCACAACTTCGCATCGAGGGTCTCGTGCGGCCCGCGGCCACCGGACACGTGAGCGTGAAAGAAGCGGTACTGCCGTTCAACCGATTTCCGGAAGTGGACACGACGTTGGGACCCGAGATGCGTTCCACGGGCGAGGTCATGGGTATCGATCGCACGTTCGGTCGGGCATTCATCAAGGCACAGTCGGCTGCGGGAACGGAGCTCCCACTGAGCGGCCGAGTGTTCGTGTCGTTGAATGATCGCGACAAGGCGGCCGCGGTGGAGATTGGTCGGGCACTCGTTGATGCGGGTTGCACGGTGGTGGCCACCAGTGGTACTGCGGCCGCGCTGACGGCAGGTGGCGTACCAGTGGAACGGATCGTGGGGAAGGTGTCGCAGCGCGGCACCAACAACAAAGTGTCGCAGCGCGGCACCGATCCCCTCAGCGATGCAGTGATGCTCATCGATTCAGGCGACATCGTGTTCGTCATCAACACACCACAGGACAGTGGTACGCATCGCGATGGTGAGGCCATTCGCAAGGCCGCCAACGTGAAAGGTGTTGCACTGGTGACCACCGTTCGCGCCGCGCGCGCAGCGGTGCAGGGCATGCTCGAGCGCCGTGCCGAACCACTTGCCATTCGATCGCTCCAGGAGTACCACGGTGGCTAGATTGCTCGCACTTCCGATGGTGCGCGTGGGAAGCGTCGAGCTGCCAAGTCCAGTGATCCTTGCCTCTGGTACCGCAGGTCACTCCGATGAGTTGGCGGCGTACATGGATTTGTCGGTACTCGGGGCGGTGGTGGTGAAATCGGTGGCGTCGTTCGAGTGGCAGGGCAATCCGGCACCGCGGTTGCATGCGCTGTCCGGCGGCATGATCAATGCAGTCGGACTGCAGGGTCGTGGTGTCGAACAGTGGATTGCCCACGATCTTCCGCGATTGCGTGCTCGTAACGCCCGTGTCGTGGCAAGCATCTGGGGGTTTCGTGAGAGTGAGTACGAAGCGGCAGCGCTCGCATTATCGAACGCCGCGTCGGGACTCGTTGCTGTCGAGGTGAATCTCTCGTGCCCGAACGTGGAACACGCACGCAGCATGTTTGCACACGATGCAGTCCAATCGTCGCGAGTCGTGGCCGCTGTTCGACGTGCGCTACCTCATGTCCCGGTCTGGGCAAAATTGAGCCCGAACACCGACCGACTCGTGGAGATTGCCGGGGTCGTGTCGAGCGCTGGCGCCGATGCCCTCGTGTTGGTCAACACGGTGCTGGGCATGGCAATCGACACGGACTCCAGGCGACCCGTACTCGGCAATGGTGGTGGCGGTGTGAGTGGGGCAGCGATGCATGCAGTTGCCGTACGCAGCGTGTTCGACGTGCGAGCCGCCTTGTCTGATGTGCCGATCATCGGAGTCGGCGGAGTTTCCTGCGCCAACGACGCATTGGAGCTGATGATGGCGGGCGCCAATGCCGTGCAGGTTGGTACTGCAACGTTTGCCGACCCGCGTGCTGCGATGAAGATTCAGCGTGACATGTTGCGTTGGGCACACCGTCGAGACATCTCGTCGTGGGAAGAGATCACCGGGAGTGCGCACTAGCCTTCCGTTATGGCAGTGACGCCAGAGGTAGCGAGCCGCAGCGACGAAGTGTTGCAACGACTCACGGGCCTGCGCAGTCGCATCGACCAACTTGTGGCGTCGGTTCGCGACGGCCAAGTGACGCTTTCGGAAGTGTTTGCACGTGCGGATAACGCTGGCGAAGTGAGCGCTTACGTGTATCTGGTCAAGGTTGCCGAGGTATTGCCCGGGGTTGGCAAGGTGCGAGCCCGACGGGCATTGGAAGACCATGGTCTCGGCGAGCGCACACGCGTAGGCGAGGTGCCGCTGGAGCTGCGTGCAGCTCTCGTCGAGGTATTGACATGAGTGGATTGGTGTTCGTGGTGTCGGGGCCGGGTGGCGTGGGCAAGAGCACGGTGGTAGGCGAGCTCATGAAACGAGATGCCGAGTTGTGGCTCAGTCGTTCGTGGACCACGCGTGAACGCCGGCCCGGCGAAGCAGCAGACGCCTACAAGTTCGTTACGCGTGACGAATTCGAAACCAAGATCGATGCCGGTGGGTTTCTCGAGTGGACCAGCTTTCTTGGTAATTACTACGGCACGCCCAATCCTGCCGCGCCGGCAGGAATGGACATCGTCCTGGAGATCGAAGTGGATGGCGCAAGCCAGATCAAACAGCAGAACCCCAAGGCCGTGTTGATCTTCGTGTTGCCGCCCTCACGCGAAGAGCAACGTGAGCGCCTCATGGTACGCGGGGATGACGAGCGCAAGGTTGATCAACGCCTGCGAAAGGCCGAAGAAGAGGAGCCAGTGGGTATCGCCTTGGCCGATCATGTCATCGTCAACCACACCATCGACAAGACCATCACCGACATGCTGGACATCATCGCCGGGGCGCGTCGCGCCGCTAGCATTCAGGGGTCCTGAGCCTTCGGCTCGGGCCAACGAGAAGTCCCACGTTCCAAGGAGTCCTGTGAGCAACACCCCCGAAAGTTCCATGATGTCTCCCGCAATCGAAAAGCTGATGGGTCGCACCAAGTCCAAGTTCAGTCTCGTCACATTGGCCGCCAAGCGTGCCCGCGAGATCACCGAGTACTTCGGCAACCTCCAGACCGGCAGCGTTGTGGGTCCGACGGTGGAGTCCGTCAGCACCAAGCACCTCTCCGTGGCGTTCGAAGAGATCGCCGCCGACAAGGTCCGATTCATCCCCAAGACGCTGGACGAGATTCGAGCCGAGATTGCAGAACTGCAGCGTCAAGAAGACGAAGCCAATGCACTCGCTGCTTCGCAGGACGCCGAAGCACAGCCCGAGTAAGTCGCGCGCATGGTTCGCAAGTACACCTTCACCTCGGAGAGCGTTACCGAGGGTCACCCCGACAAGATGGCTGACCAGATCAGCGACTCGGTGTTGGATGCGATTCTTGCCGAAGACCCTCTGGGTCGCGTTGCCTGTGAGACGCTCCTCACCACGGGTTTGTGTGTCGTCGCGGGTGAAATCACCACATCGGCGTACGTCGACATTCCCAAATTGGCACGAAGCGTCATCAAGGACATCGGGTACGACAACGCCGCATACGGCTTCGACGGCAACACCTGTGGCGTCATCATCAGTATCGATGAGCAGTCGAGCGACATCGCGATGGGTGTCGACAAGAGCGAAGAACTCCGTGGTGGCAAGAGCGGCGAAGATCGTCTGAACTCCCAAGGTGCGGGCGACCAAGGAATGATGTTCGGCTATGCATGCAACGAAACCCCCGAGTTGATGCCGTTGCCGATCTTCTTGGCGCACCGCTTGGCCGAGCAACTCACCGAGGTTCGCAAGTCCGGCGCAATTCCGTATCTGCGTCCCGACGGCAAGACACAAGTCACGTTCGACTACGAAGACGGGGTACCCGTTCGTCTGCGAACCGTGCTCATCAGCACGCAGCACGCCGACGGAATCTCACGCGACACCGTCATCCGTCCGGATCTCATCGAACAGGTGATCCGTCCCGTAGTTCCGGTGCAATTCGCCAAGGACGACTACGCGGTGTACATCAATCCAACGGGTGAGTTCGTCAAGGGTGGACCGCACGCCGACACCGGATTGACGGGTCGCAAGATCATCGTCGACACC
>SXPV01000097.1 GCA_005793215.1 Actinomycetota bacterium
ATGAAGAACGGACCGTAATGCCCGTAGTCGGCTGGCCACCACGCTTGCGAGTTGGTCATGAGTTTCTTCAGGTCAGCAACTACTGCGCTGAGGTTGAGCTTGGCGAATTCCTTCGCGTAGTCAAAGTTGGGGTCCATCGGGTCGCCAACAACGGGGTTGTTGTGCAACACGCGGATGTTCAGTTGATTCGGCCACCAATCCTTGTTGGTTGGTGCCATCTTGTTGTCGGTCACCGCACCGGTGAACGGGCACTTTGCGGTGCCCTCTGCTGCTGATTTCTGTACGTCGGTCATGTGGTTACTTTCCTTTTCTTGGTTGTGGTTTTCTGTTTCGGGGTTGTTTTGGTATTCGTTTTCCTTTTCACGGCTGTCTTGCGATTTTTGGCGCAGGTTGCGCAGGTGCCCCAGTAGGACACATCGGCCTCGTCGATAACGAACCCGTGCGTATGCGATGCAGTCAAGCACGGCCGATAACCGACCGCGCAATCCACGTCGCCGACTGCACCACACGAGCGACACACCACATGATGGTGATTGTCCCCCACGCGATTTTCGTACAGAGCCACCGAACCAACGGGTTGAATCTTGCGAAGGACTCCGCGCTCGACCATCGTGGTGAGCGTGTCGTACACCGACTGCTTGGAGATCGAACCGAGGTCTTGTGTGGCAACGGATGCAATGTGCTCGGCGGTGGCGTGCGGGTTGCTGTGCACGGCGCGCAACACGGCAAGACGCTGCGCAGTGACTGGCAAGCGATGCGTGCGCAGCGTGGCGAGTGGGTCAAAGAACACGAAATGACTGTAGCAGAGTTTTGGACTGAGTCCAAAACTTGGAAAACCCCAGTTTTCGGGGCTTGGCGAGGGCGGCGGGGCTAGTCGGTGCCGGTTTAGCGCGGGCCGGGCGGGCCGGTGTGGCGCGGGGCGGGAGCTAGTCGGTGCCGGGGCGACGCGTGAACTCGGCGTTGAGATCGCCCTTGTAGTTCGACGGGAGGGCTGCCCGCAGTTCGGCCTCCGTGGGCTCGCGATGCTCGCGGGCTTCGGGCGGCAGCAGGTTGATGATGGCCGACATCATGCGCTTGGTGTTGTCGTCAGCAAGAGCATCAGCGGCCGAGGCGAGCACGTCGGATGATGCGTCGCGGCGCAATGCCACTTCCGGGCCCACCGTTACCGACACCTTCGGCGGATTCGTCACATTCCACAACATCGGCACCTGCGAGTTGCGCGGCCACACCTTCTCCGTACCCCACAGACCCATCGGGATCACCGGCGCACCCGTGCGCATGGCGAGGCGTGCAGCACCCCATCGGCCCTGCAACGCAGGATCAAAGAATGCGCGACCCCGTGGAATGGTGCCCTGCGGCATGATCGCCACCATCTCCCCTGCTTCGAGTGCAGCGGCGGCGGCATCGAGCGGTGCGTCGCTGCCGGTGCCACGATCCACCCGAATGCCACCGAGTGCAGCGGCGAGTTGACCGATCACTGGCGCGTCGAAGACTTCCTTCTTGCCGAGGAAGCGCACGGTACGACCGGTCTTTGCAACCGTAAGCGATACCGCGAATACGTCGAAGTAGCTGCGGTGGTTGCCGACAAGAATCGCCGGACCGTCGGCCGGAATGTTGTGCGTGCCGTCGATGGTGAACTTGGCGAACGGAATCAACTCGGGACGCGCAAACGTGAGCGCGAGTTTCTGCAACTCCGTGCCGATGACCGGCACCTTCACCACGCCTGGCGACACATCGAGATTGAGAATCGGCCAACGACGTGCGGCAGCGAGCACCTGCAATCGGGCATCGGGGTTCACTACGTGTGGCGAACCGACGGCCTCGAGTAGTGGCGAGTCGTAGATGCTGTCGGTGTAGGCGGCACAGTCGGCGACGTTCATTCCGTTGCTCGAGCACCAGTCGCTGACAGCCGCGAGTTTTCCACCCGACCACACGAAGCGACCATCGAGTTCGCCGGTGTAGAGACCGCCGGCATCGACTTCGAACCGCGTGCCGATGACATCGTCGAAACCGAGCGAGCGGGCGAACTCTTCAATGAAGTCGTACGGCGTGGTGGTGGCGAGCACCAGCTTGTCGCCTGCTGCGCGATGTTTGTCGATCATTTGTCGGGCAAAGGGCTGCACCAACGTGGTGAGTTCCGGAATTGCATTTCGTGCGGCATCACGAACGAGGCGCTGCGACTTGCCCTTCATTGCGGTGGCACCTTGACGGGCAAGCAGCATCGACGGCAGTGTCTCGCCCACCGTATTGAAGATGCGATAGATGAGCGACTCGCCAGGGAACGACTGTGGCACCAGGCGCGCGGCGCGCAGCGATGCCGTGATCACCGGACCACTGGCACCCGACAACAATGTGCGATCAAGGTCGATGAACGCGGCAGCCGCCATGCACAGGAACGCTACGACCGCTGCGCGGTTCAGGCCTTGGCGGGGCGGAGTCCAAAGTGGATTCGCGCACCTTGCTGCACCAACGAGGGTCGTATCTCGCGGTAAAGCGCCCGGTAACGGTAGAACGGCACCCGCGGGTACAGGTGGTGGATCAAGTGGTGGTCCTGTCCCAACAACATGATGTTGCTTCCGATCCAACCGCGAATCCGCGTGTTGCGGTAGCGCGAGGTTTCGCTGAAGTCATGGTGCGGTAACCACACGAACCACACCTGCAAAATGAGCGCGCCAATCTGCGCCGGCAACCACCACAGGAACAACACGTCGACTCCAACTCCCAGAACGAACGAGAGTGCCAACACCGCCAAACACGCTTGGGTGTAATAGCGCAAACCTTTGCGACGAGTGACGAAGAGATGTGCACCGGCAGCCAGTTTTTCTGGCAGTACCGCCGGGACTCTCGGCCCAACGATCGGAAGTGCCAGGACGTTCTTCAGAACGGTGCTTGCAACCCAACGCGGCACGATGATTCGCCCTGGTCCGGCCATGAAATAGTCGGGGTCGCGATCGGGCTGATTCGTATGCGCGTGGTGCAAGAGATGCGATGGCGCATACGACACGAAATTGAGATGCAACGGGATTGCAGCGACGTTGCCCAGCAGCTGGTCGATCCAGCGAAGTTTTGAGTACCGGCCACTCACGTTGCCGTGGTTTGCCTCGTGGTGGACGGTGTAAAAACAGTACGCGAGCACGCCATTGATGAACATGCAGGCCCACAGCGGCAGTGCGTTCGACACCCCGAGCGCGATGACCGACACGTATGCAGCAACCAGCGCCACGAACAGCACGATGGTTGGCCAGGCGAAGTCACCCGCATACTTGCTGGCGAGGTCACGTTCGGTGGTGTCGGACATGTGGCAAGGCTAAGCGACGTGCCGGGCTGCGTCTAGCCTTGCGCGTTGTGACGACGGTGGAACAGTCCCGCGCTGGCACCGACGGAGTTGCCGGCGCCGACGGGGTCGTCCACCTCGCCCGAAAGGTGCCGGGTGCCGCGAGTGCCGCGGTGCGACAACTGGCCGGCGGTCGCCGCGTGGTGTGGGCAGAAGTGCAAGACGAGGTGCACCGCGGCGCGCTCTCATCGGCTGCATCAGGCGTTTTACGAAACGCTGCACAGATGGCTCGCGACAAGCGTTTGCCGCTGGTGTTGTCGTTGGCGTCGTCGGGAGCCGACCTGCGCGAGGGTGTGTCTGCACTGCACGGTTGGGGTGAAGCAGCACGAATGATTACCGAATGCTCGGGTGTTGTGCCCACGATCGCCATCGTCGATGGTCCGGCGGTGTCTGGTCCCGCACTCCTCATCGGTTTGTGTGATCTAGTAATCATGACCACCGAATCGTTTGCGTTCGTGTCGGGGCCATTGATGGTGGCGCAGATGACCGGTGTCGAGGTCACCAACGAAGAACTCGGCGGCACCGACATTCACAGTCGTCAAAGTGGTGTGGCAAATCTGGTGGCCAACGACTTGGCACACGCCGAAGAGTTGCTCAACGAAGTGTTGCGATACCTCCCCGACCATGTGGACGACCTGCCGGCAATCATCGACTCGGGCGACCCCGCCGAGCGTCGCTGCCCGGAGTTGAACACCATTCTTCCGCCGTCGCCCACCGGCAGCTACGACGTGCGACACGTAATCGAATCCATCGTGGACGACGGAATACACCTGGAGCTTCGCGCCGGTTGGGCCAACAACGTGGTGACCACGCTCGCCTCGATCGGCGGTCGCGCGGTTGGCATCGTGGCGAATCAACCGTTGGCATTGGCGGGAACTCTCGACATACAGGCGTCGCAGAAGGCGGCGCGATTCGTTGCGTTCTGCGATGCATTCAACTTGTCGATCGTCACGCTCGTGGACACACCCGGCTTTTATCCCGGCAAGGACCTTGAATGGCGCGGCATGATTCGCCACGGCGCACAACTGGTGTTCGCCTACGGACGTGCCACCGTGCCGCGAGTGTGCGTGATCTTGCGCAAGAGTTACGGCGGTGCCTACATAGTGATGGACAGCAAGCGAATGGGTAACGACGTGTGCATCGCCTGGCCCACCGCCGAACTGGCCGTAATGGGTGCCGGGCAGGCTGCTGCGATCTTGCAACGACGCGCAACGCCCGAGGAACGCGCCGAGTTTGAGAGGGACTACGAAGAACGTCTCCTCAATCCGTACGTGGCCGCCGAGCGTGGCTACGTGGACTCGGTCATTACACCGGAAGAAACACGAATCGAAGTGCTGGCCGCCCTCGACATGCTGTCGAGCAAGCGCGAAAAGTTCCCGCGTCGCAAGCACGACAACGGCCCGCTGTAAATCGAGGTAGCCGCACGGCGTCGGCGACGTTGAACTCGGTGCGCGGGCGCGATCGCCAAGTAGCGTAAGTGTCTGGGAGAGGAAGCTCCCGATAACGAGAGACGGAAAGGCCTAACGATGGCTGAAACGATCACGATCATTGACGACCGCACGGGCAAACAAGTCACCGTGCCGATCACGGGAAGCAC